>CAZHSB010000004.1:0-62438 GCA_964534945.1 uncultured Bdellovibrionales bacterium | reverse complement strand
CGTACACGCCATCAAATACGTTTACAAAAACTTATACTCCAAGCCATACATTTACGGCAACCTATACTCCATCAAATACATTTACGAAAACTTATACACCAAGCCATACGTTTACAGCGACGTACACGCCATCAAATACGTTTACAAAAACTTATACTCCAAGCCATACATTTACGGCAACCTATACTCCATCAAATACATTTACGAAAACCTATACACCAAGTAATACATTTACAGCGACATACACGCCATCAAATACATTTACGAAAACCTATACACCAAGCAATACATTTACAGCAACGTACACTCCATCAAACACGTTTACGGAAACTTATACGCCAAGCCATACGTTTATAGCGATGTACACGCCATCAAAAACATTTACGAAAACTTATACACCAAGCCATACGTTTACGGCAACGTACACGCCATCAAACACATTGACGTATACTTTTACAAATACATACACTCCTATCAAAAAGTATAAAATAGTTCATCCTGCTACAATATTGGAAAAACCAGTGGTTGAAAAAAGGACCAAAAAGCATTTAAGGGTTAGATATGAAGAGTTCGATGGTGCTTCACTTAAAGATTATGATACTAATATTGATCCAAAAACTGAATATAAATATTTATCACATATAAGAAAAATAAAACGACTTGGGCACAAAGATGTTATGTATAAACTTGGAATAAAAAAATTAGGAGTAAAGAAATCAAGTGCAAAAACATATAAAAATTTAGATGTAGGAATTTATTCTGTAAGATATAAGATAATCATTAAAAAGGGTAATATTAGAAAATCTACAAAATGGATTGGAAGAAATTTAGTTGTTTTCTAATCTTCTTTTATAATTGCAGAATCTATTGCCATTTTGACTGCATTTTTGGCAACTTTTCCTCGTTTTGAATCTTTTCCGAAAAGATCATCAGCTTCTTCATTTATCATATTAAATATTTTTTCTCGTTCTTCTGCTGTTATCACACGGGTAATTTTATTCATTCTAACTCCAGAAATTCCAGTTACGCTTGATACGTTAGATATATTTTTAACCTCATCAATGGAATCTACAGACGATACATTTTCTGTCGCTTTTATATTATCTGTTTGTGTTGTTTTGTTTATTCCATTTATGCCTTTGCTTTTAAACTTATCTGTCATTTTTCATTTACCTTTTTAATAAGTTCGGAAAAATTTCCCTTTTCATTTGCATTTTTTAATTTTAATGCAATTTTCTTAAGCCCTGGACGAACTTTTGGGGGAAGAATTTTTTTGCTAAATTTCATATTTTTTGAAAGCCATTCCAAAAGAATTTTGTGTTCTCGAATTACATTTAGCTCATCTGTATGCCATTCGTCGGCTAATCCTCTTAAAGAAAGTCCTTCCCAATAAATTGACCATAAAAGGCGTTGGTGAATCACTTCAAGAGCGGCTATCGCACAAATCATTCTTTTTGCCTCAAGTATTTCATCTGGATCAGCATGCTCTTGTGATAGCTCTTGCTTGCTAGCAATAATGTCTGCGCCTAACAACATTTCACGTAAAATTAATCTTGTTGCTTTTTCTTGACCTTGCTCTGTATTGATCTTATTTTCATCATCAGGATCAGCAGAAAGAGTCAATTCTCCATTCATAATTTCTGGATATTGCTTTAATAATTCTTGTGAAATTTCCTTTGCTTTGTGTTCTTCTGGATCTTTTTTCCTAGAAATTGCCCAACCTTTTGACTTTCTTGCAGCTTCAGCTGCAGCCTCATGTACTCTTTTTCTTGCGTATGCTTTAAATGGAATCTCAAGTGTAGGATTAAATCTTCTGGAACAAAAGATAAGAGCCTCTAGCGCAGCGCCATCTAATCCATCAATTTTCCAATCTAAATTCCAAGCGTGTGCCACTGATTTTGCTATTGATTCAGCCCATTTTTGGTTTTCAATCACCAAATCATTAGCATCTTCAATACTCATAGTAAAAGATTCTTGTTGTTCCATGTTACATAATATCGGGAAAAAACTACTAAAAACTTTAACAATACTTTTTCATAAATTTCTTCGTTTGTATATGAAAAAAATACGTATTTTTCAAGGAAATATCTAATACCTAAAATTCAAAAGAAGCATTTTGGGTGTATATCAAGAATCTTAAGAAACAATCTTTATAGCAAAAAGAGGTAAAAGTGGCTGTTAACGAAGAAGTATTTTATATTAGTCAAGAGAAATTAAAGGTTATTAACTTAATCCTAGAATATCGAGATAAGTCTAGAAGATTAGCAACTGGAATTTTAAAAAAGTGGGGAAGTCATATAGATCAAGAAGAAGTTGACTCTGTTTCGGATTTATCGTTATGTGAAGCTGCACAAAAATTTGATGATAAGAGGGGAGTAAGTTTTATTACTTTTTTATTTTATTATCTTAAAGGAAATTTAATTAAAGCAGTCGCTGCCTCATCAATGATTAATGGTTCTTCAAAACAAGAGTTTGTCGCTATGAGTGGTGAGGATAAAGATATCAATGGATATTCAAATTTAAAAGATGCTTTAAATGATGATGTATCAGATGCTTTAATAGGAAGTTCGTCATCAACGCCGATAGATATATTACTAAGAAAAGAGCTTTATAAATTAGGAAAGGAAGCTTGTTTGAAACTTGATGATGTTGAAAAAGATGTTATAGAAAGAATTTATCTTAAAGGAGAACAAGTCCTTGATGTCGCAAAAGAGCTTGGTTATTCGCGTTGTCATATATCAAGGATAAAAAAGAAAGCTTTAGGTGATATGGAAAAGTCTATAAATAAAAATTTAGAATTTGAACAGAAAGTCAATCAATTTAAAGAATACGTTAGTAAAAAGATATCAAGAAGAAAACATGATACCCAAGAAGTAATATCTTAAAAATCTTTTATAAATTCTTATAAAGTAGGCCTTTTCAAAATATACTGCGTAATTAATTCTTCGTCTTTTGTTTGAAGTTCTAAGTTGTTTAATAAAATTGCAGGAGAAATTGTTGTAACAGGAACAAATCCAGATTCTGCTCCACAATAGCCATTATCTTGATATTGAGTATCTCCAACTCCTATTATATTGTTTAACGCTAAAAGTGGAGTCCCCACAAAATCGACCCCTCTTACAGGCTCTTCTCTTCCATCAGGATAGATAAGTGTGGCATATGAGATTTCTCCAGAAAAAGCTTGGAAGTCATAGCTTGAAGTATCCGTTTCTCCGCCACTTGTTTCATAAACAATCATTCCAAATTTTTTATTTTGCTTTTTGATTTCATCAATTAAAAGTTTTTTCAACGTGTCAAAAGGTAACCCCTTTTTCCCTTCTACAATTGTAACTGCCATACGACTAATTGGACGTTGAAATTTTTTATTTCGTCCATGTCCATTTGGAATAAAATCTTTCTTCTTAAAAGATGCACGTGAGCTTAAAAAATCTTTTAGAATGCCATCTTCTATTAAAACAGCATCTTTTGCAGGAGTCCCTTCATCATCAAAATCGTAAGCACCAATGCAAATTTTTCCGTTAAATTTTTTTAGTTTTGGATTGTCATGAATTGTAATTGGTGTATCTAAAATTTTCTTTCCAATTTGTCCCTTGAAAGTTTGCCCCTCTCCCGTTGATAATAATCTATTTCCCTCTAACCTATGTCCGATTGCTTCATGGAATAATACTCCAGAAGCCTTAGGAGATAATAATACAGGACCAGAAAACGAGTGAATTTTTTTTGCCTTTGAAAGATTAATAAGTTGTTTGTGCTTTTCCAAAACTTGTTTTTTAAAATCTTGTAAATTGGGAAGTTCTTTTTGTGATCCTGTATTTAAAATTAATTCTTGATTTAATTGTACTCCCTCTTTTGTTAATTTTATAAGTCCAACCATTAAAGAATATGTTTGATAATGTTCAACAACGATCCTGTTTTCTGTACTTACAAAAATTTTTGTTTCTTGATTTGAATCAAAATCGACATAACTACTTGTAAGGCCAGAAAGGCTAGAAATCCATTTTGATGTTTGCTTACAAAAATTTACCCAAAGCTGTTCGTTAACTTTTTCTGGACGAGAATATTTTATAATTCTTTTTTGGGGAAGTTTATAAAAAGAATCAAATTCTCTTGTTGTGTCTATGGTTGAAACTCTTGCAGCTTCTTTTAAATTATAATTAGACAGTGCTTCTTTAAACTTTTCTTCGAGCAATTTCCAAATAGCGATTTGAAGTCCTTGATAATCTTTATCATCAATTGGCATTGTTACGTTATCGTAGGAATGTTCTTCTTTGTCATTATCTAAAAGACCACCATCTGATATTTGATCATATCGATAACTCCCCACTCTTAAATCACAATAAACATTACGATTTTTATCTGATTTTCTTTTATATAAAGAACCATTACTTGCCCAAGTATTAAACCAGTTTGTGTCTCTTAACAAGAAAGAACAATAGTAAGGCTTTGGAAAACCTCTAAGTTTCATTGTAAGAGCGCGCTTGGCTTCTTTATTTAATATTGGAATTATTTTATCAATTGATGATTTCGTTAACATATCTAGTTAGATTATTCTTTTTTTGAATATTTTCAATTAATTAGGAAAGTTTTTGTAACGTATTGTTTTAATGTAATAAAATTAAATAAAATTTGATAAATAAAATCTCTTTAATGAAAAACAAAGAAGAAGATTTTTTTGAATATCTTGCTTTTGATAATTCATCAAAAAACAAAGTAAATAAATGGTTTTTATTAGATAAAAAGAGTAAAGAAAAATGGACGAAAGAAGAAAATATAAAATTATATTTTTTGCAGGAGATAGTTTGCCTTTTCAAGCGAATTCTTTAGATGAAAGGCCTCTTGCGGGAGGTGAAACTGATATTATAAAACTTGCAGAAAAACTTTCTATGCGAGGTCATGATGTTACAGTTTATACCACTTACCAAAATCCTGTAGCTTCAAAGCCCAAGTATTATCATATAAATCAATTTAGCGAAACGATAAGTCAATGTGATGTTTTTGTTGCAGTAAAAGATTTGCAGTCTTTATTGTTAAATGTTCCGTGTCGTTCAAAAATATTTTTAACAGATAAAGGATTTAATGACCTTACGACATTTGGGTTGGGGGATAAAAGATATGCCAATATGGTTCATGTATTAATGGGGAAAAGTAAATGGCATATAAAAACTCTCTGTGAGGCTTCTGGATTCCCAAGTGAACGAGGCGTGGCAATAGGAAATGGTGTAGAGTTATCTGACTTTTCAGGTTCAGAAAAAAGAGATAGAAAGCGTTTGATTTTTGCATCTTCTCCATACAAAGGTTTGGAGTTAACGATTCCATTTTTAAAATATTTAAGAGAAAAAGATCCACAAATAGAGTTTCATAGTTTTAGTGGATTAGATATATATGCTAGAGAAAAATCAATAGAGGGGGTTGCAAAAGAGCAATGCGAAAATATAAATAGAGAGCTAGAAAAAATTTCTGGAGTTTTTGTTCATGGAAATATTTTGCAAAAAGAACTTGCAAGAGAATATATGAAGTCGGCAGTTCTTTTTTATCCGAATGTTTGGCTTGAAACTAGTGCAAAAGTTGTTATCGAAGCACAAGCGGCAGGTTGCCCAATTATCACTTCTGCATTAGGTGCGCTTCCAGAACTTGTTGGAGATGCAGGAATATTGATAAATGAAAAGGTAGGTTCTCAAGAATATATGGATAAATTTATAAGAGCAACATTGGAGCTTTTATCAAATGATAAGCTTTGGAGTAAACTTTCTTTAAATGGAAAAATGCGAGCGCAAAAATATTTTTCCTATGATCTAGTTGCTCAAAGATTTGAGAGAGTATTAGAGAGATTAAAACTTTAAATTCAATAGTACCCCAAAAGTTCCTAAAAATCCCACTCGTTAGATTCGTTACTATCGTCTGCGTTTTCTGACGGTAAATTATCGTCTGTTATCTCTCCACGCAATTTTTTAAGCTTTCCATTTCTGTATTGGTAATAAGCAGATTGCATGAATAAATAGTAATCGACAGAACCTTCTTTAGCAGATTTTAACGCTTCTTCAGCGTCTACACGTGTTTGGAGGCTGTTAAGTGATGTTCCACCAATAGTAAGTTTATCAGTTATTCCAGACCTTACATCGCAATATCCTACAATTGCAAAGGGATGTATAAAAGCGCTCGCGCCTAATGATAAGCCATCTCTTACATTACTTGCTCCTAAAAGCGGAAGAACAAGATACGGCCCTGCAGGAACATCATTATCTTTTAATGCAAGACCAATGTCTGTGTCGACATCATCAAGCCCCATAGATGATGCAACATCAAAAAGCCCTAAAAGCCCCAGTGTTGAATTTATTAAGAATCTAGAAGTGTGAAGTCCCATATGTTCAAAATCAAATGTTATAAAATCGCTTGCAAAATCAACAGGATAGGCAAGATTATTAAAAAGATTCTTAACACCTGTTTGTGCAAAATCTGGCATAATAAAATCATACCCCCTTGATACAGGTCCCATAAAATATGTGTCAGCTTTATCATTAAACCAAAAAATTCCACGATTTACAGGTTCAAATGGATCCCAAGCTTCTTCTGGCGCATTTTCGTTTATTTTTTCCACTGTATCTTGATGCTTAGCCTCTATTTTGTGAGTGGTGTTTTCTTCTTCAAGATTGATATTTCTATTATTTATGATCTCGGTAGTATCACTTGGAACCTCTTTCCAGCTATCATTTTGAGGGTTATTTTGGGCAATAGCTTTTTGAGTTGATAAAAGAGTAATAAGAGCAAGGGTAAAATAAAGATGACGAGGTTTTAAAATTATATTTTTCATGTCGCTAATAATATTAGAAATTGCCATAAAATAAAAGCTATAATTTTGCTTTCACTTGATATAAATCTTTTTTTTATTGTATAATACACGACTCTTAAAAAATGTTATACCCTATAGTGAAGTTTTAATAGGAATTTTAGTTGTGAATGCAAATCATAATATGAATAATGTGCAAGAAGATGAAGAAGGTGTGCCGTCTAGGATTTTGGCAGGGAAGCGTCCAAGATTGTCGGTTATTTCTAGAAGAAGAAAAAACACAGAAATTTTACCAGATTTTTTTCAACACATCGACGACAGTCATGTAAAAAAGGAGCTTATAAAATTTTTCAATGAAAGTATTTTGAAAAATCTTGAAAGACTAAATGCTGTTTATTTGGAACGTTTTGGATTTCTTATTCCGCAAAATCAGGATCAAATAAATTATATAGAAGATGACAAATTATTTGAAATGAGGCGAGGAAAGAGTTTAAAAATTTCTTTTGAAAAATGTTCCGATCCATCGAATTATTTTAAAGAAAAATATTCTCCTATAGATTTTTTAGATATTTTAAAATCATCTTTCGATTCTAGGAGCGAATCATTACACCAGATTTCTTTGCCGTTAATGTTAAGATATGCAAAAGTTTTTGTAGATACTATAAAAAGACAAGTTGTTATACAAGGCGTTTCTTTTTTAATGGATTTTGGGATTTTTTATTCTCTTCACAATAGGCAGGGAAATGATTTCATGAATTGGTATGCAGGAGCAGATATATTTTTTGTGCAAGATAAAGAGAAATTATCATCTTTGAGTAAGGGATTTCAATATAAGAAACCTGTGTATAAAAATTCTTTAGAAGTTTTTGAGACTGCATTTGGGTCTCCTATAGGTGTTGTTAGTGTTAACTTAAAAAAAGAGTTAGTAGTTTTGGGTTTTAATGTAGAAGACGTACAGAATATAAAAGATCCTTGTTTTAATCTATTTGTGTATGAAGATAGGGAAAATGTAGAAAGAGGGGATGTAACATTATATTATGTTACAGATTTCCTTAGGCAATATGGTATAAATGAATATGGAGTTGGAAACGAATTTGTTTTTCAACTTTCTGTCTTAGAGAAAAATTTTAATCATAATGGGGAAATAGATATTCCGAAATATCCAACTCGTGCATTTGCTGCGGCATGGTTATCACTTCAGAATTCAACGTTAAGAGAAGAAAAAACACAATTTGTTATAAAATATGATGTTCCGCTTCTTGAGACTCCAAGAAAGCTTTTAGATGGAATTTTTATTACAAGTTTTAAAAAGCTTCCAAAATTACAGCAAGCGTTAGATGGTAATTTTTATTATAAAAATATTCTTGGTGTTACTGCTGAAGAGGTCGCATTTGCAAAAGAATTACCGATGAAATTTATATGTGATTTGTTGGCTTATAAAAAGTTAGATCAAGTGACAAAATTAGGTAGGCACTCAATACTTGATAAAACAGAATACTTAACTGTATAATACTCTTTAGTAATTATGTAATTTTCTAAGAATAAAAAAATAAAAACATCAATGGAAAAAAAAGATAACGAAATATTACAAAATTTAAAAAATTCTGAGTATAAATACGGTTTTTTAAGTGATGTAGAAAATGATACCATTTTGCCTGGAATTGATGAGGATAAAATTAGGCTTATATCAAAAAAGAAAAATGAACCTGATTTTATGTTGGCTTTTAGATTAGATGCTTTTAATAAATGGCAAAAGTTGAAAGAACCGTCATGGGGATTTCTTAAATACGAAAAAATTGATTATGATTCTCTTAGTTATTATTCTGCGCCAAAGAGAAATAGTGATTTAAAAAGTTTAGATGAAGTAGATCCAGAAGTTTTAAAAACATACCAAAAACTTGGCATTCCATTGCAAGAGCAAAAGCAATTGGCAGGTGTGGCAGTTGATGCTGTATTTGATAGCGTTTCAATCGCCACAACATATAAGGCAGAATTAAATAAAATTGGAATTATCTTTTGTTCAATTAGTGAAGCGATAAGAGATTATCCAGAGTTAATAAAAAAATATTTGGCTTCTGTTGTTGTTCCCCAAGATAATTTTTTTTCAGCATTAAATTCTGCTGTCTTTTCTGATGGAACATTTGTTTATGTTCCTGAAGGTGTAAAATGTCCAATAGAACTTTCAACATATTTTAGAATTAATGCGCAAAATACAGGTCAATTTGAAAGGACATTAATTATTGCAGACAAGGGAAGCTATGTAAGTTATATGGAGGGGTGCACAGCACCGATGCGTGATGAATATCAACTTCATGCTGCAGTAGTCGAACTCGTGGCGTTAGAAAATGCACATATCAAATATTCTACAATTCAAAATTGGTATCCTGGAGATAAGAATGGAAAAGGTGGAGTTTATAATTTTGTTACTAAACGTGGAATATGTGAGGGGAAAAATTCTAAAATTTCATGGACTCAAGTAGAAACAGGTTCTGCTGTTACATGGAAATATCCAAGTTGTATTTTAAAAGGTGATGGAAGCGTTGGAGAATTCCACTCTGTAGCTGTTACTAATAATTATCAGCAGGCAGATACAGGAACGAAAATGATTCATGTTGGAAAAAATACAAAAAGCACCATAGTTTCAAAAGGGATCTCGGGATTATATAGCAATAATACTTATAGAGGACTTGTGAAAATTTTACCATCTGCTGAGAATGCTAGAAATTTTTCTGAATGCGATTCTTTACTTATGGGAGATAAATGTGGCGCTCATACTTTTCCCTATATGGATGTTGCAAATTCTTCAGCAATTGTGGAACACGAAGCAACCACATCAAAAATTGGAGAAGATCAAATTTTTTATTGTAATCAACGTGGCATTTCAAAGGAAGATGCAATATCTATGATTGTTAATGGATTTTGTAAAGAAGTTTTTAATGAACTTCCGATGGAATTTGCAGTTGAAGCTAAACAATTATTGTCAGTAACTTTAGAGGGCAGTATAGGATAATAAAAATGGTTAATATTTTAGAAATAAAAAATCTTTTTGCGTCAGTTGAAGACAATCAAATTTTAAGAGGCATTAATCTTGAAATAGGTGAAGGAGAGGTCCACGCCATTATGGGGCTAAATGGTTCAGGGAAAAGCACACTATCAAATGTTTTAGCTGGAAATCCTTTATATAAGGTAGATAAGGGAGAAGTAATTTTTAAAGGGAAAGATTTTTTGTCATTAAAGCCAGAAGAACGTGCTTGGAATGGTTTATTTTTATCTTTTCAAAATCCCATAGAGCTTTCAGGTGTTTCTTTGAATTATTTTTTAAGAACAAGCACAAATGAAGTTAAAAAAAATCAAGGAGAAAAAGAGTTTGGTATAAGAGAGTTTAAAAAAGAGGTAGAAGAAAAATCTAAAGATATAAACTTTTCTTCTAAGATGTTATCTCGTTTTGTTAATGAAGGATTTTCTGGTGGCGAAAAGAAAAGATGTGAAGTTTTACAATTAAGCTTATTGAAACCAACACTTGCTATTTTAGATGAAATAGATTCAGGACTTGATATCGATGCTCTTTCTGATGTCTCTAATGCGATAAATAAATATAGACAGGAGAATCCTAAAGCAAGTTTTTTAATTATCACTCATTATAAAAGACTGTTAGACCATATTAAGCCAGATAAAATACATGTTTTAATTGAAGGACAGATAAAGATGTCTGGAGATTTTTCATTAGCAGAAAAATTAGAAAATGAAGGTTACGCTTGGATTAATGAATAAGATTATTTTAAAAAACATAAAAAATTATTTTGATCATGAATTAAAAAAGAAAATTTCTTTTAATGATGAGATTATTCCTAGCATTAAAAATGAAGAATATAAATATTTTGATTTAGACGCAATTTTAAATAATGAATATTGTTTGAGTGACAAGACGGAAAATAAGAATCAAGAAACTTTTTATAATAAGAATTTAATAGAAAAAAATGATAAGTATTTTGATATCATTGTTACTAATAATGATATTTCTACTGTTGATGCTTCGCTAGGAATAAAGATAGAAAAATATGATCTTAAAAATTTGCCACAAAATATTTTAGATGATTTTTCTAAAAATCAAAATTTCTTTTCAACAATTTCATTATTAGCATCAGATAATATCTTTATTATCGAAATAGATAAAAATTTTAATAAAAATCTTAGAATAATTTATAATTTTTTAAGTAAATATAATGAGAAATCTTTTTTATCATCTGCAATTTTTTTTGATATTAAAGATGATGTATCATTAAATTTTATAGAATATTTTTTAGATAAATCTATAGAAGATGATATGTTGCTACCACTTATTTGCATGAATATATTGGATAATTCAAAAGTTTCTTATTATAGATATGTGGAAAATAAACAAGCAAAAATTTTATCTACAAACTTATATAATTTATATAAAGGTTCAAATTTAAAGTTAGTTAATATCAATCTAGCTAATAACATTTTACGAGAGGATTTTTGTATTAATTTACTTGGAGAAGGCGCGACGGGAGATATCTCATCAATTAGTTTTTCGAAATTAAAATCAATGGTCGATCTTTTTGTAAGTGTAAATCATAAATTTCGAAAAACCTTTTCGACTCAAGATGTAAAGTCTGTATTATATGATGATTCCAAGTCAGCTTTTACTGGAAAAATAGAAGTACAAAAAGATTCTCAAAAAGTAAAATCTAAGCAATCTTCAAAATCTATTTTGCTTTCAAAATCTGCAAGAAGTTTTGCTAGACCATGGCTTAAAATTTTTGCAGATGATGTTGAATGTTCGCATGGAGCAACATTTGGAGAATTAGACAAGAGCGCGCTTTTTTATCTTCAATCAAGAGGAATAAAAGAAGAGGATGCTAAAAAGGTCTTGCTCGGTGCGTTCATTTTTGAAACACTAAGTAAAGTAGATGATGAAGGGTTTATAAAATTAAGTAAGGATTCGCTATTTCAAGATTTGTCTTTTTAATTTTTATTTGGACTTCGGAGGATAAATGCATTTTTTAGAAAGAATAACCAAAATCGGTTTTTTATTAATATTTGTTTTTTTACTTTATGAGTCATTTTCTCAAAATTCATTACATATTGCTCAAGAAAGTGATTTCTCGAAAATCAAAATTGCAAATGACAGATTATTTTGGGAAATTGAGATTGGGCAACGTAATTTAGAATCTATGAGAGAATTAAGTGGTAAAAAAGATAGATTTTTTAATTATCCTTTGGCTGGAATGTTTATTGGATCTTCTTCGACGCATTTATTTGGAGGAAATTTAGGCCCTTCATCAATAAAGACCTTCGCGCAATGTAATTTGTTATTATTAATGTGTGTTTTTGTGTTATTGCTTGTTTGGATAGACATAGAGTTTGGCTTTATGTCTTCTTTTTTTGCGTCGCTAGCAATACTTTTTAGTCCATATTATGTAATTTCCTCAAAATTTATTGCTGTAAGTTTGTGGTCATTGTTACTTCCATCTGTTGTTGTTGCAATACTGCTTATGGTGGAAAGACTAAATAAAACGTATCTTCAGAAACAAATATTAGCGTGCTTATTTATAACGATATTTTTAAGATTAGTGATCTCATATAGAACATCAGTTTTTATGATGTTTTCTGTTTTAGTTATTCTCTTTTATCATGCGTTGTATTACATGTGGAAGAAAAAGTTCTCATTTGTAAGGGCTGGATCTTTTATTAAGACAATGCTTTTTGCTTTTTTCTGCGTTTTTTTACTTCAATTTGGAGTAGATGTTATTTTTTACAAAACTAAAATTTCCACATCATTTTTAAATATTGTGAATGCATTCATATTTGATGATGCAATAAGAACAGTAGGGTTAAATAATGCGTTTGTAGATATTTTAAAAAATGTTGATATATATCCTCATGTAAATGCGGTGGCTATTTTAACATGTTTTTTGGTTATTTCGGTTATCTCGTTTTACTTTTATTACCATGTTAAGAAAGTTCATCAAAGACAATTTTATTCATTGTTTTTTATGTCACTTTGTTCTTTCCTAATGGCATTTTGTTCTGCATTTTTAGAGATAAAGGGGCCGTTTTATATGGCACTTATTTGGATGTATCCAAGTACAATTTTTACTTTTGCCATGTTAGGACTTCTTATGAAGAATGTGTATTTTCATTTTCGCTCAAAATTAGATCCTCCAAGTGAAAATGCTAATGTTGATAATAAAAGTGCTTTGTAAAAGCAAAAATTTTAATATTGAAGTCGAAATATATTAATTTTAAGATTCCACTTCGTGAGAATCTTCTTGAATATATTTGCGACTTGCTTTAAATCTGATCCAAACCCAGAGTAAAAAGAAAATAGAAATTCCAATAAAAATGCTTCCACCAACAACGAAGAATTTATAAAAAGTAATTCTTCCATGGCTTCTTTTTAAATGTCTTTCTTTTTCAATAAAGGCGTTACTTGAAGATAACATGGGATTTTTGTTTTCTTTTTTAGACGTTATTTCACTAATTTCTATGAGCGCTTTAGAATAAATTTTTTTATATTCCCTATATTTTTCATGGCCGTATATAGTGTTACCGAGCCCAAGGACTAAAAATAACATACCTGCGACAAATAAAGATTGAGTTTGCTTTTTTTCTCGTAATCCCATAGTAGTTTTTTTTGCTTTTTTTTGATAAAATAAAAAAATGCTTTTCAGTAAATTTAACAATAAATTTAATAATAAAGGATATTCTAAATTTACAAACTTTATCCTTACAATTGCAATAAGTTTATTATTGTTTGTTATTTACAATATTACTCCTTTTTATTATTACTATTTTGAATTAAAAAATCAAATGGTTGCTTTAACCAAAGTTGCGAATGTTAATACTGATTTAGAAATAAGGGAAAAGCTTTTTGAATATGTAAAAAATTTAAAAATTCCAGCGAGTAAAGATGATATTGTGGTTAGTAGGACAGAAAAAGAAATTACCATATCGCTAAAATATCAAGAAATTTTTTATATAACGGTTGGAAAAAAAGATTATGACTTATACGTATTTAATTTTTTAGCCAATGTTCAAAATGATGTTCCTGAGATATAAATTACTTTTATAAATATAATGGAGAAAATTTATGAATTCTGTTCCGAGTAATCATATTGTGCTAATGAAAGAAGAAGAGATCTCTCTTGCTTTAACAAGAATAGCTTATCAAATTATTGAGGGGAATTATCCAATTAATAAAAAAGTAGCGCTTATTGGAATTAAAAGAGGCGGTGGATTTATAGCTCAAAGAATCCAAAAAACTATTTATGATATTACTAAATGTGATCTTGACTTAGGATTTATTGATATTGCGCTTTATCGAGATGATTTGGTCAATGTTACATCGGATCCTGTTTTAAATGGAACAGAAATAGATTTTAATATATTAGGGAAAAGAATAGTTTTAATTGATGATGTCTTTTTTACAGGAAGGACTGTAAGGGCAGCATTAGATGCTTTAATAGATTTTGGACGTCCTGAAGTCGTGAAATTGGCAGTTTTGGCAGATAGGCATAAAGGAGAATATCCTATTCGTCCTGATTATTACGGAAAATCAATTGATTCACCAAGTGAAAACATTGTAAGAATGTCATTTAAAGAAAAACAAGGTGAAGATTTTCTTTATGAAATAATAAAATAAAGTAAAAGTGAAAACCAAGTATAAGCCATTGATCTTAATTACAGGAGCTACATGTAGTGGAAAAAGCTCATTAGCTGTAGAGGTTGCAAAAAAAATTGATGCGGAAATTGTAAGCATTGATTCAGTTCAAGTTTATAATGGATTTGATATTGGATCTGCAAAAATAACAAAGCTTGAAATGGAAGGGATAAAGCATCATTTGATAGATTTGTGGTCGGCAGATGAGCATTTTGATGTTGCAAAATATTTGTCTTTAGCAGATGAGGTTATAGAAGACATTAGGCAAAGGGGGAAAAATGTTGTTATTGCAGGTGGAACGACAATGTATGTTACTTCTTTAATTCATGGTTTGGCAAAAATCCCTAAAAGTGAAATTGGTTTAAGAAAAGAATTAGAAGAAAAAAGTACAGATGATTTATATTCTTTATTGAGTTCTATTGATGACAAGGCGAGCAAAAAGTTAAATAAAAATGATAGAACTAGAATTCTTAGAGCATTAGAAGTTTTTTTAATGACGAAAAAAAGTATTTTAGAGCTTCAAAAAGAACATAATTTTTTAACTAGAAAATATGATTGCTTGTGTTATGTTGTTTGTTTAACAAGAGAAGATTTATATAAGAAAATAAATGATAGAACGGGAGAAATGATTGAGGCAGGACTTATAAAAGAAGTACAAAATCTTCTTAAAAAATATGAACGAGATGTTGCTCCGTTTTCTAGCATAGGTTATAAGCAAGCGATAGATTTTATTGATGGAAAAATTTCTAAAGATGAAATGATAGAAGATATTTCAAAAAAGACTCGTCATCTTGCCAAAAGGCAAATGACATATTTAAGAAATGAGCCAATAAAACGAAATTGGCAAATATATCCTCAAGAAAATGAAAAAAATGCAATATTGTTAGAAAGTGATAATTCTACAATTGTTGGAAAGGGTGTTATAAAAGATTTTTATGTGTATAATTATGATTTGAAAGATTTGATTTCTGATATAAAATTGAACATAAAAGAAAATTTTGATGGTGTGAAAATTTCTTATATAAAAATTAAGGATAAAAAATAATGATAAAAAATCCCCTCGATTTTGAAAAGACTTTGGCTTTGCAAGAATCTATTTTAGAAGATTTAAGAGAACGTTTAAATGCGGGAGACGAGGATATTAGAAAGGAGTTTGCGGAACAAGAAAAAAAAGTTTCAAAGTTAAGAAAAGATGTTTATAAAGATTTGTCTGTTTATCAAAAAGTTCAGATATCAAGACATCAAAACAGGCCAGTGATGACTGATTATGTTGATTTAATATTTACAGATTTTGTAGAACTTCATGGTGATAGATGTTTTGGTGATGATCCTGCAATTGTCGGAGGATTGGCAAAATTGAATGAAGAATCTGTAGTAATAGTTGGGCATCAACGTGGAAAGGATATGCAAGAAAGGGTTAAAAGAAACTTTGGTATGGCAGATCCTGAGGGCTATAGGAAAGCAAGTAGATTGTTTTCTTTAGCAGAAAAATTTAATTTACCGATAATTAATTTTATCGATACAGCAGGCGCGTATCCTGGGTTGGGAGCAGAAGAAAGAGGACAGGCAGAAGCTATAGCAATGAATTTAGCTAAATTATCTATTTTGAGAACTAGAATTATTTCTGTTGTTATAGGTGAAGGTGGAAGTGGTGGGGCGCTAGCGCTTGGAGTCGCTGATAGAGTATTAATGCTTCAAAATTCTTGTTATTCTGTTATTTCTCCTGAGGGGTGTGCTTCAATATTGTGGGGTAAGGATAAAGAAGAAATATCTCTTGATAAAATAAAACAGTCTGCGGAAATGTTAAAACTTACTGCGCAAGATTTAAAGAAATTAAACATAATAGATCAGATTATTGTTGAACCAGAGGGGGGAGCTCATAGAAATTACAAAGAGGTTGCAGAGGCTCTAAAGGTATCTTTAGTCGATAATTTGGCATTGTTAAAAACATTTTCAATAGAACAAATTCTTGATAAAAGATATGAAAAATTTAGGAACATCGGAGACTTTGCAGTTTAATCGTAAAAGTGCTACAATTGCACTTATTCTTAAGTAAGTATTAAGTAAAAAAGTTTTTATAAAATCGTAAATAATAGAAAAGTAATATATGGCGAAAGATACAATTGAATTAAATGGTGTTGTAAAAGAATGTTTTCCAAACACGACGTTTCGAGTCGAGTGCGATAACGGGCATGAGTTATTGGCTTATCTTGCAGGCAAGATGAGGCGTTTTTATATTAGGGTTTTACCTGGCGATAGAGTGGTAGTGGAAATTTCTCCTTATGATTTATCAAAGGGAAGAATTATAAAAAGATTAAAGGAAACCCAAAAAGGTGAAGAGCAAGTAGATCTATAAAGCAAGATTTTCTGTAGATTTTTTTAATTTAAAATTTTTTTATAGGAGTTAATAAATGTCAATTGAGAGAACGTTGTCTATAGTAAAACCAGATGGTGTAGAAAAGAATATAATTGGGAAAATTTTTACACGATTTGAAGATAATGGTTTAAAAATTATTGCTACAAGAATGTTATGTTTAACTGAAAAGCAAGCTGAAGATTTTTATGCTGTTCACAAAGGTAAGCCATTTTATGAAGATTTGGTAAAATATATGACTAGCGGTCCAGTTGTCGTTTCTGTCTTAGAGGGAGATGGCGCAGTTTTAAAAAATAGAGCGCTTATGGGAGCTACAGATCCTAAAAAGGCAGAGAAAGGAACAATTAGAGCTGATTTTGCAGAGAGCATTGATAGAAATTGTGTTCATGGTTCTGATTCTCTTGAAAATGCTAAAATTGAAATAGCTTTTTTCTTTCCTGAAATTTAATTTTTGAAATTATTGTAAAAATTAATAATAAAATTATTTAATAAGGCGTAAAAATTTTTAGGGTTTTTACGCTTTTTTTATTATATTAGAGATGTAATGGTAAATTTTTTTGATTATACAAGACAAGATTTAATTTCATATTTGGATGAAAAATTTTCTCTTCCATCTTATAGAGCAGGACAGCTTTTTAAGTGGGTATATGCAAGGGACATCGCAGATTTTGATTGCATGACGGATATAAAAAAAGAAACAAGAGAAATTTTGTCCAAAGATTTTGTATTTAAAGATTTAACATTAAGAAAACGTCTTATTTCTAACGATGGAGCAAGAAAATATCTTTTTGAGTTAGAAGATTCTTCTTGTATAGAGTCGGTTTTTATTAAGCAGGAAAAAAGAAATACGATTTGTGTTTCATCGCAAGTAGGGTGTGCAATGAATTGTGCATTTTGCTTTACGGCAAAAATTGGATTTAAAAGAAATTTATCTGTAGGTGAAATAATAGGACAAGTCAGGTTTTTACTAAAAGATGCTAAAAATTTTGACGAAACATTTACTAATATAGTTTTTATGGGAATGGGAGAACCATTTTTAAATTATGATAATGTCACGAAAGCCATTAAAATTTTAAATGATGAATATGGGTTTGCTTTTTCCGCTAGAAAAATTACTGTTTCAACAAGTGGAATCGTCCCTAGAATTAAAGATTTTTTTAATGATAAAGTTGAAGCAAGCTTGGCGGTTTCTTTAAATGCTACGACAGATGAAGTAAGAAATGAGTTAATGCCAATCAATAAAACATATCCAATGAAAACTTTAATAGATACGCTTAGAAAAGTGGAGTTGAAAAGAAATAGAAAAATAACGATTGAATATGTTTTACTAAAGGGAATAAATGATACGGAGGCTGATTTAGTAAGACTAAGAAAAATTCTTTTGGGTATAAAAGCAAAGGTGAATTTAGTTCCTTTTAATGGAAATAATGAATCTAAATTTAAAGCACCGTTAGAAAAATCTATCCTTGAATTTGGAAATGAACTTTTAAAATCTAAAATTATGACAACTATACGATGGTCAAAAGGCAAAGATATCGATGCTGCCTGTGGACAACTAGCTGGAAAAGAAAAATCAAGAAAAAATTAAATTAATAAATACTAAAAAAGAAGAAAATAATTAATTATTTTCTTCTTTTGCAACCTCATCAGTGGCTGGAGTTTCCTCTTTTTTTTCTTGCTTTTTTACAACTTTTTTTGTTCTATTTACGCAAGACGCGTGAAGCCCCTTATCTCCTTTTTCAATTTCGTAAGTAACTTCCTCGCCATCTTTTAGCGTTTTAAAACCTTCAGACTCAATCACTGAATAATGGACAAAAACATCTTCTCCTTCTTCACTTTCTATAAATCCAAAGCCTTTGGCATCATTAAACCACTTAACGACACCTTTTCGTAACTCAGTCATTTAGTAATACTCCATAAAGATATCAAGATATCTATTTAAAGATTTCGAAAAATCTAATATACTACATACAACATTGTTATTTTATACAGAAACTATGTGAAATTTAAAGACATTTTTTTTAATTTTTAAATTATTATTTAATTCAAAGTGTTAGAGTGCAAAAAGGAAGTTTTTATGTCAGAAAAAATTAAGGATTCAAAAGAAAATTTGCATAATCAAAGACTTATGAGTCTTGGAATATTATCTGGGGGTGTTGCGCATGATTTTAATAATATACTAACAGGAATGCTTGGGCATCTAGCTTTTATAAAAAGAAAAATTACAAAAGACGAAGAACTAATTGATTCTATTTTGGCAATTGAAAATGGTATTAATAAAGCATCTAGTCTTACGAAACAAATTTTAAATTTTTCTAGATTGAAAATAAATGATGAAAAAAAAGTTTTAAATTTAAGTAAAGTTTTTGAAGATACAGTTTTTTTATTAAGAGCTTCTGTGCCTCCAATTTATGAGATAGAAGCAAATTTTGAAAAAAATATTTTTGTAAGTGCAATTGAATCTCATATTGCGCAGATACTAATTAATTTAGTTGTAAATGCAAAGGATTCATTAGGAGAAAAGGGGAAAATAATTATTACATTAAAAAAACAAGAAAATGATAAGTGTTATTTTTCTGTTAATGATAACGGTTGTGGTATACCAGAAAAAATACAAGATAAGGTTTTAGAACCTTATTTTACGACAAAAGGTGATAAAGGAACGGGGTTTGGTTTATATACAGTTTCTCATATTGTAAAAGAACTTGGGGGAACATTAGAAATAAAATCAAAAGAAAATGAGGGAAGTACATTTACAATTTTTTTACCAACTGTAAATTATGATTTGCAAGAAGATGATAATCATGAGGGAAGAAAAATAGAAGTTGTGAAAGAACATGCAAAAATTCTTTTTGTTGATGACGAAGAGTCAATTCGAGATGTCTTTTTGCAAGGACTTGAATTTTTAGGTTATAATGTATTTGTAGCAAAAGGTGTTGAAGAAGCGTATGATATCTTTAAGAAAGAGAGAGGAAGTTTTGATGCGGTTGTTTCTGATATGTTAATGCCAGATGGTTCGGGAGAAGATTTATTTATTGATTTAATGTCGATAAGACCTGATGTAAAATTTATTGTCATTAGTGGATTTTCTGCGCAAGATGCGGTGAAAAAAATGTTGGATTCTGGAGCGAAAGCTTTTTTAACAAAGCCATTTTCAATAGAATTATTAAATGAGACAATACAGAAAGTTTTAGGAAATAAATAAAAATTTATGGAACAAATAAAAATAGATCATTTAACAAAAACGTTTAGAGATATAATTGCACTAGATGATATTTCCTTTAATTTAAATGCAGGAACGATTACGGGACTTATAGGACCGTGTGCATCGGGGAAAAGTGTTCTGTTAAAAATTTTATCAGGAATTTACAATCAAGATAGTGGAAGCTTTGATTTAGGTGTAAAAGAAAAAAAAGATGTATCATTAATGTTTCAAGAGGGAGCATTGTTTGATTCAATGAATGTTTTTGATAATGTGCTTTTTCCACTTACTCGTGGTGCATCGCTTTCATTACTAAGTGATGAAAAGAGAGAAAAATATTCGCAGAAAGCTTTTGATATTTTATATAAGGTTGGGTTAAAAGATAGTTATTTAAAAATGCCTGGACAGTTAAGTGGTGGTATGCAAAAGAGAGCTTCCCTTGCTAGAGCGCTCATTGCTACTCCGCGTGTGGTTTTGTTAGATGATCCCACAGGGGGGTTAGATCCTGTTTGTAGTGCGGTTATCATGGAGCTTATTTGTAATTTACAAAAAGAGTTTGGATTATCAATGATTATAGTAAGTCATGATTTAAGGCGACTTTTTCCTGCCGTAACGCATCTAATATCATTGTTTGATGGAAAAATAAATTTTGATGATAGTATAGAGAATATAAATAAAATTTCAGATGGCGAGTTGCGCCATTTTATATCGTGTAGATATAATTTAGAAAATAATTAAAGGATTTTTAATGAGTGAACAAGATAGTAGAGGAACGAGAATAAGTCATGAGAAGAAAGAATTCTTATCGGGTATTGGTATTCCAAAAGATTCAAAGTTTGTCATAGATGATTTTCAAAAAGAAGCAATTGATTCGGCAGTGCAGGGTAATGATACTCTTGTTGTGGCGCCAACAGGTTCTGGAAAAACCTATATTGCATTAGAAGCAATTCGTGCAAATGCAATGCAGGGGGGGCGTTCAATTTACACAACGCCATTAAAAGCATTGTCAAACACCAAGTATAATGAATTTAAAAAACGTTTTGAGCCTGAGTTTAAGGTAGGAATATTAACAGGTGATAGGAAAATTGATACTAATGCAGATATTGTAATTGCAACGACTGAAATATATAGAAATGAATTATATAAACTTGATGAGAGATATTCATTAGTGGTTTTTGATGAAGTTCATTATATCGCAGATCCACAACGAGGTGCAGTTTGGGAAGAAAGTATTATCTTAAGTTCAAAAGAAGCCGCTCTCTTAATGCTTTCTGCTTCTGTTTCTAATGCTGATGAAATTGCAAGTTGGATTGAAGAAGTTAGAGGAAAGAAATGCAATATTGTGTATAAGTATGATAGACCTGTCGAACTTAGATATGGTTTTTTGCACCCAGATTTTGGGCCTATTCCTTTAATGGATAAGAATGGACATGTTTGTAAAGATGTTCTTGATTATTATGGAAAGGCTGGATTAGATGCAAGTGGAATGAAATTTAAAAGACCTGAATTTAGGAGTAAAAGAGGAAAGGAAAATTTTCGAAATAGCGGTGAAAGAGACTTTAGGCAAAATAGGGGCAAAAGAAAAATTTTTAAGGGCAAGGGTAAAAGAAGATGATAAGTGAGTATCCAATATATAAGATGTTAATGCAGTTAAAAAAAGATAATCTTTTACCTGCACTTTTATTTAGAACTTCAAGAAGACAATGTGATGACGATATAGAAAAATTATCTGAACGTCCAAGTGCGGAGCTTCTTTTGGAGGAACAAGAAGTTATTAAAGCAGAGATTGAGAAAGTTATTGAAAAATATTCAATGGAGCGTGAAGTTATAACGGGGCATCAACAATATGAGGCTTTAATAAGAACAGGAGTCGGTGCGCATCATGCAGGTCAATTGTTACTTTGGAGATTATTGCTTGAGGAGCTTATGGGAAAAGGGCTTCTTCGTATGATGATTGCAACGGGAACAGTTGCTGCAGGTGTGGATTTTCCAGCAAGGACAACGATCATAACGGCGCATAGCAAAAGAGGCTCTGAAGGGTTTAAAATTTTAACAGCTTCTGAATTCCAACAGATGTCGGGACGCGCGGGACGACGAGGAAAAGATGCAGTTGGGATTTGTTTAGTTGCACCAGGATTATTTTCTGATGCAAGAGTTGTAAGTGAAATAATAAAAAAGCCGATTGAGCCGCTTCATTCTGCATATTTTGCAGCACCATCGACAGTATTAAATTTATTAAAATTTCGTTCAGTGGAAGATTTGAGATTTTTAGTTGAGAAAAGTTTTGCAGGATTTTTAGATAGGAAAGAGGCTAAAAAATTAGAAGATGATGTAAAAGTAGCGCAAAGGGAATATGAAAAGAAAAAAGGTACATTAGAAAGAGAAGCTGGGAAAAAGTTTAGAAAAAAAATAAATAGAATGCAAAAAGAAGCTGATATGCGAACAAAGAGGCAATCTGCTCAACTTGAAAATACGATACGTGCATTAGAAAGTTTAGGCCATATAAAGGAAGATGCATTAACACCAAAAGGTCATTGGGCAGCAGAGCTTTGCACAAGTTTAGTCCTAGAACTTTCAGAAGCAATTGATACGGGACTTTTTGAGGATTTGACACCGTATGAATTAGTTGGGCTTGTTGCAAGTATCGCGGGAGATTCGTATAGAACTTATATTGGTATAAAGCAAAATCCAATCAAGAAGCAGTATTTTGAAGAGATGGAAAGGATTGTTGAATATGTAAAACTTTCTTATGAAAATAAAAATAGGGAAGAAGTGCAGGTACAACCAACGGCGGCTGTTACGGTTACTACTTGGATGGATTCTCAGGACTGGCCGTGTTTTGCCTCTGTCTTAAGATTATCAGGGGTTGCAGAAGGTGATGCTGCAAGATTGATTTCTCAAACAGCGGATCATTTAAATCAAATATCGCGTTTGCAGGAATTTTTTCCAGATCTTGCAACTCAAGCACTAGAAGCTAGGAACATTTTATTAAGACCACCACTACTTGAAAATATGGCAAAAGAGTTGATGTAGATAATAAAAAAAGCTATTTAAAAAAATAAAGACATATTATTTTAAAAATAGTTAATATTTTTTTAAAGAGCAAAAAACTTTATACAAAGTTTTCATGTTTGCAGTTATCTCTTATTTTGTTTTATTATTCGTATTTTTAAGGTAACAGTTTATGAAAATTTCTAAATCTTTTTTTATTTTAGTTTTATCTTTATTTTTTATAATTTTTCAAGGATGTGGAAAAATTACTTATAGCAATTTAAATTTAAATTTAAATTATAAGGCAAATAATACTCCTATTTCTGTAGCGGTATTAGATCTTAGGCCATATATATTAAGCGGAGAAAGAGACTCAAATTATGTTGCTATTGAAAGAGGGGGATATGGAAATATATGGCATGAGACTACTAGCTCGAAGCTTCCACTTTCTGAAGAGTTAACAGATTCTTTAAAGCAAAATTTTTCACAAGTAGGATTTAATATTACAAGTATAAAAACAGAGGGGTTACGTAATAAGCAAAGAGTAGTAGATGATTTTAAGAATAATACTTCTAGTAAATTGGTATTATTGATTCTTAATGAATATAAAAGTGATACGTTTGTGAATTCTTGGTTTATGTATGATATTGATGTGTATGTGATTAACAATGATGGTAAAGAGCTTGCTTATGAAACAAGTAAGGGGAAAATTAATGTAGATGGAAATTGGTTTTGGCCATTTGTAAGTAGGAAAAGGGTTCCTTTAAAAAGCGGAAATGTATTAGAGGAGCTTTTAAATAGACAGTCGATAGTCAATGCGTTAGAGTGATATTCACAAATATAATGGAATAAGTAGGGTGTTATTTTTGCATATCGCCGATTAAGAAAAATCCAAAAATCTTGATTCAGCTATTCAAAAATGTATAAAAAAATTGTTTAGTCGCAGAATTTAGGCATATAAGTTTAAAAAAATAATTTTGTTGATGCCGATTCCACGCATTTAAATTTTTTTACTTTTTTGTTATATTTGATTTGTCGTTTTTATTTTACTAAATATTGCTTAGGAAAAAGAAATGTTTGGTAAATATAGAACAAATATAATTTTAAAATATAAAAGTTGAGATAGTTATGAATATTGCAGTTATTGGTCTTGGTTATGTAGGGCTTCCTCTTGCTTTGAGGTTGGCTCAAAATTATAAAAAAGCAGTCGGATTTGATGTAAATGAGGAAAGAGTTGAATTATTAAAAAAAGGAGTTGATGTAACTTGTGAGGGGTTTGAAAAGGATCTAAAAGAAACTTCTCTTCTTATCACTTTTGATGAAGAAGATTTAAAAGATTCAAATTTTTATATTGTTTGCGTACCCACTCCAATCGATGCAGATAAAAGGCCAGATTTGACGCCACTTAATATGGTTTGCGAAACGCTAGGAAAATATCTTAAAAAAGGTGATATAGTTGTTTTTGAATCAACGGTGTATCCTGGAGTTACTGAAGAACATTGTGGACCACTACTAGAAAAATTTTCAGGATTAAAACAAAGCGTTGATTTTAAATTGGGATATTCTCCAGAAAGAATGAACCCAGGAGATAAAGAAAGAACTGTAGATAAAATCGTCAAAGTAGTTTCTGCAGAAGACGAAGAAACTTTAAAAGTTGTGAAGAAAGTTTATTCGTCGGTTGTAAAAGTTGGAATTTATGAGGCAGAATCTATAAAAGTAGCAGAGGCCGCAAAAGTTATAGAAAATACACAACGAGATATTAATATAGCTCTTATGAACGAATGCGCCTTGATATTCGATAGAATAGGGATTTCGACAAAAGACGTGTTAAATGCCGCAAGCACAAAGTGGAACTTTTTAAAATTCTCTCCTGGGCTTGTTGGGGGACATTGTATCGGTGTAGATCCATATTATTTAACTGCAAAAGCAGAATCATTGGGATACCACCCAGAAGTAATTTTAGCAGGTAGACGCATAAATGATGATATGGGAAACTTTATTGCACATAAAACGATTAAGTTATTGATAGCAAATAACGATGCGATAAGAGATGCCAAGATTGGAATCTTCGGATTAACGTTTAAGGAAAATGTAGCAGACTTAAGGAATAGTAGAGTTCCTGATATTTATAATGAATTAAAAGAATTTGGTATTGCTCCAATAGTTTGCGATCCAATGGCATCAAAAGAGGTGGCATTAAAAGCATATAATATTAATTTAGTAGATTTTAATGATTTTAAAGAGTTAGATGCTCTCATTTTAGCAGTTCCTCATAAAGATTATATGGATCTTATTGAGAAAAACATTGGAAGTATTTTAAAGGATAAAGGGATCATAATAGATGTAAAAACTGCATTTTCTAATTTGAAAAATAGTCAAGATTATTCTTATTGGGCATTATAGCAGGTGTAATATATATAGAGTTTTTTTTAAATTAAAAGGGTTCTTTTTATGGCTATACAAGGGTTATCACATGAAGAAGTTTTAAAAAGTCAAAAAGAGTATGGATATAATAAGCTTCCAGAGCCAAGACAAAAAACGATACTAGATTTTTTTATAGAAACTTTTCAAAATAAATTAAATTTAATTTTACTTGGAATGACTCTAATCTTTGTAGCGCTTGCAATACTTGGCCACGCTTCCGTAATAGAGCCTATAGGGATAGCCGTTGTCTTGATGGCGATTTCGATTATAAATATTTGTACAGGACTTAGAAGCCAAAAAAATACAAAAATTTTAAAAGATAAATCATCAATCCATTTTTGTAATGTATTAAGAAAAGAGGGAATAGAAAAAATCAATACAAGAGAGGTCGTCGTAGGTGATATTGTGTTACTTCAAGCAGGGGAAGCAATTTGCGCAGATGGATTTTTAATTGAAGGGAAAATCAAAGTTAATAATTCAGTTTTAAATGGAGAGTCTAAGGATTGTAAAAAATTTGTTGTTGATGATTTTGTTTATGAAGATAAAAAAGATATAAATTCGGATGATTTTGTCGATAGTAATAGCCTTTTTTCCGGTGCAATTGTTACAGAAGGTGAAGGAAAAATGCTTGTAAAAAAAGTTGGGATTCACACTGTAAATGGGCAAACTATTTTAACAATGCAAAACATACAACAGAAAAAAACTTCTCTTGAATTACAGTTAGAAAAGTTGGCAGGACAAATATCAAAGTTTGGTTATATTGGAGCAACGATAATTACAGTCGTTATTTTATCTTCTCAAATATCAGATGTTGGATTAGATAATTATTTGCATCAAGGTAATTTGTTAATTATAAAAAGCGTTTTTGCAGTTTTAATTACTGCAATAACAATTATTGTTGCAGCTGTTCCCGAGGGGCTTCCTCTTATTATAAATTTAATTACTGCACAAAATGCAAAATTAATGTTAAAGCACAACGTTCTTGCAAAAAATACAAATAAAATTCCCGAAGCTGGTAATATTCAACTTTTATGTACCGACAAAACGGGGACATTAACAAAAGGAGTTTTGTCTCCAGTTTATAATTTAACATTAGATGGAAATGAGATAAAAAAAGATGGTAAAGTTTTTGAAATTTTTAAAGAAAATATTGCATTAAATACAAGTGCAATGTTTGATGCCGAAAATAATATTATTGGTGGAAACGCTACAGATAGGGCACTTCTTTCAATGATTACTCCAGAAATTTATAATGCGTGTAAAGAAAATATTTCTGTTGTAGAGAAATTGGCTTTTAACAGTACAAATAAATATTCTGCGGTCGAAGTAAAGGAAAATGAGACTAAAGTTTCTTATTATAAAGGAGCCCCTGAGAAGTTTTTAAAATTTGCAAAATATTATGAAAGTGAAAGTGGAATAAGATCAATTGATTTTGATGCAGTGGAAAAAAAAATAAAAGAATTTACGACTCGTTCTATGCGAGTTGTGGCATTGGGTTATTCTCCGTCTTCATTAGATGAAGATTTACCAGAAGATTTAGTAATGCTTTCTTTGGTTGCCATAAGAGATGATATTCGCCCAGAAGCTGTTGAGGCTGTGAAAAAAATGCATGGTGCAGGTGTTCAAGTTATGATGATTACAGGGGATGTCTTAGATACTGCAGAATCCATAGCAAAAGATGTTGGGCTTATTACAAGTAAAGATGATATTGCAATTTCTGCAATTGATTTAGATTTATTAAGTGATAATGAAGTAAAAGAAAAATTGTCAAGAATCAAAGTTATTGCTCGAGCAACTCCAAAAACTAAGCTTAGGATTATAGAGCTTGCTCAAGAATTAAACTTGTGTGTAGGAATGACAGGAGATGGAACTAATGATGCTCCTGCATTAAAGGCTTCAGATGTCGGTTTTTCTATGGGATCTGGAACAGATTTATGTAAGGAAGCAGGTGATATAATTATTACTGATGACAATTTTGTATCGATTACTTCAAGCGTTCTTTTTGGAAGAACATTTATGCATAATGTTACAAAGTTTTTAAAATTTCAACTTCCAATAAATATTAGCATGGTAATTCTTAGTATTTTATATCCACTTTTCTTTGATGTAGAAGCAGTAGTTGCAGTTCAAATATTAGCAATAAATATTGTGATGGACGCATTAGTTTCTTTATCTTTTGGTGGGGAACCTGCAAAGGCAGAATATATGTTAGAAAAACCAATAGAAAAAGGATCTAACTTATTTTCAAGAGAAACTTTTTATCAGATAAGTCTTTCAATTTTATCTTTCATGGTAATTTTTGCGATAACTTTAATTCCCGCTATTAAAGATAATTTTTTTGCGACAGAGTCTGAATATTTAACTGCTCGTTTTGCATTACTTGTCCTTATAGCAAATATAAATGGTTTTAATATTAGGACAACAAAAATGAATTTATTTGAAGGAATTTCTAAAAACCCGATGTTCGTAGAAATTTTTATTTATGTTTTTTTAGGAACAATTTTTGCTGTAACTTTTGGTGGAAAAATTATGCAGTGTGTTCCGTTAAATTTAGCTCAATGGGGAATTGTTTTAGGATTATCTTTTCTTATAGTTCCATTAGATTTAATTAGGAAGTGCTTTTTTAGAAAAGCTTTATCATAGGTATTAGTAATGTGCTATTTTTCGAAAGAGAAGAATGGTTTTCATTATGTATTAGATAAAACCAACTTCACCTAAATTTATAAGAAATTTAAGTAAAATTGGTTTTGCATAAAATAATTTTAATAATTTTCTAAATGTATTTCAAAATAGCTTTGAGGGTGATTGCATGTAGGGCAAATTTCTGGTGCTTTTGTTCCTACGACAATATGTCCGCAGTTACGACATTCCCAAACTTTGACTTCACTCTTTTCAAATACAGTGGCAGTTTTAACATTTCGAAGTAACGCACGATATCTTTCTTCATGATGTTTTTCAATTTCTGCTACTAATCTAAATTTTTTGGCTAAATCAGTAAATCCTTCTTTTTCGGCAGTATCTGCAAATCCTGAATACATATCTGTCCATTCATAATTTTCACCATCTGCTGCTGCATTAAGATTTTCTTTAGTATCACCAAGTTCGTTTAACTCTTTAAACCATAACTTTGCATGCTCTTTTTCATTATCTGCAGTTTTTGTAAAAAGAGAAGATATTTGTTCATATCCTTCTTTTTTTGCAACGGAAGCAAAATAAGTATACTTATTTCTTGCTTGTGATTCTCCAGCAAATGCAGTTTGAAGATTTTTTTCAGTTTGAGTTCCAGCATATTTATTTTTTGCAGGTTCTTCTTTCGCCTCTTTAAAACTAGATGCGGGTTGCTTGCATATTGGGCAAGCAAAATCAGAAGGCAAATTATCACCTTTATAAATATAACCACATACTTTACATTTCCATGTTTTCATTATCTTTCTCCTTTTTAATGTTTACAAATGTCATATTTTATGACTTTTCTACAAAACTCATAAAAATTTTTTTATTACTTTAATTTTTAAGCATGTTGAATATCTGTATTTTCAGAAATTTCATTGCTTATCGTACATAAATCATCAATGGATAATTTATGAATATCATCATGTCCCGTAATTCTTGCAAAAGTTTTTAGCTCTTCTGATGAACAATTTAAAAAATTTGCTACTCTTTTAGATGATGCTTCAATTTTAAATCTTTTTCTAAGCTCAGGATCTTGAGTGGCCATACCTATTGGGCACATTCCAGTTCCACAAATGCGATATTGTTGACATGCGGCTGCGACCATCGCAGCAGAGGCAATCGCAATAGCGTTAGCTCCCATAGCAATTGCTTTTGCAAAATCAGATGAAACACGAAGCCCACCTGTAATTACTAAATCAATGTCAGAATTTACAGAATCTAAATATTTTCGTGCTCGATGTAATGCAAAAATTGTTGGAACACTTGTTGAGTCTCTAATAATAGCAGGAGAAGCTCCCGTTGCTCCACCTCTTCCATCAATTGTGATAAAATCTGGCTTTGCAAATACGCAAAACTCGAGATCCTTTTCTATATGTCCTGCGGAAATTTTTATTCCTATTGGTCTTCCGTTGCTTGTTTCCCTTAACATTGTCACAAGATTCTTTAAATCTTCTTTTGAATTTATATCAGAAAATTTTGACGGACTTATTACATCTTTTCCTAAGGGTTTATTTCGAATTTCTGCAATTTCAGGAGTTACTTTGCCTGCGGGTAAATGTCCTCCCATTCCAGGTTTTGTTCCTTGTCCAATTTTTATTTCAATTGCATCAGATGTTTTTAAATTTTCTTCAGTTACACTGTATAAATTAGGCACATATTCAAATATATATTTATACGCAGATGCTTTTTCTTCTGGCAAAACGCCACCTTCGCCACTACACATTGCTGTCTTTGCTAATGCACTTCCTTTTGCTAATGCAATTTTTGCTTCCTTTGATAATGCTCCAAAAGACATATGAGAAATATATATAGGAGTATCAATTATCATCGGTTTCTTGGCATTCTTTCCGATAATAGTTTTTAGTGAAACATCTGCATGTTCTTCTAGCGGAAATGGATTTAATTGTGCACCAAGTATAAGAACATCATCCCAATTTGGCATCTTCATTTGTGTTCCCATTGCCTCAATAATAGGTTTCCCAGTTATCGCCATTTCATGAATTTCTTTTATGTAACGATAATTACTATCTGTTTTCTCAGTATCTTTAGAATAGGCAAAATCTGCATTTCCTTTTCCTTTTAGGTCACTTATATTGGAGTTAATTAATTTAAAATTATTAACTGATTGCTTACATATAGGACATTCTTTTAATTCGGAAAAAAGTTTTCCCTCTTTTTCTTCATCGTATATATATCCGCACACGCCACATTGATAAATCATAACTTATTCTCCTTTTCCTTTTTCATGCAATTGGAACAAATATGAAAAATTTTTAAATCATAATTTAAAATTTTTTCTTCAAGCTGTTTTTCTAAATTTTTTGTTAAGTCTTTTAAGATAACATCCGTAATTTTTCCACATTTTTTACATAATAAATGATCATGCCTTATCATTTTATCGTAACGATCTGATTTTCCTTCAGCGGAAATTCTTCGAATTAAGTTATCTTTATAAAGGGTATTTAAATTATTATATACTGTTGCCAAAACTACTTTTGTCTCGGTGGCTTTTAATTTAAAAAAGATATCTTCAGCAGTAGGGTGCTCATAAGAATTGTTGATTATGTTAATTATTTTTTTAGAATATTTTGTCATTTAATATTATTTAAGATGATGCTATTTAAAAATTAGAATTAGTCTAATTTTAATTTTCTAAGATGTCAATATATTATAAAAATTTTAATTAGAAGAGTTAAAAGCTTTTAATCCTTTTCCTAAAACATTTATTGCTTCTACTATATCATCTTCATTTAATACATAGGCGATTCTTGCCTTGTCTTTTCCTTTTCCATTTTGCATGTAAAAACCGGAGGCAGGTGCTATGAAACAAGTCTTATTATTAAAAGAAAAATCAGTTAATAAAAATTTTGCAAAATCTTCAGTAGAAGTTACTGGAAATTTTACAGTTGCATAAAAAGCCCCTTGTGGCTTATAGGCTTCAATACCAGCGATATTTTCTAAACATCTACAAAGCGTATTACGTCTTCTTTCATATTCTCTTCTTGTTTCTTCTAAATATTCAGGCGAAATGCTTTCAATCATTATTCCAGCAGCAAATTGTTCTATTGTTGGTGCACATAATCTAGCTTGCGCAATGTTTAAAACGGTGGCCAATACATCTTCATTTTTTGTAATTAATGCGCCGACTCTAGCGCCACAAAGGCTATATCTTTTTGAAAGACTATCGACAATGATGATTCTCTTATTTTCTGGATCAACTTGTAAAGCAGACATTGGTTTTATATCATCATAAACAAATTCTCTATAAGCTTCATCTACTACTAAAAAGAAATTATGCTCTTCACAAATATCCAACAAAAACTTTATATCCTCTTTGTTATAAATTGTTCCCGTTGGATTATTCGGATTACAAAGCAAAATTGCTCGAGTTCTGTTTGAAATCTTTTTTTCAATTTCTTCTTTTGACGGTAATGTGAAATTATTTTCAAGATCGCTAAGTACAGGTATCAAATCAACACCACTTTCTGCAGCAAAACCAATATAGTTTGCATATGTTGGATCAAAAACGATGACTTCATCTCCAGGGTCACAACAAGTCATGAAAATAAAGAGCAAAGCCTCACTTGCTCCCATAGTGATAATAAAATTTTCTGAAGATAAATTAAGTTTATAATTTACATTTAAATAATTTGCCCATATGTTGCGCAATCCTTGATTGCCTCTAGAGTCTTCATAAGCTACGACATCTTCTTTAAAATTTTTTATCGCATCTAAAAATTCTATGGGTGATTTAATATCTGGTTGCCCAATATTAAGATGAAAAATTGTTTTTCCTTTTTCTTTTGCCTCACGTGAAAATTTTGCTAACTTCCTAATAGGAGATGGCGGGGTTAATCTTGCTCTATTTGATAAAAGAATTCTTTTCATGGCCAAAAAGTCTAATATTTTTAGTAAGTTTGTCAATGTACTGACAAAAATTTTTCGATGTCAAGTTTATAATGCATGTTGTCGACTCTACAGATACTATTTTTACTAATTGATTTTAAAAGTTATAAATTATGCCAAATAACTTTGACCAAAAAAATTATTATGAAATCTTAGGAGTGGTACAAACAGCTTCAAAAGAAGAAATAAAAAAAGCTTATAAAAATATTGCTTTAATATATCACCCAGATTCTAACTTCTTTAATGAAATCATTGGAAAAACAAATCAAGATGCAAAAACATTAGAAGATTTTCAGATTATAACAAATGCTTTTAACGTATTAACCAGTGATGAGAAAAGAAAAGAATATGATTCTACATTATTCAAATTTAAAGGTTGGGAAGACGAGGAAACGACAGATCAATATTTTCAAGATATGTTAGATAAAAAGGGACGAGAATACGGATTGAAAAATCTTGCTAGAGATAGAGCAAACACTACGGTAAGACCAGTAAGTTTTTCGGACTTAGATAAAAGTAAAAGTCCTAAAATGAACGAAAGTAAAAGAGAGTATATTAACTCAATAGAAAATTCTACGTTCGGGAAAATTAATAAAATTAGATTTTCAAATAAACTTGATTTGTTAACAATTCTTGTAGTTGGATTGACAATTGCGACAATAATCCTTTATTTTTTAGCTAGATAAAAATTTTTTAAATATAAAAAAAATTAGCACCAAAACCTAAACGATATTCCATTTGAACCGATACCCTCATTACATCAGGAGGAAGTTAAAAAAGAAAAATTGCCCATAATGAATTGTTTTTCTTTTAAAAAATTTCCTTTTATTAATAACTATTAAAGGAGTTAAGGTTTATATGGAAATAAAATCTTTATCAACAACATTCGCCACTAAATTAACAGAAAAAAATTTAGATAAAAAAAACGTAGAAAGAAAAGCAGTAGATGATTCTACTCTTAACAACAAAGTTGCAGCCGCTTCTATCGAAACTCATGCAAAAGAAAAAGGAAATGAAGTAAGAAAAGCAAATTATGAAGCCGCCAATTCAGATGTTAGAAATGTAGAAGAAGCAATAAAATTAGCGGAAAAATTAACGATCAATATAACAAATAATAAAGAAGAATCTTTGATGGCTCAGGCTAACCAAGAAAAAGATGTCGTTGAGAGTCTTCTTAAATAAATTTTATACCATACTTTTTAATGTAAATTGGTGAAAAGGAGAAGGCCATTAAATTTGCCCCCTCCTTTTTTAATTTTTGTCCAAGATCATTCCTAAAAATAAGGGTAAAAGTACTGCACAAATTATAGCTTTTTGAAAGATTAGATTTTTTAACTATTTAATATTGCAAGATATTTTGATGGTTTTTATCTAAAAAGAATACATTTAACAAGAAATAGCATCAAAAGTAGTGAGATTTAAAAAAAAGGGTTTTTCTATGAAAAAGGGCTATTTGTTATCTTTTTTACTTATAATGATGCTTATTTTTATGATGGCTTTTCCAAATGTTAAATCAAAAAATAATAAGGATCTTAATATTGCTATACCAGAAAGCGAGATATTAACGGCATACTCTATAAAATTTCCTTGGACTACAAAGATAAATCAACTTTCATTAGTAAATTGCGTTAATTATGCTCCAGATGTTTCAAGTAAAATAAGTGTAGAATTGTTAGGCAAAAAAGATGAAAGCTTAAATACTTCTTACGACATTCCTAAAAATGCCACAATGTCTTTTTTCGTAAGCGAAATAAAAGGATTTGATGATATAAAAAGTAAAAGTGGAGTGGTTAATGTTAGCACTAAATCAAAAAATGTCGTTTGTTATATGAATTACTATTCTTACGATAAAGAAGATGAGATCATAGAAACAAGTAATCTAGAAGGTTGTGATATTACAACGGGAGAGTCTAATATTGCTTATAATAAAAATATCTATAAAGGATTAACAGTGAAATCTGCCAAACTTTATATCGATAATTTAAGTGATGAACAAATGAAGTTTTATGTAAAAGGGTATTCTGCAAAGGGAGAGCAAATTGAATCTTATACAATTAGTCTTGCTCGTAATGGCGAAAAAATAATAACAATTAAAAATAAAAAAGTAGTAACATTTAAAATATCCCCTAAGTTACAAGATAAAAAATATCTTGCCTTTATAAAAATTAAATTTACCAATGGTCAAAAAGAAATTTTAAAATCACAAAAAAACTTTGTTAGATCAAACTTTGTTAACGCTAAAGGAATATTGGTCATTTCAAATGTTGGTAATAGTGCAAATACTGTAACATATGAAATTTATTCAGAAGGCGAATTAAAAGTTTCTAATAAAATTTCAATGGAACCTTTTTCTCAAAAAAATATAAATCTTAAAAAACAAGTTAAGTCATTACCGAATCCAATAATAAAACTTGTGACGGAAGATACAAACAATCAAAATTGTGACGATTATACATGTGAAGTTTCTTCAAAATCTAATGGTATAATTGGATATGTTAGAGTAAATAATGTAGCAAACAAGCTCTTTAATAATAAAGATTCACTAGGAACAGATATTTTAATTCCTTATAATTTTTCACTTGGGGAAACAGGTTCATTGAGAATATTTAATGAAGGAAGTAGTGATGCAGTCGTTAATATTTCAATAACGCCAGAAAAATTGGTGACAATGACACTTAAAAAGGATTCTAGTGTCTTAATGCCATTAGCCACTTCAACTAAAGAAACAATAAATGGTTTTTTATTTGTAAGTAGTACAAAAAATTTTATTAGTGCAAACTTAGTAACCAATTATCAAAATAGATATAAAAAAGAATCTAAAGGATTAGTCGTATCTTCTGATGTTTCGATGTTTTAATTAATAAAGAATTGAATTGCATTTAATAGACATTTGTAAAAAAACAGTTTTATCGAATTGTTTATATAACATTGTTTTCCTAAATTTTTTACGAAATTATTGTTAACTTTACCTAAAAATATCCTTTATAAATTGAAATTTTAAATAATAAAGTATAATATATCAGAGTTTTTATAGGATTAGGGAATTTAACATGAGGAAAATAGTTTTTTTTGTATTAGCTTTAGTTATGTTACAAGCTAATTTTGCATTTGCTGGTGATGAAAAAGTTTATTTTGTCGATTTTAATAAAGTCTTAGCTGAATCAAAATCTTCTAAAAAGGCATTAGAAGGACTAAAACGTGCGATGGAGGCCGATTATAAAGTGCTAGAGAATAAGAAAAAAGCAATAGATAAGAAACGCTCTGATTTATTGCAAAAGGCTCCACTCTTATCATCTTCTGCTTTGGAAACAAAACAAAGAGAAATCCAAAAAGAAGAAAGAGACTTAATGCTTGAGTTTAATGATAAAAAAGAAATGTATGCGACAAAAAAGAATGCACTTTTTAAAAGCCTGCTTTCAAAAATTCAGAAAATTGTTCAAGATCTATCGAAAAAGAATGGCTATTCATTAGTCTTGCAAAAAGGAGATGCTTTCGTTATATACGCAAATGATGAATATGATATCACAGACGATGTTATAGATTTGTTTGAATAGATAAAATTTTTAAGGATTATTTAAGGAGTTATTATTTTATGGTATGTGATACAAAACCACTATATGATGTTGATGATATAAAAAAGATATTGCCACATCGGTATCCCTTTTTAATGATTGATAAAATTATTGAAAAAGAAGACGGGGACAAGGTTATAGCTGTTAAAAATGTCACTTATAATGAGTGGTTTTTTCAAGGTCATTTTCCAGATTTTCCATTGATGCCAGGAGTACTCGTCCTTGAAGCGATGGCTCAAGCAGGCGCTTTTTTAGCCAGAACACGTGAGGGAGCTGATTTATCAAAAACATTTTATCTTGTTGGTACAGAAAATTTCAAATGGAGAAAGCAAGTTCGTCCAGGAGATGTTTTATATATAGAGATGAAACTTTTGTTAAAAAAAAGTTTCTTGTGGAAAATGCAAGCCACTGCTACCGTTAATGGTGAGATCGTGGCAAATGGAATTATATCAGCAGCGGAGAAGTAAAAATGGTAAATATTCATAAATTGGCAGTTGTGGCAGATGGTGCGGAAATCGGAGAGGGAACAGAAATAGGCCCTTTTTCAGTAATAGGTCCAAATGTTAAGATAGGCAAAAATAATAAAATATATTCTAATGTTGTAATCGATGGCAAGACAACGATTGGAGATTCAAATCAAATTTATCAATTTGCTTCAGTTGGCGCTAATCCGCAAGATTTAAAATTTGCAGGTGAAGATTCAGAATTGTTTATAGGAAATAATAATAAGATTAGAGAATGCGTTACAATTCATAAAGGTACAAAAACAGGAATCATGAAAACGCAAATAGGTGATAATAATCTATTTATGGCATATTGTCATGTGGCTCATGATGTAATTGTCGGAAATAACAATGTGTTTGCAAATTGTGCAACGATGGCAGGACATGTGACGGTTGCAAACAATGTTATCGTAGGGGGGTTGAGTGCAATACATCAATTTACACGTATAGGGGAACGAGCCTTTGTCGGCGGTGGCGCGATGGTTACTCGTGATATTGCACCATTTTGTTATGCACAGGGGGATAGAGCTGGACTTGTTGGGATAAATCAAGTAGGCCTTATGAGAGCGAATCTTGAAAAAGATCATATATTAAAAATTAGAAAACTTTATAGAAAGGTCTTTTTAGGCGAGGGGCGTTTTAAAGATAGAGTTGAATCTTTAAAAATGGATCCAGAATATGATTTTGAGTTGGGTCGTATGTTCTTAAAATTTTTATCTGAAGATTCTGTTAGAGGCTTTACTCTATCTCGAAGAACTGTCGGCAGTACAGAAGATACGGAACAATCATAATATTTAGTATTTTTCAAAATGAATAATGATATACATAGCGAAACTTTAGATAGTAAGATAGCGCTTGTTGCTGGCAATGGAAGTTTTCCAGTGCAATTTGTCAAAAATGCGAAATTAAGGGGAATAGAGGTTGTTGTAATCGCGCTAAAAGATGAAGCTTTAGGTGAGCTAAAAACTTTGGCGTCTAGTTGGTATCAACTAAAAGTCGGAGAGTTCGGAAAGTTTTTAAAAATTTTAAAAAAAGAAGAAATAAAACAAGTGGCGTTTGCTGGTGGAGTTAAAAGAATAAAACTCTTTGGAAATCTTAGAATAGATATAAAGGGACTTTGCTTGTTGGCAAAAGCAAAAACGATAAGAGATGATGTCTTGTTTCGATTTATATCTAATGAATTAAAAGAATATGGTGTAAAGGTAATTTCTCCTACAGTATTACTTTCTGAAAGTGTGGCAAAAGAAGGATTACTTACGAAAAGAGACTTTTCACCTCAGGAACTATCAGACGTAAACTTTGGTTGGAATGTTGTTAAAGGAATAGGCTCTTTTGATATTGGTCAAAGTGTAGTGGTGGCAGATGGGTTAATTGTCGCTGTTGAGGCTGTAGAAGGAACAGACATGATGATTTTGCGTGCAGGAGAACTGATACAAAAAAGTGCAAAGAGTAAAAAAGGAGTTATCGTTAAGCTCGTAAAGCCACAACAAGATCTGAGAATAGATTTACCAACGGTCGGACCTAAAACTATAGAAAATATGATAACAGCAAAGCTTACAGCACTTGCAATAGAAGCGGACAAAACGGTTATTATTGATCCTGTAGTCTTTCAAAAATTAGCAAATGAGAATAACATGGCAGTTAGAGCTTTTAAAAAGGAAGAAGTTTAAATTTTTTTGTTTTCTTTAAAAGGGGGATACTTGGATTCTATTTCAATAAAGACGCAAGAAGAGATTGAAAAAATGCGTGCTGTAGGGAAAGTCACAGCAAAAATCTTAGATGATGTTCACGATATTGTAAAACCTGGGATTTCAACAGAAGATATTAATACGTTTGTTCATGGGCTTACATTGGAATTAGGCGCAACACCAGCGCCACTTAATTATAAAGGTTTCCCGAAATCTGTTTGCACATCTATAAATGAAGTTGTATGTCATGGCATTCCAAATGAAAAAGAAATTTTAAAAGAGGGAGACATAATAAACATAGATGTAACTTCAATCTTAAATGGATATTACGGTGATGCAAGCCGTATGTACTACGTTGGGGGAAAACACGCTTGCTCCTCAAAAGCCATAAGTTTAGTTGAGGCGGCGAAAGAAGCAATGGATATTGGAATAAAAGAAGTAAAACCTGGGAATTACATAGGAGACATCGGTTCTGTGATAGCTCGTTATATAAAGAGTTTAAAAAAAGATTATGGGATTGTAAGAGATTATACAGGGCATGGTATTGGGAGCGTTTTTCATGAGCTTCCACAAGTTGTTCATATTGCGTTTAGAGGAACGGGACCTATAATGAGGCCAGGAATGACTTTTACTGTGGAACCAATGATAAATGAGGGGACTTATAAAACGATGTGTTCTCAAATAGATGGTTGGACTGTTAAAACGCGAGACAAAAAACTTTCTGCACAATGGGAGGAAACAGTATTGGTTACTGAAAATGGTGTGGAAATTTTAACGAAAAGTAATATTTATTAATAAAAAGTTAGAGTTGTAATATATTCCTAATTTTTTCGATTAAAGTTTTTGGTGAGAAAGGTTTTGTTATATAATCGGTTACCCCGTTTTTTTTAGCTTCTTTAATTTTGTCTGCCTCTGCTTCGGCAGTAAGCAATAAAAATGGTGTTTCTTTTAATCTTTCAAGGGCACGGATTCTTTTTAATAATTCAAGGCCAGTTATTTTGGGCATATTCCAATCTGATATTATTATTGAAACATCGTTTTGAGATAGGTATTCAAAAGCTTCTTCCGAAGAAGAAAAAATTACTATTTGAGTTAATCCTAAAGAACGAAGAATTGAACGAGTTAATTTTGCCATTAACTCTTGATCGTCAACAATTAATATTGGCGCTGTTAAATTTCTGGTATTTTCCAATTCCATATATAAGTTGTATCGGTATATTCTTTAAAAATTTTTAGAGAAAAGTACTAATTTTATCCTACTAATGCACAAGCATCTGATAAAATTTCAGATAATGTTGGGTGCGCATGGATTGAATTTGCAATTTGTTTTATGGTAATCCCCTCATTCATTGCTAAAATAATCTCAGGAAGAAGCTCTGTTGCATCATTTTGAAGAATGTGACAACCCAATATTATATTTGATTTGGGGTCAAAAATAAGCTTTATTAGCCCTTGAGATTCTTCTGAAACTACAGCTTTTCCGTTCGCCAAGAAAGGGATTCTAACGCTTTTGTAATCGATATTTTTTTCTTTTGCCATATCTTCTGTAATTCCAACAGATGCTACTTGAGGAATTGTATAAGAACAAAGAGGAATATTTCTCTTTAATAACTTATTGTTAAGATTGCAAAGATAATTAACTAGAATTTTTGCCTCATACATAGCAACATGTGCCAATGTTGGCATTCCGATGACATCTCCAATAGCAAAATGATGTGGCGCAGTCGTCTCCATTTTTTCATTAACGGTAATGAAATTTCTTTCATTTGTACTTATATCGGTATTTTCTAACTCTAATCCATCAATATTCGGTGTTACCCCGATTGCCACTAAACATGCATTTGCCTCAATATCAAAAATTTGTTCCTTTTTATTTTTTATCTTAGCAATTATTTTATCATTTGAATGAAATTCGATAACTTGAGATGAGGTAAAAATCTTCATTCCTTTTTCTTCTAAAATTCTTTTTAATGTATTAGAAATTGTTGAATCTGCTTGGGGCATGATTTTATCCATATATTCAACGATAGTGACATCTGATCCGACTGCATTTAAAAAAGATGCAAATTCAAGCCCAATAGCGCCTGAACCAATTACTAAAACCCGTCGTGGCATTTTTTTGTTTAATAAAAAAGTTTTTGAATTATGTACAGTTGTCCCATTAATTTTAATATTTGGTATTTCTCTTGGAATACTTCCAGTAGAAATAATAAAATCATTTGCAGTTATTTCTGCCTGAATATTTTCTTCTTTGTTAAAAATCTTTATTTTTCCATTAGATATGAAACCTGCAGTTGCATTAATGATTTCAACATTATTTTTTTTCATTAAAAATTTTATGCCTTCATTAAGTTTTTCTACATGTTCTCTTGATAAATTAATAATATTTTCATAATTGATTGAAAAATTATCAAAAGTGGCAAGGTGATTAGTTTGTAAACTTTTTAATCCATCAATTTCTCTTGCAACGTGAAGAAGTGATTTTGTCGGCATACAACCATAATTTAAGCAAGTTCCCCCCAATTTGTTTTCTTTTTCTATTAAAGTAACTTTGCGTCCGCACTTAGAAGCTTCGATTGCCGCTGTATATCCCCCAGGACCAGCGCCAATAATAACTAAATCTTTTTCCATATTTTCATTCTTTTAAAAAATTTTTACTAAAAATATTATTACAGTATAATCTCTTAACTGCAACGTATTTTATTCTCAATATTTTCTTGTTTTTCATTTTTTATTGATTATAATAACGAAATCTTTTAGTTATATTTTTTTATGAAGTAGTAAATTTTTGATGGATTCAGGAACTTTTAAAACTAGATTAGTGTCTCTTTTACAAAAAAGTAGGCAAGCTGTAAGGCTATATACAGAAATGGAGCGTAGTCAAGATAAGTTAAATTATTCTGATTTACAAATATTTGAGTGGAAGAGTGTGAATTCAGAGCTTGTAAAAGAGCTATATGATTTGTTAGATAGTTTTTATAATCAAAAGAATCTAGTGGCAAAAACATTTGCTATTGTCGAGAGGTTTCAAATAGAGCAAGCTTCATTAAATAATGATATGGACAAGATGAAATCAGAGCTTTTGCTATCTTCGAAGAATTCTGATTTTGCTAAATCTGCAGATTTGGCATTAAAACTTGTGGCAGTAAAGGCTAAGAATCAAGCATTACAAGCTGTATTGCACGAACTAAAAAATGTTGTGACAAAGAGCAATCTTGTTCGCCCAACTTCAGATGAGATTCTAAAAGAGAAACCTATAAAAAGAAAAACGAATTCCGTAAAAATTATACCAATTGATTCTCTTCAAAAAGCACAATCGCAATAATTTCTTATCTGTAATGTTTGTTTCAAATACTAAGTAATGAAACGGGTGCTCCCGTAAATGCTGAGACAACAGGAACAGGGCCAGGGCCAAAAGTCCTGTCGATCAATGAGACCCAAGAAAGAACAGGGATCCCTCGTAATGATAATTTTGTATGTGCCGACAATGTCGATCGTGCGGTAGTAATGATATCAGTAATTAAAATAGTGTTTACGCCTTTGTATTTTTCTCCATAGCCATTAGAGAATTTTTCTGGAGAATATTTTTCTAAAATAATATCTTCCGCATTTGGAATAAGCTCGGAATAAATAGCGCAAAGCCTTTCCGCAAAAAAAGTATAACCGCCTGCAAGCTTCAAAAAAAGTTTTGGCTCTTGGGGGGATACGGTGTTTCTGAGCCTATAAGCAACGTGTTCTGCACATAAATTTAATTCATCTTCGCTTAAATTTTCTACTCTATAAAAATAATGACTTTGACAACGAGAATAAATTTTTATAGGTTCTTCATAGTACTCAGTAATTTTTGCAAAAATATCATTTATATCATCTGAAGAATACATTTTAATCCCTTTTAAAAGATTGCTCTGTAAGTTACAATCAATACATATTAGAATAAATAATATGCTTTTTAGCAAGTGTTATTTTATTGTCGGAATATAAATGTTTTTTATTTAATATGGAATGATATATGAGAAAAACAAGAGAAATAAAAATAGGGAATTTATTGGTTGGTGGGGAAAATCCAATAGTTGTTCAGTCAATGTGTTCCTCAAAGACGCAAGATATCTCAAGAACATTAAGTCAAATTAAGATGTTAGAAGATTCAGGAGTGGGAATTATAAGGCTTGCTGCTGATAACAAGGAAGATGTTGATGCCTTACGAGAAATCAGAAAAGAGACAAATGCTAATATTTCGGTAGATTTGCAAGAAAATTATTTATTAGCTAGAGATTTAGCTCCATTTGTCCAAAAGATTCGTTATAATCCAGGCCATCTTTATCATATAGAAAAAGAAAAAACGATAGAAGAAAAAGTAAAATTTTTAGTGGATATTGCAGGGGAAAATGATTGCGCGATAAGAATAGGGGTTAATTTTGGTTCTTTAGATCCATCATTAAAAAAAGATAAGGAGGACTCTGGTGATATCGCGATTAATTCTGCAGGAAGCCATGTAGAAATGATGGAAAAATTGGGATTTAAAGATTATCTTGTTTCATTAAAGAGTTCGAATCCTTATGGGGTGATAAAAATAAATGAAAAATTTGCAAATCTTTATCCTTTTGTACCACTTCATCTTGGAGTTACGGAAGCGGGAATGCTTCCAATGGGAGAGATAAAAAGTCGAGTGGCGATGGAACGTTTAATATCAGAAGAAATCGGTGATACAATAAGAGTTTCTTTAACTGTCCCATTTGAAGAAAAATATAAAGAAGTTGAAGTCGGAAAACAAATACTTGATGATATTAAAAATGGGAAGTTCTTACCAAAAGATGCTTATAATACAAAAGGTTTAAATATTATTTCATGTCCCTCATGTTCAAGAGTTCAAACAGATAAATTTATCGATCTTGCAAGCAGGATAAAAGAGGCAACGGCCTTTGCAAAAGACAAGGATTTTACGATAGCCGTTATGGGCTGTCGAGTAAATGGTCCAGGGGAAAGCGATGACGCAGATATTGGTATTTGGTGCGCGCCAAATTTCGTCAATTTAAAGGTAAAAGGCGTTTTTGAAGGAACATATGGTTATGATGAAATCGTTGATATTGTTGTAGAAAAAATAAAGTAAATAAAATGAATGAAAACTTTTATACAGAAATTGTTGGATTATCAGAACTTGATACTAAGAGAAGGTCAACCTTTGAATATTATGTTAATCAGCTAATTCTAGGGGAAACGGATGATTTATGTTCTTGTGATTTAAAAAAAGATGTTTGGGATACAAGGATTATAAATTTAAAAGAATTATCTCTTTATAGATTTTCTAATCCAATGTATGCAGATAATTTAGATGACATCAAGGGAAAACTTTTATTATTAAATGATGCAAATTTATGTGCATTGTTATCGTTTGGAATGTTTGATAAACAGGTTTGGTATAAAAGAAAGCTTTTTCGAAAAGAAGATTTACTTTCTTTTAAAATTGAAACTGAAAGAGTTTTACGTAATTGGAAAAAAATTATAATTGGCATTTTGCAGTATGTTGAGTTGCTTTGGAAAAGTGGTATTTTCCATGGTGATATTAACGAAGATAATATAGTTTTTGATGGTGAACGCTATATATTAGTTGATCCAATTTTTTCTTATATTTCTTCTCATAATAATGAACCATCTTTTAATGATGATATATGTGGATTAAAAAAACTTTTCGAAAAAATTTCTAAAAAAACTAATTTTATTTCATTAGATTTTATTTTTGATTCTTTAACGAAAGATTCTGTGAAAATTGCTATAGATAAGATAAATAAGATAGAAACATCTTCGTTTATCCCAATGTCAAGTGGGGTGATATTAAAGAAGAAAGAAAAAGAAGAAATTTTGCCATTAGATAATGATGAAAGTGGAAAAAAAGAGATTAATCCTTTTCAAGAAAACATGATTCCGACTGGGAAAATTTTTAATAAGATTGAAAAGAATAATGAGCAAGACTTAAATGATGAAAAAGATCGTAAAAATACGGTAAATTTTAGAGAACAAGAAAAATATGTTGCTAGGATTCCTAGAACAGAAACTGTTATAATGCATGCGCCACAAGACAAAACAGTTCTTTACTTATTATTTTTTTGTTTATTGGGAGTCCTTCTTTTTTATAATAAAGACAAGCTTCCAAAACTTAATATATTTAATTCTAATCAAGAAAAATTATTAGAGTATGAGTATAGTTGGTCTTCTAATCAGCCAATTTTTATGAAAGAAATTGTTGCGAAAGCATTAAAAGGGGATTCTTTAGCGCAAATTACTATTGTGAATTTTGTTCTTGAAGGGAAGAAACATTCACCATACGTTAATAACTTAATTTTGAAAACAATTTTTAATCCACTTTGGGAAGATGATTTAACAGATGATGATAAGTATACAGCGTTTAGACTTAGCGTTCCAAAATTAGTGTCAGTAGAAGAGAAAAGTTTACAAATACAGGCATTAGAAGAGTTGCACCCATCAATTGCGCTTGCTGTTGCAGGAAGTGTGGCTTTAGACGCTCCAATATCTCAATTAAAAAATGTGTCATTAGATAAAATGTCTCATTTAACTGGAATTTATGGTGACTCTTTTAAAAAGCTATCACTTCTTGGTGTAAAAACGTTAGATGAGTTTTCAAGTAGGGCATTGAGTAATATTTTTGTACTAGGAGAAAACGATGATGGAATATTAGGATTTTTATCAGATTCTGCAAATAATGAACTTATACTTAGGGGAAAATTATTAATATTACTTGATCTAGTTGATAAAAAAATAATAACTGCTGATAAGTTATATAAGCTTATAAAAGAATTTTTTGGTAAGGCTCTAGCGCCGTTAATTGATTTTTTCAAAACAAACGATTGGAAACAGGTCGGTGCACAAGATCTTCTTAGTTTTATTGTTGGAAAATTTCCTAAAGATACATTTGATGTCCAATTGTATATAGATTTATTATCATATCCTTTGAAAAATATACGAGAAGAATCAGTGAAAGTTTTATCGCAGAATAAAAAACTTAATAAAAAAGTATTGGAGTTTATCGCTGAGGGAAATACTAAATTATCTCGTGATCAAATTTATATATTGTTATCATTGTTTTTAATAGATGGAAGTAAACAACACGCGATTGTTGAAAAGTTTTTTGAAGAAAATCCAGATGATTTAACTGTATTATCAATTTTATTATTTAGAAATGATGAAAGCTCAGAAGATATTTTTAATTTTGAAGCAGCAAGATATTTAAGTCATAAACGAATTGATTTGCCAGAAAATATTATATGGGAATTAGCAAAACACCCAGAACCTATGGCAAGAGCCATTGCTTATTCAAGGCTTGATATGACAAATCCTAAGCATAAAAGTTTTCTTGAAGATAAAAGAAAAACAGAAAAAAGTGATATGCTAAAAGTTCTTATTAGTAAGAGATTAGAGTAATTTTAGTTTATTTTGGAGAAAAAATGTTTAAATTCGAAAATATTAAAGAAGCGCCTGCAGACGCAATTTTAGGATTAAAATCATTATTTGAAAAAGACAAAAATCCTAATAAGGTAGATCTTTCTATAGGAATTTATAAAGACGATTATGGAAAAATTCCAACATTAAACGTTGTAAAAGAGGCTATGAGAAAAATATCGTTTGAAGATTTTTTGGGATATATTCCTATAGCAGGAAATAAGGAATATCGGGAGTTAGTAAAAGAGTTATTATTTGAAAAAGAAGATTTAGAGAATATTAGAGAAAACATTGTTACCTTGCAATCTTTAGGTGGTTCGGGAGCATTAAAAATTGGTGCGGACTTTTTAAATAGGCATTATCCAAACGCTACAGTTTATGTAAGTTCTCCTACATGGCAAAATCATAAAAATATTTTTGGAGGTACTGGTTTTAAAATCGCTTCGTATCCTTATTATAATGAAGAGACAAAGAGTATCGACTTTGATGAATTATTAAAAGGGTTAAAATTAATTTCTAAAAATAATATAGTTCTTTTTCATGCTTGCTGTCACAATCCAACAGGAATGGATTTAACGAGTGATCAATGGGATAAGGTTATAGATGTTATTAAGGAAAAAGATTTAATTTTATTTTTAGATTTTGCGTATCAAGGTTTTTGTAAAGACGTAATTAGTGATAGAGATGTAATAAAAAAATGTATTAAAAAAGATCTTAATTTTTTAGTCGCGAATTCTTTTTCTAAGAATTTTTCTTTATATTGTAGACGAATTGGAGCATTGAGTATTGTTACATCAAACCCTGATATGGCAAAGAAAATTTTATCACAAATAGAATTAGATATTAGGGCAAATTATTCAAATCCTCCTGCCGATGGTGCAAAAATAGTAGCTACTGTTTTAAAAGACGATAAATTAACTAAGCAGTGGAAAGAAGAAGTAAGCCAAATGCAAGAAAGAATTTCTAAAGCAAGAGTTGCCTTAGTAAACGCATTGGAAAAGAGGGGAGTTGAAGAACTTTTTAAACATATGTTAATTCAACATGGAATGTTTTCTTTTACGGGGTTAAATCCTGTTCAAGTTGATAAATTAAAAAAAGATTTTGGTATTTATATGGTAAGAAATGGAAGAATTTGCCTTGCAAGCTTAAATGATAACAACATTGACTATGTTGCAGATTCTATTTCAAAAGTTTCTATATAATTAAAATAAAAAAGGGGGAAGAAAGAAGAAAAAGCCTTTAACCTTTTAACATTTTCTTGCCCCTTTAGATATCGCCATAAAAAATAATGACTAAATATCTACGTCGATGGAGCGTACGTCACCATCGACTTCCGTTAGTAACGCGTGCGCTGAAGTTGTTAAGATTAAGGTGGACCCCAACAGTTGGACAGTTTTTAGCGTTGTGTTTTTAACAAGGTATCCCTTTGAGAGATATTTTGCTTGTAGCTCTCTAAAGTTTCTTTGTTCTAGAGAAACTACGATAACATCTTCTAAGTGTGTTTCGAAAACAAAAGCTGCTTTAGAAGAGATTAAGTCCTTTGTCTCTTTAAGGATAGCTGATGGAAAACCATATGTTATGTATTTTCCTCGATCTGTTTCTAATATTTCTTTTCCAAACAGCATCACTACACGACGCCGTTCTCCTTTAACGAACATGATCGTTACGAAACAAATTGTTTGTTTCTTTTCCATTTTAAAACCTTTCTTTTTTTTTCCAATAAGCGATTATTCTAATAACTTTTAAATGCTTAATCAAAGAAACAATAATATTGTATCTTCGTATGATTGATACAATAGATGTTAGAATTTAGAATGAATTAGTTATAAGCGCTAGAATTATAAATAAATTTAGTTAGTTAAAGATGTCGTAAATTTTTAAGATTAGAATTAAAAGGAAAATTCAAATGTTTTAAAATAAGAAAATATCAAAGGGGGGATAAGAAAAAAGAATAATTTTTTAAAACCGTTATCTCCCCTTAATTTTTTAATAAATTAAAGCACTACGTTTGAGACATTGTCGTTGTCGTCATCACATATGCCAAGGATTAGCGCTTTTGTTGCATTGTTAAGCTCATTATCAGTCTCCGTTGCCTCAAGACTATCAATAACTAAAATTTTAGATTTTTGGAAACTTTTTTTGATCTCCAAGAAATCTGAAGGACTAACTTTAAGCAAGAAGACATTTTCGAGCTTCGCTTCGAACGTTCCTGTTCTAATAAAATTTTTAACCATCAAGATCGCTCGATTTTTCCTTGGAACTAAGAATCCCCAAACGATATGAGAACTTTTTTTCTCATCGGTGACTTCCTTTCCAAAAAGGAGAAAATTTCTTACGGGTTTGTTACAAACAAACTCATCGGTGTAAACTGCCCAAGAAGACGGTTTAAAACTCATGGAAAACCTTTCCTTTCTTAAATGAAACTTTCCTTTCTCTATCCCGAACCTTGGTATTCTAATAATTTTTTATGAATAGTCAACAGTTCAAAAAAATTAAATTATAAAATATATTTTTATTTATATTTTAAAAAAATTTTAATTTGCCTTTTTTAGAAGTAATTGATAAATATTGCTTATTAAATAATCATATATACAATCAGAAGAAAATTTACAAAGCTCATATTGTTCTTGTTGCGTTCCATGAGGAACAAAAAAATCATCTACTCCAAAACGCTTTATTGATATGTTTAAGTTGTTATCAGAAGCTAATTCTAATATTGAACTACCAAAACCACCACTTAGGCATTGATCTTCAACGGTACAGATAAGACTATGTCTCTTTATTTCTTTTAATAATAGTGATTTATCAAGAGGTTTTGCAAAACGAGCGTTAATGATTGTTGGGCAAATGTTTGTTTCTTCAAAAATACGATCACATGCTTTTTTTGCTAAATTATATGCAGTTCCGTAGGAAATAATTAAAACTTGAGATCCTAGCTGTGTGATTTGTGCTTTTCCAAAAGGGATCTCTTTTAATTCTTCATCTAATTTTATTCCGATTCCATCTCCTCTTGGATATCTTATTGCAACAGGCTTATTTAGTTTTGTTGCGGTATAAATCATATGTTGTAATTCATTTTCATCTTTTGGTGCCATTAATACCATATTTGGAATGAATCTTAAGTAAGAAACATCAAAGGTTCCTTGGTGCGTTTCTCCATCGGCGCCAACACAGCCTGCTCTGTCCAGTGCGAAAATTACAGGTAAGTTTTGAAGTGCTATATCGTGCAAAATTTGATCAAAGCCTCTTTGCAAAAAAGTTGAATAAATTGCGACAATTGGCTTTTTCCCTTCGATTGCTAATCCTCCTGCAAAAGTTACAGCATGAGATTCTGCAATCCCAACATCAAAAAAATTATTTGGAAATTCTTTTTGTATTTTATCTAAACCTGTTCCTGTTGCCATTGCGGCTGTGATTGCGATAATGTCTTTATCTTTAGAAATAAGTTTACTCACAGTATTTGAAAAAACTTCTGTATAAGTAAAAGCTTTTTTTTCTTTTATTTTTCTTGCCTTTCCATTTATTGGAAAGAATGGAATACAGGCATGCCAGTCTGTAGGATTTTTTTCAGCATTTTTAAATCCTTTTCCTTTTGTTGTCCTTACATGGAGCAAAACAGGCGCATCTTGAGTTTTTGCGAGGCTAAAGGCCTTTAGTAGTTGTTCAATATTATGTCCATCAACGGGGCCTATATACCTAAATCCAAAACTCTCAAAAAGTGTTGATGGTGTTGAAATTATTCCTTTAAAAGCTTCTTCTACTCTATCAATTATTTTATATAAGAAAGTTGGAATATATCCTTTTTGATAAAGTTTTTTTAATTTTGCTCTTGCTTTTGTTGGAACACTTGAAACACTTCCCTTGTTTAATAACCATTTTATTGCCCCTACGTTTGGCGATATTGCCATTTGGTTATCATTTAATATTACAATTAAGTTATCTAGATGAAGTTCTCCTGCATGATTTAATGCTTCAAAACACATTCCAGATGAAATTGAAGCATCTCCAATAATTGCAATTGCAAAATTTTTTTTATGTTCTTTTTTAAAAGCTGTAGCAATCCCAACTGCAGATGAGATGCTATTTCCTGCATGTCCACCACCGAAAGTATCAAAAATGCTTTCTGCTCTTTTTAAATATCCACTGATATGATCTTTCTTTCTAATATTCGAAATATCATTTTTTCTTCCTGTTAACATTTTATGAATATAGGCTTGATGTCCAACATCCCAAATAAGTTTATCTGACGGAGTATCAAAAAAATAATGCAAAGCCACAGTCACTTCAGTAATTCCTAAACTCGAAGCTAAATGTCCCCCACAAAGAGAAATCTTATTTATAAGTTCCTCTCGCAATTCTTTACATAAAGTTTTTAGTTGAGGTAGAGAAAAATCTTTAATATCTTTTGGATAATTTACAATATCAATAAGTTTTTTTTCGGCATTACTTTCATTCATAGAAACAAAGATACATGAGAATAAAAAAGCGGGCAAAAACCCGCTTTAAAAAATTTTATTTAAATTAAGTTATTTCGTATATGCAGAAAAATGAACACGTCTATTTTTTGCATAAGCTTCTTCTGTTTGCGCAGGATCCAAAGGAACTTCTTCCCCATAACTAATAGTTGTGATTCTGTTAGGTGCAATTCCATAGACAGTTAAGGCCTCATAAACAGAATTTGCTCTTTTTTCTCCTAATGCCATATTATATTCAGCTGTTCCACGCTCATCGCAGTGTCCTTCAAGTTGAACATAAATATTTGGATTGCTTTTTAAAATCTCGACATTGTAATCTAAATCTTGTCTTGAATTGTCAGAGACTTTTGAAGAATCATATCCAAAACGAATATCTCTAAAAAGGTTATCTCCCTCAGCAGATGGCACTGATCCATCTCCGAATCTGTTTGCAAATTTACTGTTTAATTCTTGTTCCGAAATAGAATCAATTCTATTCCCGTCCTCATCTGTACCAGAACTTGAACCGAACAAAGAACAACCACTAATATTTAAAACCAACACTAATACCAATACTGAAAATAAAAACTTTTTCATCTTTTTTTGCTCCTAAAACATTATCTAAACACCTTTTATTATTCTATATCTTTAAATACATTAGGACAAGAATAAGATAGATAAAAATGAAAAAATATATTAAAATTTACATGCTTTATTTTTAAAAAAGGAAAGGAGTCTTTATGTCAGTTAATCATTCAAAAGGAGTTTTTAAGGATAATAAGGAGCAATATTTTAAGGATTTTTTTAATCTTTTAAGGATAGAGAGTATTAGCACTATTTCAGAGAAAAAAAATGATTGCTTAAAATGTGCCAATTTTCTAAAGAATTATTTAAAAAACATTGGTTTTGAGGCTAAGCTTATAGATACAGGAGGAAATCCTGCTATTTTTGCAGAGTATAAACTATTTAATGATTTAGAAACTGTACTTGTTTATGGTCATTATGACGTTCAACCGATAGATCCAATTAACGAGTGGAAAACATCGCCTTTTGAGCCTCAAATAGTAGGGGGGAGAATATTTGCAAGAGGAGCTGAGGATAACAAAGGCCAACTATTTTCAATTATAGTAGCACTTGAAAGCCTTATCGATGAGGGAAATTTAGGACTTAATGTTAAATTTATAATTGATGGAGAAGAAGAATGCGGAAGTACTCATACATATTCAATTTTGGAAGAATACAAGGAAGCATTAAAATGTGATTATTTACTAGTTTGTGACACAAGTACGGTAGATAAGGAGGTCGGTTCGATAGTGCTTGGACTTCGAGGAATGTGCTGCTTTGATATTAAATTATCAGGATTAAAATCTGATCTTCACTCAGGAATTTATGGAGGGGTAATTCAAAATCCTGCGATAGAAATAGTTAAATTGATATCAACTTTTTATGATGAGAATGGAAAAATTAATGTTGAAAATTTTTACAATGGTGTACTGCCATTAAATGAAATTGATAAAACAAAGATTATGGATTTTGATGTTAAAAAATGTGAAACTCAAACGGGAGTATTTCCAAATGGGGGAGAAAAGGGGGTTTTGGCTAGTATTCGAGCAGGTTTTAGACCAACTTTAGAAATAAATGGAATTTATTCTGGTTATCAAGGAGAGGGGGTTAAAACTATTATTCCATCTTTTGCGGTGGCAAAATTTTCTTGTAGGTTAGTGCAAAAACAAGATCCAGATAAAATTTTTGAAGCTATTAAAAGTCATTTGGAAAAGAATAATAAGTCTAATTTAAATTTAGAAGTTATAAGGACAGACGAGGGTGCGTTTGCATTAAGTGTTGACGTTAATAATAAAGGCATTTTAAAGGCTAGTAATGCATTAAGTAAAGTTTATAATGGTAAAAACGTGGCATATATTTGGGAAGGAGGATCAATTCCAATTTTAACAAAGCTTTCAAAAATTTTAGGAAATGAGGCAATCCTTGTTGGCTTTGGTTTAGATGAGGATGCAGTTCATGCGCCAAATGAGTCTTTTTTAATAGAACAATTTGAAAAAAGTTTTTGTTTTAGTAGGGAATTTTTCTGTAAATAAAAAACAATGGAAGATCTTTTAAATAAAAAAACAAGGCCACTTGCTGACTTGCTTCGTCCACAAAGCTGGGAAGATATTAAGGGGTTAGACAAAATAGATCCAATACTTTTAAAACTTTTTAAAAGTGCAAACGATATATTACCATCTTTAATTTTGTGGGGTCCTCCGGGGAGTGGAAAGACAACATTGGCACGCCTTATTGGGAATACATATGATTGCTCTTTTGTCCCATTTTCTGCAGTTCTTGGTGGTGTTAAAGATATAAGAGAGATTGTAGAAAGAGCAAAAAATTATCATGGTACTACAATTTTATTTATAGATGAGATTCATAGATTTAATAAGGCACAGCAAGATGCGCTTTTACCACATGTTGAAGATGGAACAATAATTTTAATTGGAGCAACAACGGAGAATCCTTCTTTTGCTATAAATTCAGCATTACTTTCAAGAACAAGAGTTGTAAAACTAGAAAGTTTAAGTGATAAAGATTTGATTGATATTTTAAATAAGGCATTAGAGTATTTAAAAATATCTTTTTCAGATGAGATGAAAGATTTATTTATTATGGCATCTACAGGAGATGCTAGGAAATTAATTAATTTAATAGAATCTTTTAGTAAAACAAGTAAAAAGAATTTAACACTAGACGGATTAAAAGAATTTTTAAAAGATAGCTTATCATTTGTTTATGACAAAGCTGGAGATGAACATTATAATTTAATTTCCGCTTTTATAAAAAGTTTACGAGGATCTGATCCATCAGCAGCTCTTTATTGGGGATTTAGAATTTTAGAATCTGGAGAGGACCCAAGATTTTTAATAAGAAGAATGATAATTTTTTCTTCTGAAGATATAGGCAATGCAGATCCAAGAGCATTAGATTTAGCTACCTCTACGTTGGTTGCCTTTGAGAAAATAGGACTTCCTGAGGGAAGAATCCCGATTGCCCAGTGTATTACTTATTTGGCATCTGCCCCAAAATCAAATCGAAGTTATTTGGCGATGGAATTTGCGTTAGAGGCGATTAAAAAATTTCCGTATGAAAAAGTTCCACCTCATTTAATAAATGCGCCAACAAATCTTATGAAAGATTTAGGGTTCGGAAAAGATTATAAGTATCCACATGATTATCCAAAAGGATATGTCGTAGATGAACAGTATATGCCAGATAGATTAAAAGATTCCAAATTTTATGAGCCGTCAAATAGAGGGTATGAAAAAAATATAAACGAAAGATTTAAATGGTTAAAAGAAAAATAAATTATTTGTGATTATTTAATATTGATGAATGATTAAAGAAAATAAAAAATTGGGAGGGGCTGTACTTTCTTTACAGCCCAAAAAAAACCTTAAAAAATTTTTTTAAATCAAAATTTTTGCTTTCCTTTCGAAGAAGCTCTGTTTTGTTAAAAAAAATGATTCAAAATGAGAAGGAACATCATTCGCGATATAATGTTCTCTCTCCCAAATATAAAAAAATTTTTTTTTCTTGTTGCGAAACGTGTTCGCAACCAAATATATTAAGAAGAAAAGCTATAAAGAATCTTTTTTTATGATTCAAAGCAAAAATAATAAATATTATAAAATATTGCCTTGAACGATGATTCTTTGCATTCCTAATTTTTTTTGTGGAATGTCTGCCTTTCTTTTAAAACCTTAATTTTCCCAAAGTTTCTTAAGAGTATGCTTTTTAGAAAGTTTAGTCAAAAAAATTTTTAGTATTTTTAAAGAATTCTTCTATTTAAAGAATTTTAACAGTATTGATTTGAAATTTAATAAAGATTTGATGGTTAAAAATGAGTGTCAGTAGGAGTTGAAGAAAAACACTATTGATAAAAAGATAAAACATTCAAAAAAACAACTAGTTACAACCTTTAAATAAAAACTCGCACCTGAAACAACGCTATCTAATAAAGAAAAAAGAGCCATTTCAAGTAAAAATTAAGCAAATTAAGAAAAAAGTAATCTAATCAAACATAAGATTTTTACTCTGTCCTTCAATGAAAACGCATTAGGAAATCACATTGAAGTAAGAAATGGCTCTTTTTTTCTGTAACCTTTAAATAACTCCTACCGACGGCGCTCAATCTATCACAAATTTCTTTGATGTCAAGAGATTTTTAACGAATTAAAAAAGTATTATAATAAATAAAACTAGATAATTTTTTCTTTTACAGCCCATTTATAGCTTTTTTCTAATCCATCATTTAATGATACCTGTGGCTTCCAGCCATAAGATGAAATTTTTTCAATATTTAATAATTTTCGTGGCATACCATCTGGCTTCGTCTCGTCAAAAAGAATTTCTCCATCAAACCCTACAACATTTTTTATTTTCTCAGCAATTTCTTTTATTGTGCAATCCTTTCCAGTTCCAATATTGACAATAGAAGGTCCATTATACTTTTGCATTAAAACAAAAAGCGCTTCTGCTAAATCATCAATATATAAAAATTCTCTAAGAGGTTTTCCTGTTCCCCAAATTGTAACAGAATCTTTATGTTGAACTTTTGCTTCATGAAATTTTCTAATAAGTCCTGGGATTACATGAGAATGTTCTGGGTGGTAGTTATCATGTGGGCCATAAAGATTAGTAGGCATTACAGCGATAAAATGCTTTCCATATTGAGTATTAAATTTTTCACACAATTTTAATCCTGCAATCTTCGCCAAAGCATATCCTTCGTTTGTTGGTTCTAATGGACCAGAAAGAAGATATTCTTCTTTTATTGGTTGAGGTGCCATTCTTGGGTATATACAAGAGCTTCCAAGATATAATAATTTTTTTACATCATATTTTGCTGCAGAATTTAAAACATTTGTCGCAATACTAAGATTTTCTGATAGAAAATCTGCTTGGCATTCTTGATTAAATAAAATTCCACCAACTTTTGCAGCTGCAACAAAAACATACTCAGGACGTTCTTTCTTAAAAAATTTTTCAACTAAAGATTGGTTTGTTAAATCCATTTCTTTATGAGTTCTAGTCACAATATTATTAAAACCATGCTCTTTTAAATTTCTAACAATAGCAGAACCAACAAGTCCTCTATGCCCAGCAACGTATATTTTTGAAGATGTTTCCATAAGAATATAATCCTGTTTAAAAACATAAAAACATTATATATTGTAATGATGTTTTATATTTTGACAATATAAATTCTTTTATCTTCATAATGAACATTATAGAGTTGTCGTAATCTTTCTTTTAAAATAATTCTTTATCTTTTGATGATCCAGAGCTTATTTGTACAGTTTTTCCAAACAATGTATAAATTGGAACATTTATTTTTGAATCGAAAAATACTTTGTCTGATGTTTCTTTTGCGATGAAATTTACACAATAAATATCATCACAATTTTCTTTAGAGTTAGGAAAAAGCTTGTGTATGTTGTTTGATGCTACAATCTTTGCATTTTTTAAATTTTTTTCCTCATCTTTTTGTTGTATTGCTACTTTATTTTTAAAGCCAGTAAAAACATAATTACACGTTTTTAAAGTTTCATTACATTCTGATGGAAATGAATTTTCTGCGAAATTTCCAAGGAATTTTTTATCTTCTTTTGACTGATTGCTAGACAAAAGATAAGTTGAACAATCATCAGACGGAAGTTCATCTGACGCTTTTGCCCCAGATCTTGAAATTCTCATATCAAAACAAGAATTATTTGTGAAATCCCAGTTTGCTAAAATTTCTTGATATACGATGTTTTTCCAATTATCGTTTTCCCAACTACATTTCATACCCTCATGTGTTCCACTTAAAAGCGTTTGTAATTGCTCTGATGTTTTAGGTATCACTGTTTCTGTTTCAAAAGAAAAATCAGCGCAAGAATAGTTAGATTTTATTTTGTCTAAGTTTTCGCAAAATTTATCATTATCTAAACTTACAAATGTAGAGCCTATTTTACTTGTTTTTAATGATAGATCGTTATATGTTTTCCAATCATTTTGTAGATATTCTTTAGTATCATTACAATTTTCTTTGTTCCAAGTAATATTTCCAAGATCTATTTTTTCTAAAGAAAAATCAGCTATGTTTGTAGATGGAGTATAAAAATCTTTCCATACATAGTTTGAAATAATATCTGTTGCTGGACAAAGATCTTTGTATTTGCTTTTATCTTTAGTTCCAAAATTTGTTGAACAATTATATTTTACGTCTTCAAACTTATTACAAGCTTTTGGATCTGTCTCAACAAACGCTTCAAGAAGGGCAACATTAACATTATTTTTCTTTAAGATTTCTTCTTTTGATTCCTTTCCCAAAGAACAATCGCCATAGATTATTTTTTTACTAGGTGTTCCTTTTCCATAAGTACTTACCTTAAAATCCAAATTCATCTTTGCTTTTTTAGAAACATTTTGTGCGTTGCATTCATTTACTAATTGATCTTGAGGGGTTGATAAGAATACTTCATTTTGACATTGATCCTCCAAAGTCATCAGTGCATATTGAGGGGTAAAAATTTTTAATTTCTTAAATGTCCAGGTTACTTTGCTATTATAAGAATTATTTAATCTTTTTAACTTAAATCTTATCTTATATGTTTTGTTATAGTTAAGTTGTATTGCTTGGTGAAAAGAAATTTCGCCATCTCCATATCTATTTTTAAGTGTATCAGAATAACTTTCTTTTTCGGCACCTCGCGCTACAAGAGAAGCACTCGAGTTTTTATCAAAAACTCGTCCACCAAGATCACGCAAAATTTTTCCATTGCTATTAGTAATTTCAATATCAACTTTTGCAGAATCATCACCTGCTATTGATGAATCTCCCTCAATAAATAATAATATGGGAGTTTTTTCACAAGCTATTTTTGCGTTTTCAAGTTTTTGATATGTATATTCGTTATTTGCGCCAAAAGTATCTCCGTCTTTCCAAGAAAATGCATTGGGGCAAGTCTTCCCATAATTTGGAGTTTTTTCTTTTAAATTGTTTTTATCAATATCTGATGCTAAAAAACAAGGCAGTGTTGGATCGCAACCTTCTATTGCGGGAATGGAAAACTCAATCTCTTTAAAACTTTTAGCCTCATTTTCGTTTTTTGCAATTGTCATTGAGAAATTAGAAGAATTTTCTATGGTTGGTGTATATTTTATATTTTTATTATCTTTTAAAACAAATCTTTGATTTTCTAATGTAACTGCATCTCCTATGATTTGAGGAAGACTCTGGGTCATTAGTAAAAATTTTGCTTCTAAATTTGCCTTATAAGAAAGCTCATTGTAAGCAGTTTGAAATTTTTTTAATTTCAAAGTTCCAGATTTTAAAATATTGGCAGTAGCTTTAGTTTCATATTGATTTGCTTTTAATGTGTTTGCGGTAGCAGAGAACCTATATCTATCAATCAAATAAGAATTAGTTTGATTAAGGGAAAAAACATCATACATTTTTGTGTAATTGTCTGACACCTCTTTATTACAATCTCCGTTAATTGGAGAGAGGCATCTAAGAGCGCTTTCAGTTCCGCTATCAATCGCAGTCTGTGCGCTCATCACCCGCATCATATCTGTTGTGCCAAATAGAAAAAGCAACGTAACAGGCAAGGTTATAACGAATTCAAGGAGACTAAACCCATAATTTGTTTTTTTCATGCGATTCCTTTCAAATAAAACAGATATTTACAAAGAAACTTTGAAAATGCTAACATGTAATAAAATTTTTTCCAAGTGAAAATGCACGTTTCCTAAAAATATATCGAAAATGAGCGACGAAAAGGTTCGTAAAAATATGAAAATTTTAAATTTTACTAATAAAAAAAGAAAGAATAATGGATTTTTAATAATGATACTTTTCATTATTACGATTATTTTATGCTATTTTTATGTTGGAAAAGATATTTATCCATTTGGATTAATAAAGGCGGAATTTATAGATAAAAATGGTCAAAGTATAAAAACTTTTAATTTAAAAGTTGCAAATACTTCAAGCCTTAGAGAAAGAGGGCTGATGTTTGTAAAAGAATTAAAAGAAGATGATGGAATGATCTTTGTTTATGATAAAGACGAAAATCTAGTGTTTTGGATGAAAAATACATATATCCCGCTTGACCTTGTCTTTTTAAATAAAGATTATAAAATTGTCGGAATTGTTGAAAATATGATTCCTCTTGATGATACAAAAAGATATTATATCAATGGCAAGTCAAGATATGCTGTGGAGCTTTCGGCTTTTACAGCGAAAAAATATAATATAAGGGTTGGGGATAAATTAAGGATTATTAGATAAAAGGGTATTTATATGAAATATAGATTTAATGTTTTTGTTATGTTGATGTTTATTGTTTCTACTTCTTGTTTTGCTTGTTTAGAAAAAAATGAAGAAGCTGAGCAGAAAATTCAACCAAAAAATAATAAAGCAGAAATCGTTGATTATGAAAGTTGCGTTAAGGCGGGAGGAATAATCTTAAAAACTTTTCCTCCAAAGTGTAAATCTCCAAAAGGTAATGAGACGTTCACAAAAGATATGAAAAACAAGCTTATTGTGAAAGAAAAAGCAAATAAAGAAAAGCCTTGTATTTGCACGGACGATATGCCAAGTTGTCCTGTAGAATGTGAAGAATAAAATGAATTTTTTGCTCTTTAATGAAAATGAAGTAAGTGCTGACAAATCTTGTGCAATTATTTCTCATGATAGATTAGAAGATTTAAAAAAAAGATTTATTTTTAAAGAAAATCAAGAAATAAATATTGGTGTTGTAGGTGGAAATAGAGGAAAGGGAATATTAAAAAAAATTTCCGATGATTCTGCAATGTTTGATATTGATTTATCAATTTTGCCGATGAAAAAAAAAGATATTGAGTTAGTAGTATCAATTTGTCGTCCACAGACTAATAAAAAAATAATTCATATTGCTACGAGTTTGGGAATAAAAGATGTAAGCTTTGTTAGGGGAGAGAATATTCCTAAAAGTTATATTCAGTCGACGTCGTTATCTCAAGAAAATATTAAGAAAGAATGTTTATTAGCTATGGAGCAAACGGGAGATACTATTTTTCCGAATATAGAAATTTATTCCTCAATATACAAGTATTTTAATACAAAAGAATTTTCTAGAAAGTGTTGCGTTGTTGCTGATACTCAGAATTTATCAGAAATAGAGTTTAGAGATTTTCGCGATGTCGATTGCATAGCAATTGGTCCAGAAAGTGGTTGGACTGATAAAGAAGTTAAATATTTTCATGAAAAATTATTTAGAAGCGTTAGCCTTGGAGAGCGGATTTTGCGCGTAGAAATTGCAACAACGTATTTATTGGGGAAAATTTTATAAAAATTTCTATTGACAGAAACGGGGTGAAAAGAGTTTACTATATAGCATAGTTTTTGAGAATTTTTTTTGAGAGTTTTACATAAGATTACATTTGTTTAATGTATATTATAGTTTTTCATATGATAGATAGTAGATCGGTGAGGTATTTGAGAAAAGATAGAGGCTTTTGGTGTTGTGGCGTGAGTCGTTTTGTGTCACTAGTAAGGCAAAGTTTTTTCTCAGATACCTCTTTTCTTTTATTGTTTGACCTTGTGTAAAATTTTTTAATTTAAAGATAAGTTATATTTTAATAAATAAAAAAAGGATAAGAAGTCATGATAAAACGTCTTAATTCGTTGTGGTTGTTTATGTTAGCTTTAGCTAGTGGAATTGCTAATCCTATAAATTCTTATGCTGGAGAAGCTGATTTGCCGATTCCTAGTCTTGATGTCGCATTTAATATGTTTGGGCATCATGTATCAGGAATAAATATTTTATGGTTTGGAGTTCTTGTTTGTATTAGTGGATTGATTTTTGGAATTGTTGAATTTTTAAAAATCAAGAGACTTCCTGCTCATAAGAGTATGTCTGATGTTTCTGCTTTAATTTATGAAACTTGTAAAACATATCTTTTTCAGCAAGGGAAATTTCTTGTTATGTTGGAAATAATAATTGCTTCTTGCATGTTTTACTATTTTTTACATTTACAGGATATGGAATTTCCTCAAGTATTGCTAATAGTAGCTTGCTCAGTATTGGGAATTTTGGGCTCTTATTGTGTTGCGTGGTTTGGTATTAGAATCAATACTTATGCAAATAGTAGAGTATCATTTGTTGCATTAAAAAGGAAGCCATTTCCTGTTTATTATTATCCGCTTCGTGCTGGGATGTCGATAGGCGTTTTGCTTATTTCTGTTGAACTTATAATGATGCTCTTTATACTACTAGTTGTGCCAGGAGAATATGCAGGTTCTTGTTTCTTAGGCTTTGCAATTGGAGAGTCTTTGGGCGCTGCCGCACTTAGAATTTGTGGTGGTATTTTTACAAAAATTGCTGATATTGGTGCAGATTTAATGAAAATTGTTTTTAATATTGGTGAAGATGATCCAAGAAATCCAGGGGTTATCGCAGATTGTACAGGTGATAATGCAGGGGACTCTGTTGGGCCTACGGCTGATGGATTTGAAACATATGGGGTAACTGGCGTTGCATTAGTAAGCTTTATTGTTTTGGCAGTTGGCTTTAATTTTAACGAAGCAGGAGTTAAAGAGTTAGCTGATAATACTTTTACGCTACAAGGAACTTTTATTGTATGGATTTTCGCAATGCGTATTCTGATGATTCTTACTTCAATGCTTTCTTATAAAGTAAATTCTTTTTATGCAGGAAGTAAATTTAGGAATGCTGATAAGTTCGATTTTGAATCTCCACTTACATCTTTAATTTGGATTACATCTCTAACATCAATAGTTGTTACTTATGCGATAAGTTATATTTTACTTGGAGACTTGTTAGCGGGGACTACATGGCTATGGCTTTCAACTATCATTAGTTGTGGAACACTTGCAGCTGCATTGATTCCTGAGTTTACAAAAATATTTACTTCGTCAAGTTCAATACACGTAAATGAAATTGTTAATGCGTCAAAAGAAGGTGGAGCTTCTCTTACAATTCTTTCTGGACTTGTTGCAGGGAATTTTTCAGCATTTTGGAAAGGGATTATTATGGTTGCTTTAATGTTTGGAGCATATTTAGCTTCGCAACAGGGATTAGGAGCTTATATGATTCACCCAGAAGTATTTGCTTTTGGTTTAGTAGCTTTTGGTTTCTTGGGAATGGGACCTGTTACAATTGCAGTAGATTCTTATGGCCCCGTTACAGATAATGCCCAATCAGTTTTTGAATTATCTCAAATAGAATCTATAAAAGGTGTAAAAGAAGAAATCGAGAGAGATTTTGGCTTTACTCCAGATTTTGAGAGAGGAAAAGAACTGTTGGAAGAAAATGATTCAGCAGGAAACACATTTAAAGCTACCGCAAAACCAGTTTTAATTGGGACGGCGGTTATTGGTGCTACTACAATGATTTTTTCAATAATCTTAATGTTGAATTTAAATCTTGATTTGTTAAAACCACAAGTTCTTTTAGGGCTTATGACAGGAGGTGCGGTAATTTATTGGTTTACAGGCGCTTCAATGCAGGCTGTTACAACAGGAGCTTATAGGGCAGTTGAATATATTAAACGTAATATTAAGCTTGAAGATTCAAAGGGAGCATCTATTGAGGAATCAAAGGGTGTTGTTAAGATTTGTACTCAGTATGCACAAAAAGGCATGATGAATATTTTCGGTGTAATCTTTAGTTTGACATTAGCTTTCGCATGTTTTAATCCAACGTTCTTTGCTAGTTATTTAATTTCAATTGCAGTCTTTGGACTTTTCCAAGCATTGTTTATGGCAAATGCGGGTGGTGCTTGGGATAATGCCAAAAAAGTTGTTGAAGTAGACTTAAAAGAGAAAGGAACTGATTTACATGCAGCAACAGTTGTGGGAGATACTGTCGGAGATCCATATAAAGACACTTCGTCTGTAGCGCTTAATCCAATCATTAAATTTACGACTCTTTTTGGATTGTTGGCTGTTGAAATAGCCGTTAAGGCGCCAGATGTTGCAGTATGGATAGGCGGAATTTTGTTCGTAGTTGGATTATACTTTGTATATCGTTCTTTTTATGGAATGAGAATCAAAAGTTAATCTTTTTAAGATATTTTGAAATGATTAGAGGAGGAAAATTTTTATTTTCTTCCTTTTTTTTATTATTCGGGATCACTTCCAAGAAATATTTTTTTAATTTCATCACTTTCCTCAATATAGTCTTCAAGTTTTTTAGGAAGCCTTGAATAATTATTGAAGAAATCTCGTAAAATCATCATAAAACGTTTTTGCCTTAATGGCATAATCTCTTTTAATATTTGTATTTCTTGTTCATCGATAACTTGATCTTGCGCCATATCTTCAATTAATAGTGCTTTAGAAACCACTTCATCAGAATATATAAGTTTTGAAATTTCTATTACGTCGTCATCTTCAAAATTTGCTTTTCTTAAACTAGCCAAAATATTTTCTTTGAAAAGTATTTTATAATATAAAGTTGCAATATAGTTTTGTTCCACTTTCCAGTTTACATCTATAGGAATTAGGGAAGGGGAAGATTTTCCTAAAAATAAATCTGTTAAATTATTTTTAATTTTCTTTGCATCTTCATCTTTTGAAATAACTTTATGCATTTTTTTTGCAAGTTCTAGTGGATAATATCCGTCTATGTATAAAATACATTCATTAATATCTGTTAATTTTGATTGGCTATCTTTTATTATTT
>CAZHSB010000003.1:61459-67332 GCA_964534945.1 uncultured Bdellovibrionales bacterium | reverse complement strand
AAGTTCTCTTGAATTGCTAAAAACAGTCATTACAAGCAACACTTTTTCAGGTTCTTTTTCTATTCCCATAGTCTTTTATTTTTTTCCTTTATGTTTATTTAAAGGCTCAGCATCTCTTGGGACAAGCTCTGAAATTGGCAAATCAATTTCTTCTCCCAAAACTTCTTTTTGAATAATTAAACTTGTAATTGGCGCATATCCAAAGCCAATTTTATAATGTCCTGCCGCAATGAAAAAGCCATCAATATTTGGGACTTTTCCAATATGTGGTTTTCTATCTCTTCCTGCTGGCCTAAGCCCTGCCCAAAATCTTTTTATTTTTGCCTCGCAAATTTTAGGAAGTGTTTCTTTTGCACGAGTTAAGATTTCTATAAATCCATCGACTGTCGCGCTATTATCAAATCCAACATCTTTTTCTGTGGTAGATCCAAGTCCATAAGTATTAGAAAGTGAAGGGATAATATAGCCTTTGTTATATTTTATTATGTGATGCGCAAGAAGCTTATCGCTTGATACTTCCAAAGCTTGTCCTCTGATTCCTTCCATGTGCGCGAAATACTCTGCTTCATCTCCCAGCGTTCCAGACCAAGCGCCAGATGAAATTAAAACATTATCAGAATATAAAGTTTCACAATTTTGCGTAATAACACCCAATGTCTTATTGTTTTTAATTAAAACTTTAGATACACAAGTTCCTTCAATTACATTAACGCCATTTAATATACATGCCTGTTTTAAGGCTTCAATTGTTTTATCAACAGAAATTCTTGCAGAAGCTTTTGCATAGATGGCGCCAAAATCTGTAAGCAAAATATTTGGTTCTGTTTTTTGTAAATCAGTGGGGGATATAATTTCAAGTCTTGGAGTATCACTATCGCAAGCGTCACTTTGTGTAAAATCTACTTCTTCTTTTGCTTGTTTAAATTGAGATTCGCCTCCAATAATTTCAAGTGTTCCAAGTCTCCAATATCCAACATCAATTTTCGATTCTTCTTGAATTTCTTTATAAAAATTTTCAGTCATTCCAAGACTAATTCTATGAACCTTATGAAAATTAGTCACTCTTAATGGAGACGGATATGCCAAAACACCAAGAGAATATGAGCTTGCGCCTGCGCCGCAAAAGTCTTTTTCAAGAACTGTTACTTTTACGCCTTTTTTAGATAATCTCCAAGCACAAGAAAGTCCAATTAATCCGCCACCTATTATTATAATATCGTTGCTTTTCATGGTGACGTATTATGCTATAAGTTTTTAAAAAGTAAAGATAACTTAAGAAAAGCACCTGCGATAAAAATCTTTTCTTGCATATTGCTTACATATATTCTGTAACTTGGAAAATAAAAAAAAACATGATACCATTCTTAAGTTAAGTCTTTGAAAATTAAAAAGGAAAAATAATTGTCTAGTTTCTCTTTTAAAATAGCGTATAGATACCTTTGGGCAAGAAGAAAGGAAGCCTTTATTAGTATTATTTCAATTGTTTCATTGCTTGGAATTGCTATAGGAGTGGGGGTTCTAAATATAGTAATGGCAATTATGACAGGTTTCGAGTTCGAGCTTAAAAATAAAATTATTGGTGCAAACTCACATATAGTTGTAAGACGTTCTGCAGGTGATATTACTTCAGTTCTAGAAGTAACAGATAAAATAAAAAAAGTAAAAGATGTAAAAACAATTTCTCCTTATATATATAAGCAAGGCATATTGCGTTATATGAATTCTTCAAATGGAATGATAATCAAAGGGCTTAAAGAAAATACAGAAGCAACAAAAAAACTTTTTGAAACTGTCAAGGAAAAGGAAGAAATCCTTTTTAAAAAACAAGAATATAAAGACTTTAAAACAAATCACGTTTCATCACTTCCCATAATTATTGTTGGAAAACAATTGGCGCTTGATTTAGGCTTATATAAAGGTGCGGTCGTAACGCTCCTTTCTTCGTCCATGCAATCTTCTCCATTTGGTTTGATGCCAAAATATAGAAGATTTATAGTAGGAGGGATTTATTCTTCAGGGCTTTTGGAATATGAGAGTGGTTTAGTTTATATTGATATCAAAGAAGCACAAAGCTTTTTTGATATGAAAGATAAAGTTTCTGGATTAGAAATTTTTATCAATGATTTACAGCGAGCGCCACTTGTAGCGGGGGAAATAAAATCAGAGCTTGATACTATTAATCCATATTTTTTTGTTCAAACTTGGGTCGATTTAAATCGTCCTTTATGGGAAGCTTTACAACTTGAGAAAAAAACATATTTTATAGTTTTATTGTTGATAATTGTGATGGCAAGTTTTTCTGTGGTGACAACGCTTATTATGATTGTACTTGAGAAGAGAAAAGATATTGCAGTATTAAAAACATTGGGAGCTAGCACAAAGGATATCGCAAAAATTTTTGTTTCAATGGGAGTTGTCATCGGATTTTTGGGTACAGTATGTGGAGTCGTATTAGGAATGGCAGGCTGTATATTCTTAAAAGAATATGGATTTCCATTAGATGTAAGAGTTTTTCCTGTAGACACTGTGCCCGTAAAAATCGAAGTAATAAATGTAATTCTTGTTTCTATATCTTCTTTTTTGATATCATTACTTGCGACAATTTATCCAGCTATTAGAGCAAGTAAATTAAATCCAAGTGAAGTTTTAAGGTATGAATAAAAAATATGAGAATTGAATTAAAATCATTATTAAAAGAATATAAAGATGCTGATTCTAAACTTGTAGTTATAGAAAATTTAAGTGTTGTTTTTGAAGAGAAATCATCAATTGCAATTTTAGGAAAATCTGGAATTGGGAAATCTACGCTTTTGCATATTCTAGGCACTCTTGATAAGCCGACAAGTGGCGAACTTCTTTATGATGGAAAAGATATCATGCCACTTTCTGATAAAGAGCTTTCAAAGTTTAGATTAGAAAATATTGGTTTTATTTTTCAGTTCCATAATTTGCTTCCTGAATTTACTGCGCTTGAAAATATTGCAATGCCACTTTTAATAGCAAATAAACCAGAAGATGAGGCTTATAAAAAGGCAAAAGAGCTTTTAAAAATGGTGGGGTTAGATACGAGAATGAATCATACGCCATCAAAACTTTCTGGTGGGGAACAACAACGAGTTGCTATTGCAAGGGCTTTAATCAATAATCCTAGTATTATCTTGGGAGATGAGCCAACAGGAAGTTTAGATGTTAATACCTCAAGATATATTTGGGATATGATTTTAGAAATTAACAAAGAGATGAAAAATACTTTCATCTTGGTTACACATAATAGAGATTTAGCATTTCAATTAAACTATGTTTATGAAATGATAGGTGGGGGATATCTTAATAATTTAAAATAAAAATAGGGATGTAGGTTATGTTTAAGTATTTATTACTTTGTTTTTTGCTTTTTTTACCTTTGTCATTGTATGCTGAAAATTTATATATAGATGATGCTATTTTTGAAGGCAATCAGAGGATAACGACGGAAGCCATAAAAAAGAAGCTAAAACTTTCTAAGAAAGTGATAAACGAAAATGAGGTTGGAGAGATAGTAAAGCAACTTTATGCGATGTCATATTTTAGTAATATTCAAGTAAGCTTGGTTTCGGGAAATATCTTGAAATTTACATTACAAGAAAAGCCAGTTTTAAGAAAATTGTTGTTAGAGGGGAATGAAAAGCTTGAAGATAGTGATTTAAAAGAAGCCCTTGATTTTGATAACAAGAGTCGTTTTATTGATAAAAGTGTCTTAGATTCTGCCGCAAGACAATTAAGAGTTTTATATCAATTTAGAGGATACTATGATGCAGATATTTCCTATACGACGCAGGAACAAGAAAATAATCAAATAGATGTTACTTTCAATATTGATGAGGGAGAGAGTTATAAAATTAGAAAGGTAGAATTTATAGGATTAAATGAGATTGATGAAGATGATCTCTTAGATGCAATTCAAACTAAAAAATATAAATGGTGGAGTTCGTGGCTTTTTAATACGGGAAGATTAAATCAGGAGATGTTAGAGAATGACAAGGATCTAGCGTTAAAATATTTTATGGATCATGGATTTATAAATGCCATAATTAGCAAACCAAGCATAGAAAAAGATGGAGATGATGGAATAAATATTTCGTTTCAAGTTAATGAGGGGACAAAGTTTTATTTTGGAAATATAGATATAAGATCTGATTTTTATGAAGAGAAAAAAGGAGAAATTTTATCAAAGATAAAAATCGAAAAAGGTGATGTTTTTAGTGCTGAAAAATTAAAGCAGGCAAGCTTTATTATTAGTGATATATTGGGAGATTATGCTTATGCTTTTGCTAATGTCGAACCAAGGACAAAGGTTAATAAACAAGCGTCGCAAGTTGATATTATGTTTATAGTAGACAAGGGAAGAAAAGTTTCTGTTAATAAGATTAATATTAGAGGTAATGATAAAACATATGATAATGTTATAAGAAGGGAATTCGTGATACATGAAGGAGATGATTATTCTTCTAGAAAAGTAAAACGAAGTGAGGCGCTTTTAAAACGACTTGGATATTTTAGTGAGGTTAATATTGCGACTGTACCTTCTAAAGAATCTCCATCATTAGTTGATCTTGATACCAATATAAAGGAATCTTCGACGGGAAGTTTTTCTGTGGGTGTTGGATATTCTACATCTGATGGTGCCATATTTAATACGCGTTTCTCAGAAAATAATCTTTTTGGTACTGGTAGAAATCTAGGGCTAGATATCGATGTAGGATCTGAAAGGAATAATGCAGTTTTATCATATACTGATAGAAGATTAAACGATTCATATTGGTCGTTAGGAGGAGAGCTTCTAGCTACAGATAGGGAGTATGATGATTTTGATAGAGAAACAGCAGGTGGGGCACTAACATTAGGTTATCCTTTAGAGCAAGTTTTTGGGTCTGCATTTGAGGACATTGATTTCTCTTTAAGATATGAATTGTTAAGAGTAGAAATTTCTAATATTGATGATGATGCCGCTCAATTTATTAAAGATGAACGCGGAAATTCAATGTCGTCCGCATTAAAGCCTCAATTGGTAAGAAATACTTTAGATAATTCATTAAATCCATCAAATGGATCAATGCAAAAAGTATCCGTAGAATATGCAGGACTTGGAGGGGATGAAGAATATTACATTTTTGAGGCTTCCAATACGTTTTATTATCCATTGTTTGAAACTTTTTGGGGAGGAGATGTAATTTTTTCTTGGCGAACAGATTTCGGATATGGAGAAGGGTTAGGAGATGATGATAAGCTTCCACTATTTAAAAGATTCTTCCCAGGAGGAATAAATTCAGTAAGAGGTTTTAAACCAAGAACGTTAGGACCAAAAGATGAAAATGGAAGTGAATATGGAGGAGCAAAGCAATTTGTAAACAATCTTGAACTCATTTTCCCATTTATTGAATCTGCAGGATTAAAAACACTTGTTTTTTATGATATGGGACAGGCGTTTGATGACAAGGAAGATATGGATTTTGGTGAATTACGTGAAGCTTGGGGATTTGGGTTTAGATGGGTTTCTCCTTTGGGGCCATTTCCATTAAGACTTGAGTTTGGATATCCATTGGATAAGGAAGATGGGGAGAGTAGCATGGTTACCATGTTCTCTTTCGGTGCCCCTCTTTAGGCGATGATTTTGGCGATAAATCGTATAAATCACAAGGCGTTTTTCCTCAATATACTAGAGTATTATTTCGTCAAAACGCCTTGTGATTTCTCCAATTTCTCATCCAAAATCATCGCCTAAAGTCTTAGCCTTGTCTTCCCACAATAAATGAAAAGGAGGTTTAACTTCCTAATTACTAGAGTATTATTTCGTCAAAAAAAAACAAAAAATGGGACATGCACTTTTTAAAATC
>CAZHSB010000003.1:0-61359 GCA_964534945.1 uncultured Bdellovibrionales bacterium | reverse complement strand
ATGCACTTTTTAAAATCCCCGTGTCCCCAAATTTATCCTATCCCATTTTTCCCAAAATTTTCGTTGCCCTGAAAGGGTGAGCTACTGAAATATAGTGTGCTAAATGCGCCTGCGTTGAAAACGCTATACAACCCAGTCTGGGGTTAGCGATCCTGAAAGGAGCGCAAACCCTAGGGGCAGGAGAAATGTGCCCTTATCCTAGGTACCCTTATAAACGTAGTGTGGTACTCTTGATTTTTTATGATAATTTGATAAGTTATGGAAGTTATGTTGATGTAGTAATCTTTAAAGGCGCGTAGCTCAGTTGGTTAGAGTGCTTGCTTGACATGCAAGAGGTCAACAGTTCAAGTCTGTTCGTGCCTACCAATCTTATTTATAATAATTTTTGTGTTTTTTAGGGTAACGGGCTTGCTTTATTAGCCTTTTTTATATAAGATACAGACCTTGTAATACATATTTTATTTAGATATTTTGCATGATTCGTAGTTATTTGTCTAGGTTGTGTAAGTATATCTTGTAGAGAAATTTTTATTTGAGAGTTTTAAAATGCCAAAAATAAAGACAAATAAATCAGCAGTTAGAAAATTTAAAATTAATGCGAGTGGTAAGGTTCTTCGTAAGCAGGCTTATAAGAGTCATAATACAGCTAAGAAATCTCCTAAGAGGATTCGCCAATTGAGAAAAGTTGTCGGGACATCAAACGGTGACACAAGAAGAGTAAAAAAATTATTACCATATGCTTAAATTTTAGAAAATTTATTTTTTAGTTATAGGAGTTTATTAAAAATGCGTGTTAAAAGAGGCTTTGCGAGCAAGAGAAAACATAATAAGATTTTTAAGTTAGCGAAAGGATTTCGTAATCGTCGTAAGAGTTGCTATTCTATAGCAAAGGCTGCAGTTCATAAAAGCTTGGCTTATGCTACAAGAGATAGACGTTCAAAGAAAAGATTTTTCCGCAGGTTGTGGAATATAAGAATTAGTGCTGCAACAAAGGCTTTAGGTTTAAGTTATAGCCGTTTCATCTATGGTTTGCAAAAATCTAATATTTCTCTTGATAGAAAAATTTTAGCAAATCTTGCTATCAACGATAGTAAAACTTTTGAAGAATTAGTAAATATTGCAAAAAATGTAGCAAAAGCTGCATAAATTTTATACTTAGAGTTATTTAGAATAAAAAGCACCACTTAACAAGGTGCTTTTTTTGTATGTATTTACTAATCAATTATTGATAAATTAATAAATGTAATTGGATAATTTTTTAAGTGTTTTTAGGATTTTGTTTTTATGAGTTTTATTTTTAAGTTAAGTAAAACCATTTTGGATTTATTAATTTTTTCTTTTATTTTATTTGTCATGTTTTATTGTTTCTGTGGAATCACTGTTTTTCCAGAAGAAATGGCAGTTAGACAAATAGATTTTGGTCCTTATAAGGGAATATCAAAAAAGATTTTGGCATCAGGACGTGTTTGGAATATTCCACATTATTCTAAAATTTATAAGATCCCAACAAATATTCAAATATTATTTCTTGGAACTAAAAATAACGATAATGAAAGTATTCAAAATTCTCTAAAAATTCAAACATTAGATGGGCATAAAGTTTCATTAAATATTTATTGTCTATATCGTTTTTCTAACTTAAATCCTAATGGAATATACAAATTAATTACGCAAATCGGAGATTTGAATGTTTTGTGGAGTGAAAATGTAAAAAATACAGTTGAAAGTAAGCTTAAAGAATCTTTGGAAACGTTATCAGTAAATGATTTTTATAATCCTTTAAAAAAAGAAAAAGCGTTGAGTGAAGCAAAAAATAAGATAAATAACATTTTAGAAAAATATGGAATTTTGATGTTAGATATTTTGATTCAAAAGTATTCTTATGAAGAATCTGAAATTGATAGTGAAATTTTTGAAAAAAATATTCAAGAAAAAGATAATGAATTATCATTGGCAAAAATAAGGCTAAAAGAAATTAAAGAAGATATAGAGGGAAACAAAATTAGACAAAAGGAAAAAGAGGTTGTGCAAGATGGGGAATATCTTTCCCATACAGAAATTAAAAATATCGAGGAAATTAATTATAATAAAAAGGTGACTGGTAAAAAGAAAGAAAATAATTTAAAAAGTTTCTTAAAAATTCATGGATTTGATATGGAGAAAAAGTGAAGAAAAAAAATATCATAAAAAATATTTTATTATTATCAACTTTTCTTTTTCTAGGGTGTGATAAGTTTCTTAATGAGACAAAGACAACTGAACATGTTGTAAAATTTAGAATGATACCATCTTTTTTTGGCGAAGAGATGGCTTATAAGGTGATAAATGAGGGGCAACAGTTTTTTGTTTTTCCGTGGGAGAGAATATATAGATTTGATACTAGAGTAAGGGCAATAAGATTAGATAGACTAGGTGATGAGATCTCAAGGAAAGATAATCATATTGAAATTAGATTATCTGATGGGAATTTAGTATTAGTGAAGATAATAGCTGAATATCAAATTTTAAAGGGAAATGAAAACCTTATAAAAATAGTAAAGAATGTGGTAAACAATGATCAGAAAATAAATGATTTAGTTAAAAATATTTTAATATCAAATATAGATATGTCTTTAGGTACGCTTACGTCAGATAATTTTCTTAATAATGTAAGAAGGCAAGAAGCCATGAGGATTGCTTCATATTCGATATTAAAGATATTGAAAGAATATGGAATAAAATTACTAAGTATTAATTTACAAGATTATGAGTTTGCAAGATTACTAAAGAATGGATTAGTCGATAATTCTTATCAAAATAAAATTTCTGAAATAAAAAAAATAAATGCAAAAATAAAAAGAAAATAATTTTTGAGAATAACTTATGATGTGGAAAAAAGAGGCGACAAGAGGACGGTTCCCTATTATTTAAGGAACTTAAAAGATCTTACTGAACGAATTAATCGTTAGCACTATTATCGTAGATGGAAATTAATTCTGTTAAAACCTCTTTCCATGAAACAGATTTTAATACGTTTTCCACTACGCTTTTTTCTAGCATGCCACTTAAATTTCTGGAAAAGTTTTTTTCGCAGAAAAATTTAATAGCAGCCATTTTAGACTCTTCTGAATCACAAAAGTCTAAAATTTGGATTAATTCTTCTTTTTTTTCTCTATTATTTACGAGATTAGTTAATATAATCTCAGTAGCTGTTGTCATAAAAAGTTTCCTTTTATGAATTATAGTTTTAAAGTTTGATGCTAATATTAACATCGAGATTCAATTTGTTTGCTGAAAACTTTATTCAAGAACCTAATAAAGCTTGAGTGGTAGTATATACATTTTTTTTTCTTAACAAAGAATTATTTTAAGATCTGACAATAATTTTAGGTTTTTTGATTAATTGACTAGAAGATTTCAATAGCATTTTTGGACTCTACAAATTCTTCATCTACCACAAGGTGAAGATGTCAGCATGATAAAAATTTTACGCAAAATTACTAAAAGGGTTGTTCTTTAGATTTTAAATAAAGTTAAAAAAAATCAATAAAATTAATGTGTTGCTAAATAAAAAAACTTATTTTTTAGTTATTGCATCTAATGCATTGATGAGATTTTTTAAAAAGTATTCTTATAACAATTGTTCATTTTTATTTTTAATTATTGTAATTAATGTTTGTTTATATATAAACGGCATAACTAATAACTTTTTAAGTCTAGATGATTCAATATATGTCATAAATAATTTAGCAATTCAAGATGTTAATCTTGAAAATATCAAATGGGCATTTACAACTGCTTATTTTGGACATTGGTCTCCACTTCTTTGGCTCTCTTATATGGTTGATTATAAGCTAGGTAGTGGGGAAGCATTATTGTTTCATCTTCATAATTTGCTACTTCATACATTAACATGTTGCCTTGTCTTTTTTATTTCTAAAAAATTATTAGAGAATAAATTAAAAAGTTTTCTTGCAACAATATTATTTTCCGTTTCTGCGTTAAATATAGAGCCTGTTTTATGGATATCATCTAGGAAAGATATCTTAAGCGGATTTTTCTTTTTCTTAACACTTTTATTTTATATTGATTTTAAAAAAGAAAATAAAAAATCATTTTTTATTTTATCTTTTTTAACAATGATCTTTGGATCGATGGTAAAATCTACGGTTGCGTTTTCAGTTTTTAGTCTTTTTTTAATTGATTATTTTTTTATAGCTAAAAACAATCAAAAAATAAAAATTAAAAATATTTTTTCTTTAATATATAATAAATTACTATTTTTTATAGTGTTTATTTTTTTGATTCCATTTTCATACAATGCACATAAAAATTGGGGGGCAATTTATAATTATAGAGATTTAAGTTTTTTCGAGCGTATTATAAATGCATCTGATTATGCGATAAAATACATTAGAAGAATCTTTTTTCCTAATGATCTATCACTTATTTATACACATCCCTATAGTAATATAAATATTACAAATGCAATCATTTTATTAATTATAATGGGAGTAGGACTTTATCTTTTAATGAAAATAAAAGATAAAAAATCATTATATGTTTTCTCAATACTATTTTTCTTTGTAAATATTTTTCCATATCTTCAGCTTTCACAAGTTGGAATTCAAGCTATGGCAGATAGATGGTGCTATGTAGCAAAATACGGAATTATTCTTTTAATCTTTGTTTTAAATAAAAGATTACAGATTTTTACTGCAATATGTTTTTTAATAGTAAATCTTTATTATGGTTTGCCATATATATATGCATGGAGGAATGATATTTCTTTATATGAATATATAGGAGAAAATAATTATCAAAATGCTACAGTTTATAGATTGCTTGCAAAAAGTTATCAGAAAAAAGCTGTTGATGAGAAAGATAAAGAAAAATACAAAGAAAAAATTATTGATAATGCAAAAAAAGCACTTGATAATGATATATTAGAAATACAAGCTTTTGATATTTTTTCATCTACAATTTCATATAAAAATAATGCTCAAAAAAAAATATTAAAAGAATATATTGATAAAGTCTTTTTACTTCCTGAAGAAAGAGTAGATGTGAAAAAATTAAAATCTATCATTTTAACAGGCCTTATAGAAAATAAATTTGCAAGAGATTATATCTTGCAAAAATATGGAAAACATCCTTTAGAAATTGCAAATGATTATTTGTCAGATGCGATGAAGATGGATAAAGACAATTTAGAGCTATACATTAGTTATTTAAGGGTTGCAAATTATGCAAAACTTGAAAAGGCGACGATAAGTACAATATATAAATTATTCCCTGACAATCAAAGAGCCATCTTTTTTAAAGGATATGACTATTTTAAAGATAAAAGATGCGATCAGGCTATCCCAATATTAAAGAAATTTGCTTTATTAAGTCCGTCAAACCCTAATTCTTACTCAATGATTGCTAGATGCTATCTCGCTAAAAATGATCTTAAAAACAGTAAGAAGTTTATTAAGAAATCATTAAAAAGTAGTGAGTTTAATCCAGGATACAAAGAAACGTATTATCAAATTTTATTAAAAGAAAATAAAAAAGATAAAATTAAAAGCATGATAAAAAAAGATATTACAGATAAAAAATATAATATAGATACATTAAATATTCTTGCAAAAATATATGAAGATGAAAAATCATATAAAAAAGCATTAAAGATTTATAAATTAGCTCTTAAAGAAAATAAAAATTCTAATGCTTATGAAAATATTGCAGAAACATACAAAGCATTAAATAACAAAAATTTCTATGAGAAATATCATTTAATTTCTAAAAGAATAAAAAATAAACTCGAAAACACTCCAAAAGAATCTCAAGAAATAAATGTTATAATAGGTACGGGATATTAAAAATATTCTAATTCATCATTTTGATTTTGCATTTTCTGGACATTGCCATTATTTTTTGCGCCACCATAAATATTAATCATTTGTTTCAATGCATCTTGAGTTAATTTATTTTTATTTTTTAAAAGATACGCAGGAATGATTATTTTATCTCCAATTTCTAGTTTATCTCCATTTTGGACACTGTTTATTCTTGCTATCTTTTCTGAATTGTTTACTTCCTTTGTATACCATCTAGAAATTAATGATAAAGTTTCTCCTTGATATGCTACATAGTGAATTAAATCTCCTCGGTAATTTAATTCTGCAGTATATGTACTTGTTGAATTGATAATTTTATCTAATGAAAGATCTGGGTTGCTAGCAAAAGAGGTTGTAGGGGGGATGGGTTTAGAACTTTTTTGAACGTTATTTTCCATCTTTTCATTTTTTATATTTCCTTTTTCTTTTGAAACGCTAGGCGTATCTTTTATTACGGGATTATTCTCAACATTTGGATTAAAAAAATCATTGTCTATATTATTGGAATTAGAATTAGGATATTGGGTCATTTCTTTGTTAGAAGATGGGTAGATGCTTGATAATTCATCACTTGAAAGAACTTTTGGTACAAAAAGCTTCCCGCCTGTTAAATAAAAAATTTGTTTATTTTGTTCTTCTGTTATTTGCGTGGGGCCATTTATTATCCACATATTATTTGTTAACTCTAAACTGTAGTAAATTCGTTCTTGTGGATAAAAGAATTTATATTTTAACGTTTTTAATAACTCTTTATTTACTTCTATTAGGTTAGGAATGCCTTTATGTTGTATAAATCCTTCAAGTTCTTTGCTAGAGCTAATTTCTTTTGCAATCAATAAATTACTTGCTATATATGGGTTGTCATGGCTTAAAGTGACAATTCCTCTGGTCCTTAATCTGGAAATAAGGCTATCGTATGCAGGATCTTTAGACATGACGCAAGAAAACAAGGTAAAACAAATCAAAAAGATAGATATTTTTTTCATAATAACTTTAGAATAAAAAAACAAATTAAAATAAACTTTTTAAATTTTATCATTAAAATGAAAATTGGAATATATAAAAAATTTATAATTCATTGTATAAATAAATGATATTAGTTAATCTATCCTTAATAAGATTAAGAAAAAAATAATACATTCATCGCTTTTCTTAGTTTTCTTAGGAGCTTTTTATGAAAATTGAACTAAAATCATCAACATCAAATATTACTTCCAAAGACGAGGCATGTAATTTTTCAAGAGCTGCCGCAAGGGTATGCTATTCAAAATATGATTTTGATAAATTATATCAAGAAGATTCTAAAACACTAATTGAACAACTTTTAAATAGTGGTCATCATAGTCCTTTTGAGCATGTGGCACTTACTTTTTATATTTCTGATATTCCTAAAATTGGAGCCATGATCTTAAATAATGAACCTCCGTATGTAACATCTGAAAAGTCAGCAAGATATACAAAAATGATTCTTGAGGGGGAAGAAGCTACGTTATATGAGAAATGGGTGGGGATATTTGAAAAACTAATCTTTGATAAATATTCATTTATTCAAGAGGATAAAGTTAAAAAATTAGCGATGGAGAACGCAAGAAATTTAACTTCAATATTCACACCAACAAAAATGTTATATACAACATCTTTTAGGCAAATAAATTATTTAATGTGCTTATTTGATGATTTTATAGAAAAAAATAAGGAGAATACAGATTTTTTTACTAAAAATATTTTGTCTTTTATGACAGATTTTAATGTTCAGTTAGAAGATCTTAGAGAAAAAAGATTAGATCCAAAATCTAAAAAAAGATTTTTGAGATTTTTTAACAAAAGAGAATCAAGAGAAATTTTTTCTTTTGTATATTATACAAAATATGAAGCATCTTTTTCATATTTAGCTCAAGCGCATAGACATCGAACCATAAATTATTCTATGTCCTTAATGGATAATTTTAAATTCTTTATTCCACCAATTTTGGAATCGCAAGGTTTAATAGATGACTGGAAAAATGATATGTGCAAATTAAAAGGAAATATACCACAAGGAACTTTTATCAATGTTTATGAATCTGGGACATATTTTGATTTTATCTCAAAAATCACTGAAAGAATTTGTGGACATGCACAGCTTGAAATAATGAATAAAAGTAGAGAAATATTATTAAAATATTTAACTGAGACAAAAAGAAATTTCCCTGAAATTTATGATGAATTATTGCCGTATGCAAATGGCCCAAAATGTACATTTCCTAATATAAAATGTGCATCTCCTTGTCCATTTGGTCCTAAAAAAGCACTTGAAAGGAAAATTTGATAATATGGAATCGAAAAGAAAAAGTGATTTTAAATATTATATTTTACCATTAATGATAATATCTTGTTTCTTGTCTTATACTTTTTATTTTGTCTGTGATGATGCTTTCATATCTTTTAGATATTCAAGAAACTTAGTAAATGGATTGGGGTTAATTTATAATGAAAATATGGCCCCAATAGAGGGGTATTCTAATTTTCTATGGGTTATAATTGGTGCTGTATTTTATTATTTTCATCTTCCACTTGAAATATTCTTGCCTTTTTTATCATCTCTTTTAGCAGTTTGTGTAATTTTCCTTATGCAAAAGATTTTATTTAAAGTTTTTAACTTTTCTTTTTTTGAGATTTTTGTTTCGTTAGTTTCTTTAATCTTTTTTCCAACATTTATTATTTGGTCTACTAGTGGGCTTGCCACGATGCCATATTCTTTTTTGATGATTTTGCTATTTTATTTTTTAGTATTAAAAGATATTAAAAATAAAAAAATTATTTTTATTGTTGGGATACTTTTAAGCCTTATTAGATTCGAGGGCATTTTCTTTATGCTCTTTATTTATGCAATATCTTTCTTAAGAAGGGAAAAGAGAAAAGAGAAAATATATCTATGTGTAGTGACACTTGCCGTTTATCTTATTTATTTTTCGATAAGGGCATTTTACTATCAAGATTTATTTCCAAATACTGTGTACATGAAAGTTGGAACAAGTATTGATGTTATTAAAAGAGGAATTGACTACAATATAATGTATCTATTAATTGAACCTATTAGCGTGATTGCTTTTTTAGGTTTTGGCATTATGTTTTTTAAGAAAGTAAAGTATAGATATGAAATTTTTATTCTATATTTAGCATTGTTTTTTTATCCAATATTAGTTGGCGGGGATTTTATGCCATTTTTTAGGTTTTTACTACCTGCTAGTATATTACAAATAATTCCTCTTTCATTCATTATTAATTGTATATCAAAGAGAAAGGCTCTTTTGATAATCTTTTTTTGTTTCTTAACGATTTCTTTTTTAAGTTTATTTAATGTTAGCTTGATTCCTAGAGCTTTTTTATCAAAATTTCATTTTAGATTAAATTCTCCGAACCTTATTTCTGATAGAGAGGCTTATGATTTTATGAAAAATAATAATTATAAAAGAACATTAATTTATGAGACGCTCTTACCCATTGTAGATAAAAAATCTTCGATTGTTATGGGAGGAATTGGATTGGTTGGATTTTATACAGATTTCACGATGCTTGATTGTTATGGATTAGTTAATAATGAATTAAGGAATATCCCCGTTAAAAGATTGCATTCTCCTGGACATGATAAAAGAGTTAGTAGAAGATATTTTTTAAAGGATAATCCTGATGTGACAGAAATTTTTCTTGTGGATAATAATTTAAGAGGCGATCTTAGATTAAAATGGTATAAGGAAACTATTTTAGCAGATTCAAAATATAATAAAAATTATCAAATACTGGACGTGCCAACAAAAGATAATAATTATAGACTGTTGGCGATGATTCATAAGAAATATAATATTAAAAACATAACAAATTGATTTTTATAGATAATTTCTAAAAATTTAAATTTTTAAAAATATTTTAAGATTTTTTGAAAACTTTTCTTTTCTTGATACATCAAAAAAAATGTAGTAAATTATGTAAGGTTTTGTAGAATTTTTTTTGTTTTTAAAGAGGTTAGCAATATGTATTTAGGTGGTATCACATTTTCAATTGTAAAAAGTTTTGGTCGTCTTCAATTAATTCCCGAAGCTGGTGGCCTAAGATTTTGTTATGTTGCCATGGTAGATGGCGAAGAGAAAAAAGATGCGGAAGGTTATCTTAATTTAATGATTCCGTTAGATGCTGTTGGTGGTCTTTGGGCAACAACAAGAGCCTTTCTTTATGGAGTTGAATCGTTAGATGAGAATATAATCTTACAAGGCGATGAAAAGTCAGAACAATCAGATATATTAATAAAACTTTATCGAGATAAGCCTCGTGGACAACAAGGAAAGTTGACGGGAGAGGAGGTTTGTTGGCTTCGTTTAGTTACAGGACGCTCTGAAGAAGAAAGACGTAGAATAAAATTAGGGCCAAGGGATCTTTTAAGTATTGAGCTTGCTTGTAATGCAGTGCTTGCTATAGCGGCAGAGGCAAGAACTCATAGCCCAGAAGAAGTATAAAATTTTAAAAATATATGAATTTAAGAAAAGCTTTTTAGTTATTAACTAAGAAGCTTTTTTATTTTGAGAATATTTTTATTTCTTTATATGTTGGTGTATTATTAAGAAATGGAAAAAATCTTAATTGCTCTTTCAAATATATCTTGTGAATTTTCAGGAAAGACCTTATTTAATAATTTATCTTTTACTATACATACGGGGGATAAAATTGCTCTTATTGGCCCAAATGGAGTAGGGAAATCATCACTTTTAAAAATTATTGCTGGAATTTATGAGCCTGAATCTGGAACCATTAAAAAGGAAGAGAATTTAAGGGTATCTTATCTAGAACAAAATACAACATTTAAAGAGGAAACACCTTTTGAAGTGTTATATGATACCGCTAGAAAAAATCTTGAAATAAAAGATCCTGAAAACCTTGTAAAAAAATATTTAACACAAAATAGCTTTGAATCTGATATAAGAGTAGATAATCTTTCTGGAGGGCAAAAAAAGAAGTTGTCATTATTAAGGGCGATGATATGTGATCCAGATATTATTTTGCTTGATGAACCAACTAATCACTTAGATTTTAATGGTATAGAGTTTTTAGAAAAATATTTAAAGTCACCAAATATTACTTGGATACTAACGACGCATGATAGGGCGCTTTTGGAAAATTGTTCAAAAAAAATAATTGAAATTGATTCTTGTTATAAGGATAAAACTTTTATTATAGATGGAAATTATCAAAAATTTTTGGAGCAAAAAGAATTATATTTGCAAAGTATAGAAAATAAAAAAGATGCGATAAAATCTGTTTTGAGAAAAGAAAATGATTGGCTTAGTCGTATGCCAAAAGCAAGAGGGACAAAAGCGAAGTTTAGAGTAGATAATGCATATAACTTACAAGATGAGTTAAAAAATACAGAACAACTATTAAATAAAAGACGGCTTAATTTTGAAATTCAAGGAACAGATAGAAAAACAAAAGAATTTTTAAAAATAAAAGATATTACCTTTTCTTTCCCATCAAAAAATATTGTAAAAAATTTTTCTTGCTTAATTAGACCAAAGGATTGTATCGGAATCTTAGGAAATAATGGTGTTGGAAAAACTACATTATTAAAGTTGATTATGGAAGAGTTGAAGCCATTATCGGGAGAAATTACGTATGCTCAGAATTTGAAAATAAAACTTTTTTCTCAACTTAGAGATGAAATTCCTTTAGATTATACATTAAGCAAAGCGTTGTCTCCTGAAAGTGATTCTGTAGTTTATAAGGGGCAAGCTGTTCATATTATTCCTTGGGCAAAAAAATTTTTATTTTCTCCTGCACAATTAGATAAACCGCTTGGCTCTCTTTCTGGAGGAGAACGTGCAAGAGTTTTTATTGCAAGAATTATAGTAGAAGAAGCGGATTTATTAATTTTAGATGAGCCGACAAATGATTTAGATATTGCTACAATTGAGGTGTTAGAAGATGCGATTTTAGATTTTAAGGGGGCAGTCTTACTTGTAACGCATGATAGAAAACTTATAGATAATCTTTGTAATTTTTGTTTTGGTTTTGTGGAAGATGGCGCAGTCTTGCCTTTTGCTGATTATGACCAATGGGCAAAGTTTGTTAAGAAAGAAACGGGGAACCAAGGAGAAAATAAGACAAAAGATAAGATTAATAAAAAAGTAAAAGATGATCAAAAAAAGAAATTAACCTTTTCTGAGAGAAAAGAATTAGAGAATATAGAAAAAAATATTGAAATAAAAGAATCGTCGTTAAATGAATTTAAAAAATTGTTAGAAGATGAAAGCGTTACTTCAAATTATGAAAAACTTTTAGATGTTACATCAAAAATAGAAATTATAGAGAATGAAATAAACTCTATGTATGATAGATGGTCTAAATTAGAGGAGAATACGTAGATTTATCCTTTTGCAACGTCTAGGAGTGTAGGAAATACGTTTAGTGGATTTACTGGGGTTCCGTTTTGTCTTATTTCTAAATGAAGATGTGGCCCTGTTGACATGCCTGTACTTCCAATTCTTGCTATGATTTCACCTGCTTTAACGTAAGTCCCAGGTTCCACAACAATCTTTGAACAATGTCCATAATGGCTTGTCGTGCCATTTTCATGGCGAATGACTACTAAATTTCCATATCCTGCATATCTATCAGCAAAAATTACTATACCTTTCATTATTGCTCTAATCGGAGAATCTAAAGGAGCCGCCAAATCAATACCTCTATGATTTTGGCTATATCGTTTTATTGGATGAATACGACTTCCGTACTTTGAAGAAAGCCTTGCACTCATTATTGGATTTACGAACGGTTCTATGGCAAATACATTAAATGTAGGGAAAAAAATCAGAAGGATTAATCCTATAAAATTAATCCAATATACTTTCTGTTCTATCTTCAACATTTTGATTGTAGCCTTTTATTCTCGTAGTATAAGACGGTTGTCCATTCGAGGTAGGCCCAAAATTTACAACATCTGAAGAAACCCAAGCTCTCTTGCCATTAGGAGCCAGTACTCTGTACCAATTACCCTGTCTTGTCTCTACAACTAATCTAGTCCCCTTTGAAACTTCAAGTAATGAAGAATTTTTTAAACTTGGTCCTGCTCTTAAATTTGCTTTATTTGAAACTACTGTGACAATCGGCATATCAGGTTTTGATGATTCTTCATTGACATATCTTCTTACAGGCATTGTCTTCTGCGTTTTTGTTCCCATTGCAGATTGATGATTTGAACTTAATTCTGCACGATTTTTCCTTTCGATAACTTCTGATAATCTTTCGACTTCGGTTTCTACTAAAATTAGTTGTCTTTTTTTATTTTCTAATTCTTTTGCCAACTCATTAATTTTTTGATTTGCGATTTGCAATTGTTTATTTTCTCGCTGGCATGTTAAAGGAGCTTGTACTTTGCTTTTTGCTACTGTATTAGTTTTTTTTATGATTACTTTTTTAGGTTGTATTTTAATTTCTTTTTTAGGAGCTTCTTTTTGAATATTTATTTTATTTTTTCTATTATATGTCGGATTTTTTTTCGTATTATCTAAGAATGAATTTGCTTCATCCGTAATGTTATTCTTTTTTAAAATATTAAGTCGTTGTAGCAACATAATTTCCTCGTTGTTTAACGAGTCGATACTATCTTCTGTAGAAAAAGAAGATAAAGGAAATAGTAGCATTACAAGTGTCACTATTAAAAAACTATTTAAAAAAAACTTTTGTTTCATATTTTAAATCCTTAATCAGAAGAAACATATCTAGCATTTTTTTGCAGGCTAAGTCTTCTATCTTTTTCCCTTTGTACTATCTGTTGAACCTCCTGTGGTGCTTCAATTCCTTTAAAAATAACCTCAATAGCTCCTGTTGCTGATGTCCCAATTTCTACAGTCCCAATGTTTAGCATCCTTTCAAAAATAGTTTGCTCCGTTTCTACGCTTCTAATATCCTCATATCGTATTTTTACGGAACGTTGCCTTAAGGACAAGATTCCAATTGTCATTTCAATACCTTTTCCTGTCAAGCAATATCTAACATTGTAGATTCTTAATGCAGCAAAAGCGTAGAAACCTGCTGGAATAAGCCAAAAAACAGGAAGAGATAAGAAATATTTAGTTCCTCCAATCTCTATTACTTCACCTGAAAGCACCGTACTTGGAAATTCTTTAGATAAGAATATGGAGAGGAATATCCCAATAAATAATCCGATAAAAAGCTTGTATTCGCTTCTCCACACTTTATAAATTACAAGTTTTTTATCTTCCATAATCTATCTTAATCCTAGCTCTGCTTCAATATCATCAAAGTTTCCGTAATCTTTCTTTTCCTCTTTTTTAACCTCTTGCCTTGGTTTTCTTCTACGCATTAATTCATTTAATTCATCTGCTTTTACTGTAATAGTACCAGAATCTTTTAAGTTTAATTTTTTAGTCCCAGCAGTCATATCGATATTTTCTGTCCCAATGTGCTTTTTGCTTATTCTTTGTTCATTATCAGATATGCCACCGCCAGATAATCTAAAAACAACTATAAGAATTAATACCAATATAATTGATACTAAAGGTACTGTGCTAGTAAAAGGTGAAAAAACAGTTTTTACAAGTCCCATATTTCTAGTCCATTAAAATAATTATTTATAAAAAGCTACTCTTCTTTTGGCTTCTTATAATACTGCCATTTGCCTTGTCTAATTTCAATTACTTCCTTATGTTGAGGCCTATAATAGATTCCTTCAGGGTCTAGTCCTGGAGGAACTTTTATAACGTCAACCATCGGCTCTTCCCAAATGTAATCAACCACCGCAGGATCTTCTTTAGAATAAGTTTTGTCTTGTCTCTTAATTTCTAAAGACTGCGATGACTGGCTTGTTGTTGTAGAACAAGCATTAAGAGAAATTAGCGATGCAAATAATAATGTTAATAATACATTTTTTTTCATTTTATTTCTCCACATCATTTATTAAATTGTTAATATTATTAGATATCTCATCTCCTCTTTGAGCGTCTTCGACTCTCATTTTAAATACATGAGCTCCGTTTGGAGCAATCTCGACGACTTGCTCTAGAGCTTTAAGGAAATCATTGTCATTTTGTTTTAATATATCTGAAAATAGTTGGTTGTCATCTCCATTATTTGTACTTACCCAATAAAAAGATGGCTCTAAAGGAAGAACTAAAGCAGATTCTCCAATATCAGATATTAAATAAAATTGAGACTCTAATCCTTTAATAGTTCGAAGTCTTAAAATTACATCTGCCTGCTGAGGAGTTAAATTAAAAGCCTTTGCAGTCATGTGAAATTTACTAGGATCTTGTTTTAGAAATATTTTATGAGCACTGTTTTGTACAATTGCTTGTCCACCTTCACCTAGATAAAAATCTTCTCCAGATTGCGATGCTGCGATTACAATGCCTTTTCTTTTTCTATATAATCTAAATGCTGTTTCAACTGTTCCTGAGGCGCTTTTCCCGATTAAATCATGGGCCTCATCGAAAACCAAAACTTTTCTACAATCTAATTCCATAGGATCGTTCATAACAGTGTCAGCCCAAAGCATAGCAACTTTTAAGAATACTCTTTGAAGATCTGGATTTCTGCTTAATGCTTTTAAGTCGAAAACGATGAAACGTTCTTGAAGTTTTAATGCTCCAGGTCTATCGAAGAATCTTGCATAAGTTCCGTCTCCATAATAATCTCCAATTAACATTGCTACTAATTGTCGTCTTTTTGCCGTATCTTCATCTTCATCAACTCTTTTTGGCGCTCTTAAAATAGAAACAACATCGCTTAATATGAATTCTCGTCTCATTGGACCATTTCTATAAAGTCTATGTGATTCAACAACTGATGCCACAACAACATTCTTTTCCAATCTTCCAGGTTGTTTTGCACCTTCAACAGCCATATCACAAACGATATCAGCACACATATCAATTAAATCTTTATAATCTTCGTTTCTAGGATCTGGTGCTGTCCTTCCAAGTCGTGCCAAGAAATTCATTGCAGGAGCTTTTGATGGAGTGGCTTCATAAATCCTTCCTCCGAAGAGTTGAGCTACTTTTTCAAAACCACAGGGTTGTCCCGTCATACCTTTATCAAATACAAATGTAATAGGGGGTTTTTCTATTTGTTGTCCGTTAGGAAGCGCTGCAAAGTGTCCTCGTCCTAAAGTAATTAACATATAACAAAGGAGATAACTTTTTCCTGCTCCAGAAACTCCACTTATAAGAACGTTTGGTGCTATATTTGAATCGTATAAATCAAAACCGATTAACTCTCTATTCCAAAGAGATGGAAGTAAAAATTGTTTTCCTTTTGTACCTCTCCAGTTTCCATAAAGAGGGAATAATCTAGATGCTCTAGAAGATCTCATACTAACAGTCCAACCTTCTCCATCCATTTCAGGATCATACATTGCAGGAAGAGAATGTAAGAAAGTAGCCAAATCAGAAATCTCATGTACCATTCCTCTTGCACCATTTAGCTGAGATATCGTTGCTATTGCTTCCGATGTAGCTCTTTTTGCTTCATCTTCGTTTTGGCAAATAAAAGTTTGATGTACTCCGACTCTTACGATTTGACACTTTGAAGCATAAAGCTCAGCTCGTGCTGCTCTTATTGCAGAAATTTGATGTAATACTTTTTGGTTAGCTCTACCACGAGCTGTTATTTCACGAAATCCAAGCATACTGTCTTTTTGATCTAATTTTTTTAGTTGTGTTTGTTGGTCATCTTTTGAATATGTAACACTTAAAATATTTTCATATGATGCGCATTGCAACGGCGCAATCATTAATGGAAGACAGTTCTTGGGGGTTTGAATCATAGAAGCTGTTCTATAAATTCTACCGTCTTTCTTTATTACTCCATTTTCTGGATGTTCAACTAAAGTTTCCGAAACTTGATTTGCTAAAATATCTGTTGGATCATATTGAGGAACGGCAACTGCATTTAATTTGCCACGTCTATATTTTCCTCCCTTAGTACTTCTCCTATTTAATAAAGGGAAAAGTAAATCTATTAAATCTTGAGCATTAAATCTTTTTGGATGAAATCCAATATCAGAAAGCTTCGCTATAGTACCATCTAAAATGCCTTTAAATTTATTTGCATGTTCTATGTATTCTAATCGTCTTCTTTCTGCGGTCATCGTAACAGAACCGAAAGAAAATATTGCTTTTATACCTTCTGCGATTTGTCCAAAAAAGTCTCTCCTTCTCCAAGAAGGGTCATATCTAAAACAAAATAATAAATCTAGTTTTTTTGGACGAAGACCAAATTGACTACTATTTGAAGCATTTCTAATTGCTCGTACCCATCGTCTTGCCATCCAGCCTGCAGGTCCTGACATTGGATATTCAGCAATATTTTCTCTTAATAAACTTTCGATTTCAAAACTTGTAATCCAATTCACTTGAACTGCCATATTTGGTTCAAAAGTATCAAAGAGTTCTTGAATTTGTTCTGCTGTTTGAAAGGCATCTGTATCGGAAACTTGAGTAATACCTAAAGGTTGTAATCTAAAAATTGACCAAAAAGAAGTATCGGAATGAAAGAAAATACCATACTCCCTGTCATATTCTGCATACGATAATAAATTATTAAATAACTCTTCATCGTGAAATAACCTTTCTTTTGTGAGCCTTGAAATACCCATTTATTTTATTCTCCTTTTAATAACCTTTCTTTTTGATAATTATTCAAAAACCTAATTTCCTTATTTTCATGATTTAGTTCTACAGTAATACCTGCTTCCTTTTCTATTTCTTTTGCTATCTCATCGATAGTTCCTAATGTGATTAAAGAAAAATCTCTATTTGCTAAGCTCGGATCACAATAAGCAGAATACTTCGCTGTATTTGCCAAAATTATTGCAACTTCACCCAATGTCGAGTTTTCTGCTTCAAATTGGAAAACAGGATTAATGATTTTATTTGATACAGGGTGTTCTTCTCTACTAGGAAGAGGAGATGCTAAATGGACTGTTTTTATCCTATTATAAACTGGCGGAAGAGGTAGTTGCCTTACGGCAAAAATGTGCACTTTTCTTCGAACACTTCCTCCTGTATATTCAGGGGCACAAGCGAACATAAAGAACGTTGTGACCAATAAACAAAATGATAAAATTTGTTTTTGTTTAAACATTTATCTTTCCTTTTCTACTTGGTTTATATAAGGGACAGATGAAGTATCTTTGCTTCCTTCATTAAGTTGTTTTTCAAGTTCAAAAGCATCAGACACTGCCCATCTTTCGTTTAATACTTTTAAGTAATAAAAGTGAGCTGGTACTAAATCTCCCAAAGTATTTAGATGATCTGGAACCCACATTAATCTTACTACAGCAGGTTGCATGACAGGATTACTAGGTTGTGGCAAATGTGCACGTTGATAACTTGCCATATTTTCTAAAGCTTCTCTTGCTGTACCAGATGTCTCGGTGCCACGTATGGCGTGGTCGTTTAATTCTCCCTTGAGAGCGTACTCTGTAGGGGGTTCATAAAAAGGATTAAAAACATGTTGCATCGCATAACAACCGCTAAAGCAAACACTTAAGAATATAAGTAAAATAATTTTTTTCATCATCAAATGCTCCTAAAAATTTAATCCATTCCATCAAACTGTTGACCTGTACTATCATCAAGTTGATCATATAAATCTTCTATAGTTACCTCCCTTGCAAAAGTTGCAGTAGCCTCTCTCCCAGAAAGAACTTGAACTACAGGTACCATTTCTTTTAATCTATCTTTTAGTACATCAGACCAAACAGATGCTCCATTTGAAAGCCCTTCCCCTAATGCATATTCTGCTGTATCTCCCGTTACTACTCTTCTTTCACTATCGTACGAATATTGAATAGTAGAATTTGCATCAGAAATAGCTTCTCCTGCCCCTGCAAGTCCTCCGATCATCAATCCTCCTGCAATTGCTTTTCCAATAGGATCTATTAAAATTCCTTTTAATCCTCTAATCCCATCTTCTCCAACAATCCAACCGTCTACTGATACAACTTTTCTTTCTCCGTTTGGTAAACGAATACTTAACTTTGTTAATCTAAAAAGAGCTCTTTGATCTACAATTGATCCTTGAGCTGCAGCAATTAATCTTGCCTCTCCAACTGATAATTGAGAATTATCTGGTCCATCAATATTAGAAGTTAATTTAAAGATTACAGGATATGGTGTGCCGTCAGTAGGTGCATTAACACCACCTAATAGTTTTACTCTAACGGTATCTCCAGGAGCAACAAAAGCAACACGTTTTACTTTTTCTTCTTCTTTTTGTTTAACATTCTCATTGCTATTATCAAAAAATGATTCTAATTGGTCTGAGCCATCTTCTTTTTTCCCCGCAAGATTATCATCTTCCAGCATTAACTCATCTGATACAACAGAATTATTGTTTGAATCATATCCGTTGTTATTCATTCCGATTTCAAGGTCTGAAATTTTTTCTAGAATTTTTTTGAAAATATCTGAAGTTCTTCTTTCATAAATATCTAATCTATTTCCAAGTTCTTTCATATCTTTTTTTGCCTCAACTTGGTCTTTTTGTAAATTATCCAAATCTACTTTAAATCTAGTTACAAAATCGTCTAGATGCTCTTGTTGCGCTGTCATTTGCTTTTCTTTTTTCTGATTAGGAACTTGTCCACCATATCTACCAGATGTTAGTACAAGATAACATAAGAAAAACATAAGAATTCCGCCTATTATTATAAACTTAGTCTTTCTATCTTTTGTCACCAATGTTTTTACGTCGTCAAACTTTTGAACCATTTTTATTTACCTCTTTTTTTGACTATTCCTTAACATATTAATTAAGAAATAGTATGATTCTAAATTACCTAGCTTTCGTCACAATATACACCTTTGTTTTGTGCCCCTTTGCAATCTGTTCTTCTATGTTTAATGGTTGAGGAGAAAGTTCCCATTTTTCAAAGGAAATAGCTCTTGTGCCATCTAACCTAAATGTTGCAGGGTTTAATTTTTGTGATACATCTAAAAGATTTTTTACATCTAAAACATATCCCCAAAGATTTGTGCCGATAAAAATTGTATCTATTGTGGCGTGTATAGATCCATCATTAATTACAGTCTCACCTCTATATTTATCAGTTGCTCTATATCCATTGATAGCACCTTTTCCAAACTCAGATGCTAAAACCATCTCTCTCATAAGCCCAGATACTTTTGTAGGTGGAGCAAAGCCTAAAGTTTTTCCTTGATCAGACTCATTATCTACTTCTTCTCCAGAGCTCGTTAAAATAGATTGACTTTTATCTATAACTCTTATTAATGTATCTTTTTCTTCATCAGTTGCTTTCTTGACTCTAAGAGTATAAGAACGACCGTCATCTAATCTTATTATCATTGACTCCCCAGAGTTAGAAATTTTCTCAGTCGCAAAGATCACAAGATCATTTCCCTTTTTATCAAGTGAAATTGCAGAGAGTTTTTTCTTAAATCCTCCTAAGACCTTTGATGGAAATTGCACTTGCGTTGGCTCACCTGGGGTCACAAAAATATCCACCTCAGAACCTTTATACATTACATCTCTAGAAAATGCGTTTCCTGTTATGAATAAAAGAGCTGATAATAATGCGATATTTAAGTTAAATAATTTTCTTTGTCTTTTCATAATTTCTCTCTTTTTTAATTATTACTAATTTTCTCCATTGAAAGATCTAGTATAACTATTCCAAGAGGATTTAAATCATTTCTTGGAAGAGTCGTTAATGTTATATCATATCTAGTGCCAACGGGTTCAACCTCTTGGCCGCCGATGTATTTATGTCTTTTTCCATAAAATGTAACCTTAACAATATTATTTCTTGTCCTTTCTATTTGTGTTTTCATAGGATCTATAAAATATACTTGAGAAAGGGAAGTTGCTTTAATGGCTTTCAATTCATTGACAAGAAAAGTTTCTGTAAACTTATCAAGAAAACTGTTGTGCAACATCATTGCAGCTCTGTTAAACTGTGGTTCGGCAACATAAGGTTGAAAAGTTGCAAGAAGACTAATAAATGAATTTGCAGCTTCAATAAAATCCGCATCTGGAATTTCTTGAGTGTTATATTGTCCAGGGACTGGTCTTTGAGGAACACTTAGTGTAATTGATCTTGTTTGCCATAAAATAATACAAAGTATTGATATCGCAGTTGTCGCAAGAAGTTGAATAATAGAAAGGGCACGCCATAAGACAGCTTGTTCCTTGTATCCTTCCCAGATTCTTATAGTATCTTCGCCACGCTTGTAATTAGTTACGTTGGCGTTATCTAAAACTTTCTTAGTTGTATCTTTTAAATTCACCATAATTAAAACCCTTCTTCATAATTTTCATCTTGTTCTCGTTGAAGTTCCTCTTTTTTTCGCTCTAAAAAGAATTCATCAAATCCTAATATCATAAAAAGAGTATCACTTTTTAATCTTCTTAATGGCGCTCCACTCCAAATCGGTTGTAGCTCGGCTGGCGTCGGAATATCTCGAGGAGGTATCCCCATTTTTGTGCTACACCAATTTACACAACCTCTTGTGCCATCAGCAAATTTTATTCTTGCACAAGCCATTCCATAAGTGGACAAAATCATTATTGATACGATAAATGGCATGGCATTTGCTGTATTCGTAAATAGTACTTCGTTCACGATAAGAGCAAATATCATTCCTGATAACCACTCATGAAGCCTTGCCATTAAAAATTCCCAAGGTTTATCAAGATTTGGAATAACTTCTCCGTTGTCCATATTTCCTTTATTAAAAACCTACAAAACTTAAGTTAATTAACAGCTTCTCCTAATAGTCTAGTGTCAGGAGAGAAGCGAACTCCTTCTTTTGAAGATCTTGGTTGTGGATCTAATATCCTTTCAAGCTCTTCAGCTCTATCTATCAAAGTCGTTCTAAATCTACTTACATCAAGCAATGATTCTGGATTTGCGACAGCAGTAGCTCTATCGAACTCATTTACAGCTGCAATCAATAATGAACGAGAACGTGCATAATGTCCTTGAGCTTTTTTGATTTGTGCATCTGTTGCTTGTTCTATAAAAGGCGCGTCTTCTGCAAAAACATTGATTGGAATGAGTAGAAAAATAGAAAACAATAAGAAAAAAGATGTGTTAAATAATTTCATAAAACCTTCTCCTAAGAGACCTTTTCGGTACATGTTGTAAAAATCTTAACAAAACTAAGTTAAATTCCTACCTCATGGAATCGGTATACAAAAAAAAATGCTTCAATATTTTATTTTTTTATTTAAAAAAGAGATTATTGATTTTTTAATGATATTTTTAACTCATTGTATTATAAGGACAAGTCATAAATAATATGTTTGTCAGAATATAAAACGGCGTATCTTTTGTTAAATTCTAAACTCATACCAAGTTATAACATGAAAAAAGACTATATTTTTAGAAATATTTTACCGACTTCTATTTAAGGATATCTTTTGAAAAATATCTTAAAATTATGATAAGATACTAATTTTAGTTATTGGTTTATTTTTTTGTTTATTGGTTTTTTTGAATGTCTAAAAATATTAAATATAATGCAGATACAACTGACTTATCAGTTTTTATGGAGAAAAACAAATCTGTATACTATGCATATATTTTTCTTGGGCTAATGGTATGTTCGATATTTTTCTTTCAGATGGTGCCTGCTATCTCAAACTTGCAAGATGTGAATGAAGAAGTTTACAGTATTTCACTTGATATTAATATTAGGGGGATTGAAAGCGATGCGCCTTTGGTCAGAACATTCCAAAAATTTAATTCGTGGATTTCTCGTTTTGGAACTACGGGGGAAGAAATCTCTTTCTCATTGATTTCTATATCAGTGTTTAAAATCTTTTTATTTACTTATGATAATTTTAAATCATCTCCTATTGTTATTTCTCTTTGCCTTGTTTTGTGTATTAGTGTTTTGCAAATATTTTTTGTGTTAATTGCTTGTTGGAAAGTTTGGTTTATCTTTGTTGTATATTGTGTTATTAAAACAATATTAAGTGTAAAACCATATGTGGCACGAGATATTTTAGGAGTTACTGGAAATGGGAGAGTATTCTTTTCTGGCGTTAAGGCAGGAATAAAAAAATGTGATAAAAATGGGAATCCTACACTTCATGTCCCTGGGCTTACTTGCTTGTCCTATGTCCCATATACAACATATAAAAAATCTGCTTTTTTTGAACTTTTAGAAAAATATGGTGCTAATAATTTAACTAATCAATATCTTGCATCCATAATATTATATCATTATGAATATCCCGCATTTATTAAAGATGGAGTTAAAATAGGCAATTTATTTGAAGATACATTTGAATTCTTAAATGCCGCATATGAAATAAAGGGAGAAATAAAAGATCTCGATAGGGAGCTTAATGTCAATTCTTTTGGAAACACTAAGAAAGATTGTATGCTAATGTGCCTTACTCAAAATATGAAAAAAGATTTAGATAATATTTCCTATAAAAATATTGCCACAGCAATTTTAGCCTTAGAAGCTGGAAGAATCTTAGCTTATGAACACATTTCTAATGATAGATGGGCAATACAATCTAATTATCCTCATCTTTGTGCGAGGGCAGTTTTACATTCATCACAATATTATGGAGATGAATATGATTTTGATGAAAGAGAAATGTTAAGAAAGGCTTTGATTTTTACCGAAAGGAAAAGTGATTTCTTAACGATTAGAATGCCACTAAATATGACGGTGGAATCGTATTTATTAAGGCAATGGTTAGAGCTTATTTTAAATTTTAATAATGTAAATTCTATATTAGATGAACTGTTATTTTTTGCAAAATCTACGGAAGTTCATAAGACATGGACAAAAATTTTTGTTGAAAGTATAGAGCATGTTGCACAGTTATCAGATGATTTTTTTGTTACAGATTCTGGACAACTTTTTGTAAAAATTAATTTAATAAACTCGATTTTGCCAAGCGCTTTAAGAGATGATCTCATAAAGATGTCGCCTTTAATTGCAAAAGTTTTTCATAAAAGAGAAACAGAAAATATGATTTCTCAAGTTGAGCAAAAAAAATTATCAGATGATAATAATGATTTCTTAAGAAGTTTTTCAGAAGAAACAAAACTAGAATTGAGAAAATATTTATTAAATGATGATGATATTATTGTTTGGCAAAATTTACGCTCATGCCTTAATGCTTTTAGTTGGCTTGGGAAAAGAGTGTCAGATAGATATGTTTCTTATAGTGGAGTAGTTGACTGTAAATTTTTAATGGAGACAGACAAAATAAAAGATGAGTTGGGGATGGTTCTTTTTAGGACGTCAAAACTTATTGATTTTCTCGGTCCAAAATGGAGTGATCCAATAGAAAGAATAAAGAAAGTTAAAATTACGAAAAATTCTGCTATGAAACTTGAAAGTGTAGAGGAAGAATAATGGCAAGACAGTACGATAAAGTTACATTTAAAGAAAAAAGAAAAAGCATACACGATAAAGCAATTTTTCATGCAGTGTTTGCTACTATTTTAGTAATTATTATTGTCTCTTTTCCAATTTTTGTTAATGCTCCTGCTTTTTTACTATTTTTTATTGGATGCATAATCCCAACATATTTTTATTGTAATATTGCAAAAGTTTTTTCTAGGGACTTTGCTGTTGAATATGAAAGAAAAAATGAAATTAAATTTAGAGGAGGCAGAGATGTCCTTGGAATGCCACCTCAAAGAGATTGTTTTCAAGAAGCGCTTAACGAATCTCGAGCAAAAGGGAAAAAAATTATTGATAAATATCTTGTTGGGTTTAGTTTAGATTCTGGAGAGCCATTATGGATTAGTGACAATGATATGTGCAGTCATGGTTGTGTATTCGCAAAAACTGGAGTTGGAAAAACATTATGGCTTGAATCAATTATGCTTCAACAAATGGCAAGAGGAAGAGCTAGCGGTTTTACTTTTATAGACGCCAAAAGAGATTCTGGGGTTTTGGCAGATATCATATTAATGGCATTGATCACGGGAAGAATAGAAGATTTGATAGTAATAGATCCATTTGATACTGTTCATTCATATAATTTTGTATTAACAAACCAACGTCCTGATGTAAAAGCTAGAAAGATTTTGCGTGCGGGGCTTCCTCCGACATCTGATCAAAGCTCTACGAAACATTATGATAGATTGGCGGCAGATTCAATAAATAGAATGATTAGGGCTCTAGAAAGTTTTGGCCTTGCTTGGTCAATAAAGGATGTCGCTGTAGCACTTTCAGCATTTAATTTATCTTATCCTCATTTAAAAGATATGCTTCAAAAAATTGGAGCAAAGCAAGCATTGGTTGAGCTTGGACATTTAGCGGCAAGTTATAGAACTGCCAAGGGAGTTTTGGATACTTCAAAAATTACAGATAATTTGCGAGGTATTTCTTCTGAACTTCATGCAATAAGTGGTTCTGCAATGGGGGGAATCTTTTGTACAAACTATACAGATCTAAATTTAACAGATGCAATTTTACGTGGAAAACTTATTTATTTTATGCTTCCAAGATTAGAAGAGGCAGAAAGCGCTGCACGAATGGTTAAACTCTTTAGAGAAGATTTGGAAGTTTCTATAGGAGAAATTACATCGTCTAGGCAACATAACTTGGAAGATCCGCATTTGGTTATTATAGATGAAGGTTCCTCAACTTTTGGTCCTACTTGGGCGAATCTTTTTGAGCTTGCAAGAAAGGGACGTTTTTCATTGCTTTTTGGTGCACAATCTACAGGTGGATTAATGGATAATTCTCTTGGGTTAAGTGAATCGTTTTATGAACGTGTTATGGCAAATGTAAACTTAAAAGTTATGATGCGTTTAGGAGATAATAAAACTGCTCAAGATATGGCAGAATGGATCGGAAAAATTAATACGGTGAAACGCTCTATTGGAAGTGGTGTTTCTTCAAATGTTATTAATACAGGCTTTGGATTAAAAGAAAGCGGGGGAGAGTCTCAAAATTTTAGTATTCAAGAGGCGGAAACTGATTTGGTGAGTTCTGAAGAATTAAAGCATGAAATGTCTGCAGAAAAAGGATTGGCATATTTTGATCTTGGAAATGGAACAATTGTAAAAGGTCGTTCGTTTTGGTTTAATGCAGATCTTCCGTCAACATGGGAAGGGAGAGAATATATAAATAAATTTGAAAAAGTAGAAAGTGATGAAATTGGTTTGGCAGATTGGGTAGATGAAAAAATCTATTCCATTGAATATTCAGCATTAGACGATGAAGAAGATTCAAACAACTCAAAAAAGGTTTCTAAAGACTATGATAATGAAGAAAAATCAAGAAGTCATCAGACTATAATTCCTCCTGATAAGCCTATTTTAAGTAAATCATTAGATTTATCATCAATGGGATTTAGACAAAAAAATGTAGAAGAAAATAAGAGTTTGTCATCGGCGTCAAAACAATCTCAAGGAGAAGTAGGGAAGATGATACCAAAAATGAAAAATGAAAATCAATCCCCTCAACAGAATCTTGATCGTGTTGAGGCTCAGAAATTTAAGCTTAGTACTCCAAAGAAAAGAATTAGAGGTGTTGTTACGTCCTTTAAACGATCCAAGAAGTCTTAAATATTACTGCTTTTTAAAATAAATTTTATAGTTGAAATTGACCAGTCGTAATTTTTGTTTTTGCCAACTTGTTTTATCAGTAAGCAATTGGTAGTAATATTATTTGGAAAAAGAAAAGTAACTTTATCTTGCGCGCCATAATATGGATACCCATTAGGTGTGAACTCAACATTACCTAAATTTTTTTGTCTCATAATTAGTTTATTGCTATTGCAATCCACAAATTCAAGCTCATCAGGGAAATCCGTTTTAAAATTCCCAGTTGATATAAAAACTCCTGTTAATGTCATTTCATTTGGCAGAATTATTTTTATCCATTCATCACCATCTTGCCTGCTTTTTTTTGATCCCCAACGAGCTTTGGGGGATTTTCTTAAAATGTTTTTTAGAGAATCTTTATTATAATTTGAATCAAGAGTGGGAGATAAGGTTAAAATATTTTTAAAATGCTTTTTATTAAATAGCATATCTTTTTTTTCATAATACTGAAGTCCATATTCTTTAATGACGGCAGTAGATGGCGAAAGTAAAATTGAATTTGAAGTTAGCGACTCTTTATTTTTTTGCAATTTTTCAATATATGAAATTGTCGAATCGGTGATAAAAATTGGAGAATATCGATGGGCTGTTACAATGAAAAAACTTAAAAAAATATTTAATAAAAAAATGAAAATAAAATTTTGGGGTCTTTTTAGGATAAAAATAAAAAATGAAAATAACATTAAAAATAAAAATATTGGGTACGGTGAAAATAAGAAAATACTTGGAATAATTCTTTGTAATGTTTTTATAAAAAAAATAGACGAAATATTCTTAGGAAAATAAAGATCTATAATAAAAGAAAGAATAAAAAAAGAAATTAAAAAAGACAATTTCTTTAATGAAACATCTTTAGATTTAAAATATTTAATTATAATAAATAAAATATAAATACTAAAAATAAAAATGAATGGAGAATATAAATTCATTTCTAAATTTTCATTTAGAAATGGAATTTCTGTTCCTTCATTTAATAAAGGCATTATATTTCCAGCAAGTCCGTCATCAGGAACGACTTTGGCGTACCAAGGAAAGAAAATTTTTGGTAATAATGGGATAGAAATAATAATATGTTTTAGTGAATAGATGATACTAAAAATATAAAAGATAAAATTAGTTTTAAAAAACGGCATTTCTGAAATGCAAGAAACTAAAATCCCAGAAAAGATAATATACAAAAAAGAAAAATGGTTTGAGGTCTTTGCTAATAAAATACTAATTAATATAAAAAATAGAATATTAAAGAGTATATTAGACTTTTTTTCGTATAAGTTTTTAAGGGCTAAAATATATAATGGTAATAATGAGATGCTTGAAATAAGGAAAGTTTTATTTCCGTATAAGAGAGTGATTAAAAGAATGAAGTTTATTGAAAAAAAGATAATAGCTATAACCGATAAATTTTTATTAATATTTTTTGATAAGAAAATAATGGAAATAAGAAAAACACATAGATTAAAAAGATACAATGTGAGATTAAAATCTAAATTTAATAAATCTGTTAAAAATAATGAACAGTTAAAGAATAAGTTGTAAAACTTCCACATATAATAGGAATTTGAGGAAAAATCTAGTACTGGAATCCAAGAATTTTTATTTAAATCAAGAAGAGCAAGAGAACTATCGCTATAGTATGACAAAGATGAGACCATGAATATAAATATAAAAATAGACAACACTAATGATGTAACAAAAATATTTTTTATGTTATTTTCCATTATTAAAAATCCTTAAAAGTGCATTTTTTGATTTTATAGTTGTATATTCCTCTATTTTGCAATTAGAAAGTTTTATAAAATTTAGGGAATCCGAAACTTGTTCTTTTGTGATCTTGCAGTTGTTAGTAGTCAAAAAGGGAAAGAAATTAAATTTCAACACAACAGAATTAGTTAGTGGGGTAAAAGATATCTTATTTTCTGATACTTTTAAATTTTTTACTTTTCCAGTTATGACATAAGAATCTATAAATTTTTTGTATTTAAATATTTTGTAATTATCATATTTAAATATTTCTATAAAATCTTGATCCTTTAAAAAATAATCTCGCCAAAATTTTTCATGTGCAATGACAAGCTCGACATTCATTAAAGAAAGATAGTCTTTTATCTTATCATATTTCATAAACTCCTTTGGAAAAACTTGAGTGTATTTCCAAACATTATGAAATGGTGTTGATGCGATTATTTGTTTTTTTGTCAATATAGGAAGGGGAGCGATGTGCCCCTCTCCAAATTGATGAAGGACAAAACCAGAAAAGAGAATACGTCCGCTTGCTGGATAATCTCTTAAAAAAGAAATTAAATTTTTTACGCTATTATTTTGACGATAATAAATCTCTAGTGTCCTATTTTTTAACATTGAACCTGTGGCAAAAATTGATGAAAAAATAATTCCAAGCGTAATACTGATCGCAATTTTGTTTTTTAAAGAATCTTTACTAAAAAAGTGATAAATTCCTGCTGTTGTTGGAGTTGCCGATAAAACACCTAATATGATTAACATTCTGTCAAATTCCATTTGTGGTTTTAATTGTGACACAGTTGTTCCTAAAAAAATCAACCAAATGGCTGTTAATAAGAATAAATTTTTATAAGAGCGCGGAAGAAAAATAAGTCCAGACAAAGGAAATAATAGTAATAAAGGATTCATTGGGATAAAAGTTTCGCGAAGATTCTTGAGTGATTTTTCTAGATTAATCTTTTTTTGAGTTGTAGTCTTAAAACCTGTTGCCACTTCATGGGGAGGAATTTTTTTATCTTTTGAAACAGTACTAATAGATGGTTTTTCAATGGTTAAAAAATTTCCGACATTTGATGCAGACCAAAATACACAAATCCAAGGAAGATTAATTATTAATAATCCTAAAATAATTTTTTTTAAATGTGTTTTTTTTAAAATTCTAGGTAAAAAGATTAAGGCATAAATAAAGCAAGGAATAAAAACAAGTCCTGTAGGTGTCCAAAGGAGCATAAGGCTAGTTAGCAAAATGAGAGCCCATGCTTCATTCGTTGATAAATTTTCTTCTTTACTTAAAAACTTTTGAGTTAGTGTAAAAACTAATGGAATTAAACAAGTACTGGTGATAAATCCTAAAGTCCCGTATTTTAACGCCCAACGATACCAAAAAAGGTTTGTTGTTAACGATAATGATGTCGCAATGCTTATAAATTTCCAATCTTTCTTTAAGATTTTGCATGAAATAATGGTAAAAATTGGAAGTAATAAAAATAATATATAAGATAAAATCAGATTAAAATGTTTTGATAAATCTAAAAATACTATTAAAGGATACGATAATAAAAAAACATTTATTGCTCCTGTCGCAAAAAAATCCCTTGCATCAAGACCTGCATTCCAGCCTGTATAAAAGAAAGGAATGTTTGGAAAAAATTTTTTTAATAATTCCAATCTATAAAGGAATGTTGGATTATCGTCAGACCAAACAAGGCCTCCTGAAGATTCATAAGAGAAAATCAAAAATAAAAAAAGAGGGGAGAGAAAAAGTAAAAAACTTATAATGTTTATTTTTTTAAAAAATAAAAAAACAAAAAAAGAAAAAAGGATAATCTCTCCTTTTATGATAGGGCCTTGAAGCAGATTATAAGGGGCGTTTAATGTATTGCTAAGAAGTAATAAGATTAAAGATAAAAATGCTCCAAAAGGTTCTATCTTAAATTTGGTTTTTAAAAGCCCAAAGAGCAAGATTACTGCAAGAGTGCAAGAGCCTAAAAGAAAGAGATGAGAGGGAATTTTTTTATGAAATATCGCAAAATTTGGATTTAACAAAAAGAGAGTTAACACTCCAATTAAAAAACCATTAACAGTTGGCAAGACATTTTTTAGTAGTAAAATTGATTTCTTATACAAGATTCCCATATTCGCTAGTATATCAAAAAAAAAGAATAACTAAAAGGTCGTGCAAAAAAGCATTGGGAGTAAAAAAAGAAATACCTAGAGAGGGGGTCGAACCCTCATGCTATTGCTAGCATTGGATTTTGAATCCAACGTGTCTACCAGTTCCACCATCCAGGCTAAAAAAACATTTTTACTTTAAAAGTTTTAATCTAGTAAGTCAAGGAGGTTTATGATTTTTTCCAAAAGCCTTTTCTTATACTTATTCCTAAGACTATACCCAATGAAAACATAGTGCTAATAACAGAAGAACCACCATAGCTAAAAAGTAACAGTGGAATTCCTACAACGGGTAAAACTCCAAGAACCATTCCTATATTAACAAGAATATGGAAAAATAGATATGAGGCAACTCCAACGCAAACCAAAGAGGAAAAAAGGTTTCCACTTTTTACCGCAATGCTAAAAATACGATAAAGTAAAATAAAATATAAAAAAATTAAAAATAGGCAGCCAATAAATCCCCACTCTTCCGCTAGTACAGAAAATATAAAATCAGTTGTATGCTCAGGAAGAAATTGAAGTTGAGTTTGAGTTCCCTTTAAGAAGCCTTTTCCAAAAAGGCCACCTGATCCGACAGCAATTTTTGATTGGATAATATGGTATCCAGCGCCTAATGGATCAAAATCTGGATTAAATAGTGCGATTACGCGTCTTTTTTGATAAGGTTCTAAAAATTTCCAAAGTGGAAAAAGAGAAGATAAAAATGTAATTCCTGTGAAAAGTAAGATTTTAAATTTTACCCCAACAAAAAGAATCATCGCAATTGCAGGAAACATTACAGCCAAAGAGGTCCCTAAATCTGGTTGAATCACAATCAAGAGAAAAGGTAAAAAAACTAATAGCAATGGAAAAATTAAATGTTTTAAATTTAAAGCTTCTCTTGTGGTATGTACTGAAAGATACTTTGCCATTGCAAGCATTGTAAATAATTTTGCAAATTCTGATGGTTGAAGCTTTAACGTTCCAAAATCTATCCATCTTCTTGATCCTTTTGAAATGCCGCCATAAACCATAACAGCAACTAACGTTACTAAAGTAATAATGTAAAATACATAAGCATATTTTTTAAAAAAATCTGTTGGAATTGATGACACTATAATCATAACAAAAAATCCCACAAGAATATAAATAAATTGTTTGAAAGCAGGAATACTTTTTATTTCAATATTAAACAAAGATCCTTCTACAAGACGAATTGTATCTACGGGGTTAAATCCTGCACTGTATAAAATAACGATCCCCATTATAGGAATTAGCAAAATAATTGTTACCAATTTCCAATCAAAATTTGTTACAAGCCTTCTATCAATTAACATTATTGTTCGCCTTATTTATGATATTTTTCTTCTGACCTTCTTCAGTCTCCTTTAAAGATGGATATTTTTTTAAAAAGTACGCTTCCATTACAGCTTTTACTAATGGAGCCGCGACAGCGCCACCTCCTCCACCATTTTCTGCCAAAGCAGCCACTACTATTTCTGGTTTCTCCGCAGGAGCAAATCCAACAAACCAACCGTGATCCTTATGTGAATCATCTTTTATTTTAAAATTTAATCCTATAACTTGGGATGTTCCAGATTTTCCACCAACAGTTATATTAAATTTTTTATCTAATTGTGCACGTTTTCCAGTACCTCTCTCATGATTAACAACCGAGACTAAATCTTTTTTTACGGTTTCTAAAATTTCTGGAGAGATATCAAGCCTGCTGATTTCTTGTTTTCCAAAATCATTATCAATATATTTTGTATCACTCGAAACAATTTTTTTTACTAAATGCGGTTTATACAAAATCCCACCATTTACTAATGTGGCTAACATATTAGCTTGTTGAAGAGGTGTTACTAAATTTGCGCCTTGCCCAATGGCGACAGATAATGTTTCTCCTGGAAACCATTTTTGTTGTGATGGCGTACTTCTATAATATTTCTTTTTCCAAGCTGTAGATGGAATTAATCCTGAATTTTCATTTTGAAGATTTATGCCACTTTTTTGATCTAGTCCAAATTTTTGTGCATATTCATGTATTCTATCAATTCCTAACATTTGTCCAAGAGCATAAAAATATACATCGCAAGATTGTGCTAGGGCCATTTCTAAGTTGATAAGTCCATGACCTGCTCTTTTGTGGCAATGATAGCGTCTTTTTGCAAATGATAAATATCCTGGACAATTTATTTTTGTATTTGGTGTTATAACTCCCTCAGCGAGCCCTGCAACTGCCATGACAATTTTAAAAACAGATCCTGGAGGGTAAACTCCTTGAATTGCTCTATTGTGCAATTTCTTCGAAGGGCCGTTTAAATCTTTCCACGCATCGGGGGATAGGTCAGATGTAAAAATATTAGGATCAAAGGCAGGAGAAGACGCCATTGCTAGAACTTCGCCATTATTTGGATCCAATGCCACAATGGCGCCTTTCATGTCTTTTAAAGCATTGTCACTTGCAAGTTGAACATCCTTGTCTATTGTCAGATAAATACTGTGCCCTTGTACTTCGGCATCAAAAGATTCTTCACTTATTCTAATACCATTTGCATTAACCTTTACTAACTGTACACCCTTTTTCCCTTGTAAATATTCTTCCCATCGTGATTCAATACCAAACTGTCCAACAATGTCCCCAAGTATATATCCTGCATTTGAAAATTTTTTACTTTTTAATTGTTCTTGTGAAAGCTCTCTAATGTAACCAATTATATGTGCTGCAAAATTATTATATTTATAATTTCTTGCAGGAATTACATTTACGATAATACCTGGAAGTTCATATTTATGGACTATAATTTTTGATAATAGGTCCCTATTAATATCTTTTAATAAAATTTTTGGTTCGAACCTTCTTCTTTTTGTATTATCTTTTAATTTTTGCGTAAGAATTTCAAGAGGAACGGAAGCTATTTTTGATAGCTTTTTTAATACAAGGTCTACGTCAGGACAATCTTCAATAGTAATTTCAATATTAAAAGATGGACGATTTCCCACTAATTCTTCACCATTTCTATCGTATATATTGCCTCTTGGTGGTTTTATGTAAACAGTCCTTAGAAGATTATTTTCTGAGCGATCTTTAAAATATTCCCAATTAAATAGTTGTAGATAAATCAAGCGAGTTACTAAAATAAAGAAGACTGTTAATATTATTATTATATAAATATTAATTCGTTTTTCAATATTGATAGGACTACGTTCGAAAATTGGCATTTTAAAAAATTACTCCAAATATTATCTTTCCTTTTTTATAGGATAGTATTTTTTTAATATTGCGATAATGATAGGGCTACATAGTGCTGTACTAAAACTTCCAAGTAAAATATAAAATCCTATATTTTCTATATGTGGCAAGAAAGTACAAATTAGAGCGATATATATTAAATCACAAACAACAGAAGAAATTACTGAAATGATTAAAAGGGAAGTGATTGTATCTATAAAGATTCTCCCAGAACACATTGTTAGTACAGTATAAATTATAACAAAAGAAGCAGACCAAGGGCCCAAGAATTCTCCCGAAGACACATCAAGTATAAGACCTAAAAGAAATGTAAGAAGCAATCCCCAAATGTTTATTTCATAAAAACTAAAAAATATAACTCCAATAAAAAAAATATTTGGCACAAAAGCTATTGGTAAGAGAGGTTTTAAAATCTCTCCTTGAATTAATAAGGTTAAGACTGAAAAAAATAATATTAAAATAAATTTTTTAAGAATATACATATTACTTATTTTTTTAAAACAATTACATGTTCGAGTTTTGTAAAATCAATAGCAGGTATTGCTTTTACTATATCAAACAATCCATTTGTTGATGGTTGAAAGTCAGAGATATATCCGATTAAAAATCCTTTTGGGAAAACATTATCTAATCCACTAGTTAAAATTTTATCACCAATCTGTATATCAAAATTTTTGACAATATATTTTAAATAACAAAATTCTTTTCCTCCTCCCTCTAAGATCCCACGTGCTCTACTTTTTTGTAAAAAAACAGCCACTGCACTAGTCCTGTCAATTATCAAAAGGACTTTTGATGTATTTAAGCTTAATGCGACAACCTGCCCGGCGATACCCTCATCAGTTAGTACAGGACTCCCTATTTTTACTCCATCATTACTTCCTCTATTTATGATAACAGCGCGTTCCCATTTTGAAGGGGCATATCCGATGACCTCTGCACCAATAGATTCAATTTTTATTTGCCTTTTCATCCGTAAAAGTTTTTTTAATTTTTTATTCTCAAATTCTTGTTCGTGTAGTTGTAAGTTTTTCTGTTCAAGTTCTGATAGCTCCAGAGTAAGTGCCTTATTTTTGGTTTTCAAATCTACTAAATTTATATAATCATTGTAGTTATCTTTGATAAAATTTTGAGCTGTTCTTGTAAAACTTTGGAATGGAAATATAATTTCAGAAATAACTTGATAGGGATATCTAACGAGCGTCTTATCCTTTGCTGTACAATGTAATAACACAATGGATATTAGGAAAAGTATCAAAGATGTTAAAGCTATTTTTATTCTTTCTGGATAAGTAAGTTTCATATTACTTTAATATTGCATCTTTTAATATTTCTAGTTGATCTAATACTACTCCAGAACCCCTTACAACGGCGGTGAGTGGATCTTGCACTATATTTACAGGAAGTCCTGTTTCTCTTGAAATTAGCTTATCTAAGTTTCTAAGTAAGGCACCACCTCCTGCAAGTGATATTCCACAATCTACGATGTCAGAAGAAAGTTCAGGAGGAGTCTTTTCAAGTGCAATTCTTACAGTTTCTATAATTTGATTTATTGGTTCTGAAAGTGCCTCTCTTGCCTCTTCTTCTGTTACAATAGCTGATTTTGGAATTCCTTGCACAAGATCTCTCCCCCTTATTTCGACTGCAAGATTTTCAGAAGTAGGTGTGGCACTTCCTACAGCAATTTTTATTTCCTCTGCCGTACGTTCTCCAATTAGTATGTTGTATTTTCTTTTTACATGATTAACGATCGCTTCGTCCATTTTATCCCCGCCAACTCTTACAGATCTTGAATAGACGATTCCTTTTAAAGAGATAATTGCAATTTCTGTGGTTCCTCCACCAATGTCTAATATCATACTACCACAAGCTTCTGTTACAGGAAGGCCTGCTCCAATTGCTGCAGCCATTGGTTCTTCTATTAGGTAAACTTCTCTTGCGCCTGCGGATTCTGCGGATTCCTTCACAGCTCGTTTTTCTACTTCCGTAATTCCATGAGGAACACAAATAACAATTCTTGGACGAATGAGAGCTTTTCCATTGTGAACTTTTTTGATTACATGTCTTAACATTGCTTCTGTGATTTCAAAATCTGCGATCACCCCATCTTTCATTGGCCTAATTGCTTCAATGCTTCCTGGAGTTCTTCCAAGCATGTTTTTCGCATCCGATCCTACAGCCAATATTTTTCTTTTTCCAGAATTTTGATCTCGTTGAACTGCCACTACTGAAGGCTCATTACAAACGATACCCTGACCTTTTGAATAAATTAGGGTATTTGCTGTGCCTAAATCTATAGCTAAATCATTTGAAAAAAGTCCATAAATCGAGTTAAAAATCATGAGAGATACTCCTTTTCTCTTAGAAAAATCAAAAAACTAAGAAATGGTATCATATTTTAAAGATAAAAACAGGTTTTTAAGGTCTACTTTTAGTAAAAATCAAAAGAAAAATGAGGAAAAGGTTAATTTTTCTTACGTTTCATAGCCTCTTGAAATCTTTGATAAATAAGTTGTCTTTTTGCCTCAGCGTTACTTATTTGTTGTTGTGCTGGTTGATTTTGCTGGAATTGATTGCCTTGGTTCATTTGATTAATATTGTTGTAATGAGTATTGGTATTAAAGTTAGAGGTCGGAGCATCAGTTTTTCTAATTTGATCTGGTAAATCTTTTCCTGTTCCGCTAATGCTTTCAAGTAGCGCAAATAAATTTTGATTTCCCTTCTTTGGTTGTTCTGCAATATTATTTTTTACTAAAGGAAGTACTTCTTTTGTGTCTAGAATTTGTTTACGAGTCAGTTGAATTTCTATTAAATTTTTAATTTTTGACGGATATGAATTGAGAATATAAGATTTTTCCAATAGATCAGTATTTAATTGAAGTGGTATTATTTTATCTAATTTTTCTTTTTGAGAATTAATTTTATCTATATTTTTTTTTGCTTGCATATTTATTAAAAGTAACGAAAGGGTACTTGTTAGTGCTACTAAAATAAAACAAACTAGGAATAATTTTTGATGTATTCTTTGTAATTCTTTTTTTGTTAATTTTTTATTTTCATTGGAAAGGTTTTGAATAGTAACATTATTAACCAGAACTTGTGGCTTTCCGCTTTCAATTTCCTTTACTTTTGTTCCACTAATTTTAGGACTTTGAGCTAATTTTATTTTATCGTGTGATGTATTATTTATAGGTTCTTTAACATCATTATTAATTGTGGTTAGGCCGTTTTGTGTTTGTTCGTTGTCTAGTTCTGTTCGTATTTGAGATAAAAATTCTTTTAACTGACCATTATCACTTCCGAACCCAATTGTTTTATTTGTTGATATACCAAGTTGCATCTTCTTTATAGATGGCAGGTTGTTCCAAGTTGCAGGATTATAATCTAATTCACTGATAATTACAGGAAGATTTTTCTTTGTTGCATATGTATAAATGAATTTTGCATAAGGTTCTTTCCATTGAGGAGAGATATCTTCAAAAGGATCTCGTATGATTAATGCTTTGTTGCTTGATTGGAAGGCAATTGCAAATTCCAGTCTTTTTTTCTTGTCTCCGTCAAGCTCATAAATTTTTAGTTGCCTAATATTATGAAGTCCATATGTGTTTAATATGGTATCAATATCTTCCATTGGAATGTTATAGGATAAAAATAGATCTTCAATAGAAGCAGTAGAGTCTTTTATGATATTATTATATCCAACGAGTACATGTTCTAATGGATTAAATTTTATAGAATTATTAATTGATATTTTTAAGTTATTTTTTTCATAAGTTCCTGTAAGTAATCTTTGAAGTGATGAAATTGCGGAAGAAGGACCATTAAAAATACTAATTTCCCCTGATAGGCAATTAAAAATATTTATAATCTCTGCCTTTGATGATAATTCTTTTATTGTTACGTTTTCCAAATTTATACTCAATATAAACAAACCTTAATATCTATAGGAAGTATCGGAATTATCTTTAATATTTTTAAACACTTTTTGCTTTTTTTAATTCAAAATAAATCATAAAAAGATAATATATTGAAATTAATAGACATTTGTTAGGTCTAATAATTTTTTATGATTACTATTAGGCAATAAATTTATAAGAACGTTATTGAGGACATCTTGAGCGCTTAAATATCTATCAAGGATCATATATTCAGAAAAAATAATATTTTCTAAAGTTAAGGCGTATACTGATTTTAAATTATAATCTTTTTCGGTAATCATTTTTTCTCTAACAATATGTCTTAATAATGTAAGATAATATTTTATATTATCTTTGTCTTTTGATATTTTTTTTGAAAGAGAAGTTAAGGAAGAAATATCACCACTTAAAATTGAATCTATGCATTCTTCAAAGGCTTTTTTCTCAGATAAATTAGTGGAAAGTATATTAATATTTTCTAATGTTCCCTCTAATAATTCTATATTATCACCGTTATCTTGAAATTTGATATCTTTTTCTTTAATAATTTCTCGTAATTCATCAGAAGATAAGTTATTAAAAAACCATAAATGGCATCTAGAAACAATTGTTATCGGAAGTTTAGAATAATTAGAAGTAATTAGGATAAAAAATGTATTTTCTTTTGGCTCCTCTAAGGTTTTTAATAAAATATTAGCGCTTTGTTCCTTTAACAAATGTGCATTGTCAAAAATAATAAATTTATTTTTTGATGAAAAATTTTTTAAACTTAAATCATATAAAAGCTTTCTTATATTTTCTGCTTTTGTATTTTCTTTATCCTCACAATCAACAAAATAAAAATCAGGAATTGTTCCTTCATTAAATAATTTGCAACTTAAGCAGTCATTACAACCACCATAAATTTTATTAGAATTATTTTCTGAATTTTTTTCGCAATAGAAACTTTTTGCAAGTTCTAATGCTACTAATTTTTTCCCTATAGAAGGATCCCCATTAAAAAGTAGCGCATGAGGAATCGTCTCATCGATAAAAGATGATTTTAATAAATTTCTTTGTTTGTTATGTCCAATAATATTCATATAAATTTAAAAATATATTTTTTCTAATACTGATATTACATCTTTTGTAATTTCCTCTTCATTTTTTGAGGCATCAACAATATAAAATCTTTCATCAAGCTTTTTTGCCAAATCTAAAAAGCCGTCCTTTACTCTTTTGTGAAACAAAAACTCTTCATTTTCAAAATTGTCTTTTTCAAGTTGATCTTTATTTCTTATATTAAGTCTTTCAAATGCTGTTTCCAAGTTAAGATCTAATATAAAAACTATATCAGGATAGCATTTTTTTGTGGCAACATCTGATATATTTTTAACAAAATTAAAATCTAATCCTCCGCCGTAAGATTGAAATGCTAAAGAAGAATAATAATATCTATCAGAAATAAAAAATTTACTTTCTGAAATAGCAGGATTTACTACCTTATCTACATATTCTGAACGGCTTGCAGACATAATAAAAAATTGTGTTTCTGGTGTTAATTTTTGAGAAGACTCTAGTACAATTTTTCTTAATGCATCGCCTGCTAGCGTTCCCCCAGGCTCCTTTCCAAGCACTACGTCTTTATTTTTATTTATGAAATATTTTTCTAAATTTTTTATGAGAGTGGTTTTCCCAGAACCATTTATCCCATCAATTACGATGAAGCGTTTTTTTTCTTTTGGTAGATTGTTTTCATTAAAAAACATTTTATTTTTTCCTTATAAGAAGTTGTTCGGGGGTTAGCGCGTAAAATAAATCTTCAAAAATAGAAATAACATTTAAGTTTATATCTTTTAATTTTACTTCTGCAATTAAAATTTGAGATAAATTATTTTTTAGCTGAGAAAAAGAATATTTTGAGGCAATCATTAAGTTTTTCCTTATAAGCCAATCTTGCATTTTTGTTTTTTCTGCTATTGCTTGTGAAGAAAATTTTTGAAGTTGATAAGATTTTATTTCTAGAAGTTGTGAAAAGCTAGAAAGAAAAATAGAAATAAGCAGAAATTGATTTTTGTTTTTCAAAATTTTCTTTAGTGTCCTCTCATATTCTAAAAAATCTGCAGAATATATTGGGTCCAAAATTTTAAAATCACTGATTTGATTTTCAATGGGAAATAAAAGCAAAAATTCTTTATTAGAAATAGAATTATCTTTTATATAAATTTCTAAGTAATCTAGAATCTCTCTTATTTTATCAATATTTTTATTTCCAGCTTCTAAAATTAAGCTTGGAAGATCTTTGGCATATTTTGTAAGTTTTATATTTGTAAGTTCTTTATTTATCCATTCTAAGATTTCTTTTTCTTCAAAAGTTAAATTGTCAATTAATGTTTTGTTTTTTAAATGGTATTTATAAAAAATATTTGTCTTTGGCAAAGAAGAGGCTGTCAAAACAACAATTGTTGATTCTGGGATATCTTTTAAAAATTCGCATAATTTTTTTTCGACGTCAGTTTTTAATAAGTTGATATCTTCTATGATAAAAATTTTAACTGGAGATAAGATTGAAACTTCAAATAAATTAATCTGAAAATTCTCAAAAGTCTTTAAAGAAAAATCTTTTGAATTTATTTTTACGAGTTCTTTTTCATCAAAAATGGAAGTTATATCTGATATAAGAGCTTCTTTTTGATAAATACTATTTTGAATTAAAAGTAAACAAATCCCGTTTAATTTTTTTATTATTGTTTTTAAATTTTCATCAAGTTTTAAAAAATCATTCATCTTAAGCTTTAATATTAGCTTGTAATGATAAAAAAGCCAAGATGATGAAAAGAGTATAAAAACAAATTGGTTAGTAGTCTATGGATTCACTATAAATGTATTTACTGGATTGTCCAATTCTTTAAAGTCTGTTTTTATGTAAGCAACTATCCAAATAATATTTTGAAGAGGAAGAGCCCAAAAAAATCCTATACATAAAGTTATGATGCTAATTATCGTTAATAAAAGTGTTATTAAATATATGGTTATGTAAGATTGAAAGTTTGCCAATAATGCTTTGCATGCCATTTTTAAAATATCAATTATATTTGAAGATCTATCATCAACAATTAATGGTATTACAAATATAAAGAAAAATGATATTAAAGAAATGATTATATATGAGAAAATGTTACTGAAGATGTTGCTATAAATTGTAGGCAACACAATATTATAGAATAAAATGATAATGGAATTATGTACTTTTTTTTGAATACGCCAAAAAAGTTTTTATAATTTAGATCATTATGTTTTATATAACGAATTATAAAAAAATATATTCCCCCAGATAATATTGTTCCAATTTCTGCAGAAATTAAATAAGTTGTAAGGCTTCGTAAGCCTAATGCGTTTGAAAAACTATAATCAGAAAAAGTAAGGGGAGTAAGTATAAATACCATCGTCATAGTAACCACAGACAATAAAAACATAATTATATTTGCCTTCCAACATTCCAATTTTACCCCAGGTTTTTGAGTTAATTCCCAAGCTTCCTTTAAAATGGCTTTTGGTTTTATTTTTTCATCTTTTAAATTAGCAAATTTTTCTGGTTCAATTGTTTGGTTAAAATTCATAAAAAACTCCGTTTCTAAGATTAAAAAAAATATATATACTAATCACGCATAAGCATGTTTAAGATAATATAAAGTTAGTTATTTGTAAAGGTAAAATATGGATTTATCAATTGTAATTCCTGCATATAATGAAGAAGAGAGGCTCCCCGGAATGCTTTTAGATTTAAAATCTTTTCTAGATAATTATGATGGGACATATGAAGTTATAGTTGTTAATGATGGGAGTAAAGATAATACTGTTGGTGTTGTTAAAGATTTTGAAAAAAAATGGAATTTTATAAAACTTATAAATAATCAAGAAAACTCTGGAAAAGGAGCAGTTGTAAGACAGGGGATGTTAAGTTCTTGTGGCGATCTTAGAATTTTTGCCGATGCAGACGGTGCGACTCCTTTTCGCGAAATAAGTAAATTATTAGAAGAAGTCAAAAAAGGTAGTGATGTAGTTATAGCGTCAAGAGCAATGAAATTATCTGATGTAAAAACAAAGTTATTTTTGAAATTTAGAGGAAGAGTTTTTAATTTTTTAGTTAATAAAATGTTAGGACTTAATCTAACGGATTTGCAGTGCGGTTTTAAGTTGTTTAATAAAGAATCAGCGCAGTGTGTTTTCTCAAATCAGCATATTGATGGATTTGCGTTTGATGCAGAAATTTTATATAAAGCAAATAAAAATGGTTATAAAATATCAGAAGTTCCAATCGCGTGGACTAATAAAACGGGATCTAAAGTTCATCCCATATTAGATCCAATAAAAATGTTGATAGAAATTACTAAAATAAGATATTTCTTAAGTTAATTTTATTTTTTAGATGTGAAAAATTAAATATTACTAATTAATTTTTGATAAATTTCCCATATATCAATTTCTTTTATGCTATCTTCAATCTCTAAATTATCCCAGTTAAAGTAAAGAGTATCATCTATAAAATTTATGCTCCAAGTCATTCTTGAAGAAATGTTATCAATTAATTTTTGTATAAATTTTTCATCAATTGAGAAAAATTTTACTTTTTGGAAATCCTTTGTTTTTATTGCCCTAAATTCATAGCAAAAATCTCTTGGTTCGCTTTCATTGATAAAATATATTTTAAATTTTGCATTTGGGTTTTGTTTTATTGCTTTATGTAATTTTTTATAAGAGCAGGGACCTACTTGTGTCCATGTTTCTATTTCACTTAAGATATTTTTTCTCCAAATAGTAGGATCATCAGGAGAATAAAATCCTTGAGAAAATTCTAATTCTTTTTCATAGCAATGGCAGTATGCAATAACTTTGCTAAATAGATATTCGTAAGATTCATTTGGGTGTTTTGGAAGTTTTAAGAATAGTTTATCGTAAATGTTATTTTCAACATTTGATAAGTCGATATTGAATGTGTAAAAACCGTCTATAAAACTCATTTTTTATCATTTTATATCATATTTTAGAGGGATCCAATTTTTTGCTCTACATTCTTCATTCGGGCATATAAAAGTTGGTTCGTCTAAGTTCATAATTAAGGGGCGTTTAAAATTACATCCACAATTTCCACAAGTTATATGTACCTTATTTGGAAAAACTTCGAAGAATTCTGGGACGATGGCATCTTTTTGCCTCGCTCGTATATCCCACTCCCTCTTTTTTTCTGATGATGGTTTTCTAAACTCCATAGCTGTTAGATTAATAAAAACACAATTAGTTTCTATAATTTATACCAAAAATATAAAAAAAATCCATTTTTTTAAATCCATTTACTGTAAAAACGTATCAAATATACGTGAGGATAAGAATTTTTGTATCAAGGATAAAATTATGAAAAGAATTTTTTGTATTATGTTGCTTCTTTTTTGTTATATATCTTTAAGCGCGACGGAAAGTTGTCAAGAAGATTATGTATTATTTAAACCGCAAGCTACTGCGACTAACACACCAACCGAAACGAAAACTCCGACATCGACTCCTAATCCTAATGAGTCTACATCAACTGCTACTCCAACACCAACGGATGATGGAGATATTGGAGATGACGAAGACAGTGAAGATGATGATACTGATAGCGATTTTATAGGCATAAAGGCAAATGTTAATATGAATGAGCTTCTAAGCGAATTAGAATCAATTTCTGAAGAAAATACAACGGGGAATTGGCTTGGAGAAGCTTTTTTAGATGAAAATTCAGAATCTAATTTGTCAGACTCAGATGATGGTAATAGCCTTAACTACGATGAATATGATGACGATGATGGTGATGACAGTATTGGTTTTGTTGACTCTGATAATGATGGGTATAGTGATATAATTGAACTTGAACTAGAAACTGATAAAGATTCGGAAACTTCTTTTCCTTATGTTTCCCACACAAGGCTTTCAGATAGAATAGATACTAGCTCGATAGGGACTTTTCCTTCCTCTGTTGATTCTGACAATGATGGGTTATGTGATGATTTAGAAATAATTTTAGGAACCAATCCAAATAGTCAAGATACGGACGGAGATGGGATTTCAGATTATAGAGAATATGTAAATGGAACAGATCCAGCAATTTCCGAATTCTAGAAGTCTTGATATCTTTTTATAAGAACTTTTTAGATATTATTTTCGATTAACTACAAAGAGAAAGAAAAAAAGGCTTTGTAGTTATGAAAATAGTACCATATCAAAATAATACCAATGTAGCAGTTGATCATTCTAAAGAGCAAGAGCTCTTATCGTTAATGAGAAAAAATTCATCAAAAGAAGCAAGATTATTATTGCCTTTTGAAGATGCACAAAAATTTGGAGTCTTACCATTATCGATTTTAAAAAATGAAACTCAAGATATCTTAACAGTTGCTACATGTAAAAAATTAAATAAAGACTTAATTGAATCTTTAAGATTGTTAACGGGGTTTAATATAAAAGATATATATGTAAGTAGCTCAGATTTTGAACACGTTATCTTTTCAACATATTATTCTGATGAATCAATCGTAGAAAAAAGTGTTAATGTTTTATCGAAAAATTTAAATAATGATCACATTGAAATAAAAAAGTTCTTTGAAGAGTCTAATAATGAAGAAAGCAAATTTTTAGAAGATATTATAAAATATGCAATTTCTGTTCAAGCATCAGATCTTCATATTATTCCAACTCAAATTGGAACATCTATAAAATTAAGAGTAAATGGAAATTTTTTAGAACTTAATAATTTAAAAATATTAAAAAAACAACACTTAACATTGATTAGGCGAATAAAAATTTTATCTTCTCTAAATCTTGATAAAAAAGATTACCCTCAAGATGGTAGTTTTGTTATTCCAGAGCTTAAAAATTTTGGAATTCGTGTAAGTACAATGCCTACAATTTTTGGAGAAAAAGCGGTATTAAGATTCCATTCTTATAAAATTATGAAAGATATTTCTGAGCTTGGTATATCAGAAAATGTAATTTTCCAAATGAAGAATTTCCTTGACTCAAAGGGAGGTGCAATGCTTTGCGCAGGCCCTACAAGCTCTGGAAAAAGCACAACATTATATGCGATGCTTAATTATTTAAAAAATAAAGGTTTAAATGTTGTAACTTTAGAAGATCCTGTTGAGTTGATTTTAGATGGAGTTTCTCAAACATCTTTGAATCCCAAGATGGGTTTTGACTATAAAGATGCATTGCCTGCTATCCTTAGGCAAGATCCTGATGTTATCATGATAGGGGAAATTAGAGATGAAATTAGTGCTGCATATCTTTTTCAATCGGTATTTAGTGGACATAAAGTATTGTCAACTATTCATGCAGGAAATATTTTAGAAATATTTCTTCGTTTAAAATCATTAAATATAAATGCAATAAATATGGCACAAGCTATAAAGTTTTTATCGTATCAAGAACTGTTACCAAAAATGTGCGATAAGTGTATGATTAAAGAGCAACAAGCAAGCGATTTTTTAAAAATAGATGTTTTTGATTCAATGGGCTGTAAAGATTGTTCAAATACAGGGATAAGTGGAAAGGTTTTGGCAATGGAGACGTTGACCTTAAATGGTGAAATTAGGCAAGGTTTATTAATGGGAAATATACCCTCATATGAAGATTTAAAAAAATATAACAAATTTTTTTCTTTTAAAGAATATGTTTATAATCTGTTAAAAGATAAAAAAATTTCATGTTCTACATTCGGAAAAAACTTTTCTAATGAGTAAAGAAATTCTTAAACATTCTTTATTTTAATATTTAATAATTTGATTTATTATAAAAGAGGTATTTTTTACAAGGAAGTTATGTGGTTTTCATAAACCAAAATAAAAAAATAATATTAAGAAATCAAAACGAAGATGTTGCACATGATATTGAAAAAAATTTTAATATTTCATTTGTTAGTGCAAGGGTTTTATCAGCTCGAGGATTTAAATTAGATGAAAATCTTAAAAATTTTTTACGCCCAACATTAAAAGATGGACTACCAGATCCTAAAAAAATGTTAGGGCTTGAGCAAGCTTCTGATATTATTGTTGAGGCAATAAAAAATCATGAGAAAATTGCTATTTGTTCTGATTTTGATGTCGATGGATTAACTTCGGCTTCGCAAATAATAAATTTGTTAAAAGATTTAAATATAGATGTTAAAAATTATGTTCCAGATAGATTTTCTGAAGGATATGGTTTAAATGAAAGAATGGTAAAAGAAGCTAAAAAAGATGGTGCGACACTATTATTATCCCTTGATTATGGAACAACTAACGAAAAAGAAATTAAATTAGCACAAGAACTTGGAATAAAAACAATTGTTATTGACCACCATCATGTTGGCAAAAATAATCCAAGATCTGATGCTTTTGTAAATCCAAATCAAGAGGGGTGTGGTTTTTGTGAATATGCTCTCTGTACGGCTGGACTTGTTTGGTATTTGATAATTTTGCTTAGAAAAAAACTTTACGAGGAAAATGATAAAATAAAAATAGATCCAAAAGATTATCTTGATTTAAGTGCCATGGGAACAATTTGCGACATGGTTCCCCTCATCGGTCCTAATAGAGTAATAGCAAAAAAGGGTCTTGAAGTAATAAATAACAGCAAAAGAGTAGGCATCATAGCATTAAAAAATGCCCTAAATTTGAATAAAGAAATTAATTGTTATGACATTTCATTTAATATTGGTCCTCGTCTTAATGCTGCAGGAAGAATGCTTACAGGAGAAATGGTTGTAGAGCTTTTAACAACACTTGATGAAAAAAAAGCAAAAAAAATAGTAGGGAAATTAGATAAACTAAACAAAGAACGTCAGGTGATAGAAGAACAAGTAAAGAAAGAGGCAATCAGACAGGTTGAATCTTTAGAGTCTTTAAAGTTTGGCCTTTGTTGTTGGCATCCAAGTTTTCATACGGGGGTTGTCGGTATTGTTGCTCAAAGATTAGTCGAAAAATATTATAAGCCATCAATTGTTTTAGGGCTAGATCAAGATGGAATTTTTAAAGGATCTATCAGAGGTATTGAGGGATTTAGTGTTATAGAGTGTTTGACATCTTTATCGAAATATCTTGAAAAATTTGGTGGTCATGAAATGGCTGGGGGCGTTTCAATAAAAAGAGAAAATATAAAAATTTTTGCGGAAGAATTTAATAAATTTTGTGAAAAAAAAATATTAACGATTGATGCTGTTCCAAAGGTCATCGCTGATATAAAAATTTCTTTGAATGAATTAAATAAGGATATAATTAACGAACTTAATTTATTTTCTCCTTTTGGTATGGAAAATCCTCCTATACAGTTTTTGTGTGAGAATTTATTAGTTAACAAAATTTATGTTTTAAGAGACAGTCATTTAAAAGTTGTGCTTTCAGACTCTTATGGTAAAATACTAATTGGAATGTTATGGAAGCAAACAGAACATCCAATGTTAAAAGAAGGGAAAAAAGTAGATGTGGTGTTTAAACCTCAAATTAATTCTTTTGGAGGTTTTGAAGAAATTCAAGCAAATATATCAACTGTATCTCCTAGTAAATGATTAGTATTATGAGAAAATATCCAGAAATTATAGACGATTTTTATATTGATAATAAGCAGGCAAAAGAAATTCTATTAAAGCATAGTTTCCATGTTGCGGACAAAGCTTTAGAGATAAATTTAAAAAAAAGTTTAAACTTAGATGAAAGATATATTTTTGAGGCTTCGCTTTTGCATGATATTGGTATGATAAAAACTAACGCACCAAATCTTTGTTGTTTTGGGGATAAACCATATTTATGGCATGGTGTTTTGGGAGCAGAGATGTTAAATGGAACAAAATATGAAAAATACCAAGATATATGTAAAGACCATTTTGGGGTTGGATTAAATAAACAAGAAGTCATAAATTTGCAAATAGGAACTGAGGCAATGGAACCTACTACAATTGAAGAAAAATTAATTGCTTATGCAGATAACTTTTTTTCTAAAAAATACATTGAAAAAATAGATGTTGAGTTATCACTTGATGATATAGTGAATAATTTAAATAGATTTGGAGCTGATAAAGTAGAAAAATTTTGGGAATTTTATAAAATTTTTTCGTAATATTTTAAAAGGGGAAAATGATCAAATCATTATGTACATTAATTTTTGGTTCACTTTTTATTGGCGCTGTAATAACGCCGCCTCTTTATTCTCTAATTCAAAGTTTTTGGAAAACAGGAATACCTCCATATTCTAGGGTACTTGATAGGGTTTTGATGGTACTTATTTTTGTTTTTTTATTACTATTAAAGAAAAATTTTTCTGTAAAAGAGATTTGGTTAAAACTGAGAAATGTTAATTTTAAAATTGCCCTTAGAGAATGTTTACTTTCTTTTTTTATAACTCTTGGAATTTCTATAATACTTGTTTTTTTTATTGATTTTGATGGTGAAATTGTTTGGGTTGAAAAGAGTTTTGAGTATTATTTCTTTAAAATTTTAAAAGTAATTTTTGCGGCAATTATTATTTCAATTCTAGAGGAAGCTTTCTTCAGGGTTGTATTGTTAAGTGCCTTTAAGAAAAAAATGAATATAATTTTTGCAATAGTGCTTTCTAGCTTATGTTATGCGAGTGTTCATTTTGTGGCACCAGATAAAATGTTTATTTATAATTCTTGGTCTTTAACTGTAGGCTTTGAATATTATCTTGACGTACTTCAAACCATGTTTTTTCCAGGAATTTTAAAGGCATTTTTCGGACTTTTTCTTGTCGGCTGTTCTCTTTGTATAATGATGCAAAGATTTTCATCAATTTATATAAATATAGGAATTCATTCTGGTTGGGTTATGGCGATGAAGTTATTTATTTATTCAACAGGAGAGGCTACTAATATTAATTTACATAAAATGGCAAGGCGTTATTTTCTTGTTTGTGAGCCGATAGGTTGGATTTCAATTATTTGTGTATTATGTGTAACGTATTGTGTATTTAAAAAAATAAACCGCACAAGTTCTATAGAAGTTAAGTAATGGTTTTCATTTTCGATTCGAAGTTTCAAAAGTAACTGAGTGCTTTATAGCACTTATGTGCCTAGAATAAGCGTTTCGATTTATCATCAAAACACAATTAAAAAGTGGTATGAGGATTGCAATAGTTTTACTTGAGCATAATAGATGGCAAATATTTCCTAGCCATTTTTAGGAGTGTTTATATGACTACATCAAGTATAGATAAATTAGATAGCAGTTATTATTCTACTGAAAGTACTACAAAATCTTCATCAAGCGATTCATCTAGCGTTGTCGGGAAAGATGAATTTTTACAACTTTTGATTACTCAACTTCAAAATCAAGATCCATTGGATCCAGTAGAAAATGAAGAATTTGCCGTCAACTTGGCACAATTTTCACAAGTTGAGCAGTTAATTTCTATAAATGATACCTTAGAGGGAATGTCTTCAAGCTCTTCTTCGGAGAGTGAAGGATTGGCAACTTATTTAGGGCACCAAGTATTGTTAAAAGACAATACGATAGAAGTATCGAACAATGATGGGGGAGACATCACGTTTAAATTACCTTCTTCATCTTCAGAGGTAAATGTTCAATTGTTAGATGATAGTAAGAATATTGTTGAAACGATATCTTTGGGAGAATTAGAAGCGGGAGAATATACAGCTACACTTAATAACTTATCTACATCATCAGGTTCTTTTTCAGCTAATGTTGTGTATTTAAATTCTTCGGGTAGCTATTCTACAGTGAGCTCTTCAAGGTGTGGAACAGTTAGTGGTTTTATCCCAGGAGATGAAAATCCACTGTTGATAGGAGAACAACAGATATCTTTATCTGATATTTCAGAGGTTCGTGCTTAAGAGTTTTATTTTTTAGGAGACAATACGTGACAAACATAATAAATGGTTTATTTTCTGGAAGATCAGGGATATCAAGTCATGGTACTGCTATTTCTGTCATTGGTGACAATATATCTAACTCAAGTACTGTTGGATATAAAACAACACGTGCAGAGTTTGAAGATGTGATTGCTTGTGGCCAAGTATCTGGAAAAGTTACAGGGGCAGGCTCTTCGATTAGTTCTGTAAGTACTATTATGGAACAAGGAACATTAGAATCAACTGGTCGTACACTAGATTTGGCTATTGATGGAAATGGATTTTTTGAATGTTCTGACGGTAGTGGCTCAAAATATTATACGAGAGCAGGAAATTTTAAAATTAATTCTGAGGGATATTTGGTAACTCAAGAGGGATATTATGTTTTAGGATATCCTAATGGTGGTACAGGAGCCATGGAGAAATTAAATATAAATACAATTTCACAAGATAGTATTTCAACATCAAAAATGAGCATAACTGGAAACTTAAATTCGGCTGCAGACATTGTAGATGTCGCTGATATTCCAACGGTGCCTACGGCAGGTTCTGGCGCAGGAAGTGTTGATGTATCATATGCTGATTTAAATGAAGCTGCTGAATTTTCAACGGTGGTAGAAGTCTTTGATTCTTTAGGAGAGTCTCATACGGTTACATTTTATTATTTTCATACAGGAGAAAATGAATATCAGGTTCGAGGGTATTTAAATAGTGAAGAAGTAGATTCTTCTGGCAATGCTGTTGGATATCCACGTTTAGTAACAACTTCAAGCGGAAACGCCACAGACGGATATGTCAATATGACTTTTAGTACAGATGGGGGAAGAAATAATACCCCTGCCACTGGACATTCTGATCTTGAGGCTAGTATACAATGGGCAAATGGATCTTCTACTAGTACAGTCGGTATTTCTATGGGAAATTTTACACAATATTCATCAGCATCTAACATTACCTCTATAACTCAAGATGGACAAGGGGTTGGTGGAGTCGAAAGCTTAAGCATAGAGAAAGATGGCGAAATTTTTGCGACATTATCTAATGGTCAAACTGCGACAATCGGATATATTGGACTTGTGAATTTTTCGAACTCTGAAGGACTCGTAAGAGTCGGGAATCAAATGTTGCAACAGTCTCCAGATTCTGGAGAACCTATTACAGGATATGCTCAAACTGGTACTTTTGGTGATATAAATTCTGGTTCATTAGAGCTTTCGACTGTTGACCTTGCAAATGAGTTTATAGATCTTATAACATTACAAAGAGGATATCAGGCAAGCTCTAGGATAATTACTACAATTGATCAACTTTTAAATGAAATTATTCAGTTAGCATAGGAAAATTATGCAATGCTTCTTGAAAAGATAGAAGATAATTTTGTCGAAGTAAGCCTTATCATCTCAGATGATAAATATAAACTCTTCTTGGAAATTACAACTAAACCAAATTTTTCTAAAGAATGTGACAGCAAAGTATTAGATTATCTTTCTTTAAGAAAATTTATTTTTAAATATTGTCATAATGATGACCTAATTCATTTTGATGTTATTAAAGATTCTGTTAACTCTATAAAAGCAACAGGAGAGAATCTTTTAAGAAGGGTCGCAAAAGGATTTCCACCATCACAGGGGATTCCTGGAAGAATAGTTTATTTAGTAAAAAAGTTTGATAAAAGTTTATGTAAAAATCCTAATGAAGATTTTATCGACATTAGATATACGAGCTTATTTGATAATGTACAAAAAGGAGATAAGGTAGCAAGAATTTATCCTCCTCACCGAGGGGAGCCTGGGCAAAATGCATTGGGAGAGGAAATAGATGGGGATCTTGGGTTGGATCTTAAATTAAAAATTAGCGGAGATTTCAAACAAGTAAAAGAAGCGGATAAAGATTATATTACATTAATTAGTCGTCGTGATGGTTTTATCAAAGAAGAATTTGAAACTGTTATGGTTAAGGATACATTATTAATTGATGGTGATTTAGATTATGAATATGGAAAAATAGATTTTATTGGTAGTGTTTATATAAGAGGTAATGTCTACAAAGATTTTTCAATTTCTGCAAAAAAGAATATTGTAATTGATGGAGATACTCATCAAGCAAGATTAATTACTTATCTTGGTGATATTTGTGTTAAGGGGTTTATAATAGGTGGAGAAAAGAGCAAGGTGTCTTCTGGAGGTTCAATTTTTTCGAAGGGTTGTAGAGATGCAATTTTAGAGGCCAATAGCACAATTTTTTTGGAAAGAGAAGCATACAATTCGAAATTAAGTAGTTTAAATAGTGTTTCTATAAAAAGAGGTGCGTTAATTGGAGGGGAATGCTTAGTTGTTGATTCTGTCATCGTTAGTGAAGTTGGAAATAAGTCAGGATTAAAAACTAGTATTAAAGCGTGTTCAAAAAAAGAAGTTGTTTTATCTCATAGGGAATTAAAGGAGAAGTTGATTCTTATTGAAAAAGCAAAAGAAAGTTTAAAAAATTATTTGGGAACGGCCTCAATTAATCCTGAAATTATGAATACAATTGATGAAAAAAATAAATCAAAAATAAAGATTATGCTTAAAAGATATAAAGAGTTAGAAAATTCTAGATTAGAGATTTTAAGAGAAATTGATAAAGTTATTGAAGAAGAAAAGATAAACGAAAAGTTTTTTTGTTTGATTTATGAAAAAGCTTTTTTAGGAACAACAATAATTGCAGGAGATGCCATGAAAATTTTTATGACTGAAGAAGAAGGACCATTAAGGGTTTCAATCGATAAAAATAATAATTCAAGTTTTTTATTGGAGAAAATATATGATTGACAAAAATGAAATGGATATAAGGTTAAAATTAGAGCGAACAAATAATATGGAATTGGGTCCATTAGATACCAATTTTTTATCGAAGCCAATTTCTATTTTAGAACCAAATGAACCTATATGTGTTTATGAAGATGTAAAAGTTGAAGAGATTGTCACATTATTTCAAAAGCATGAATGTGATTGTGTTTTTATAGTTAATAGAGATCAAAAGATGATTGGGATCTACACGGAAAGGGATTTGGTCGCCAAAAGTATGAAGGATGAAAATTTTATGCAAGAACCTGTTTCAAGATATATGACGAAAAAAATATTTTCTGGGAAAATGGATTGTACTGTTGCTTATGTATTAAGTATTATGTCTAACGGTGGTTTTACTCAATTTCCTATAGTTGATGATAATAATTATCCTATTGGTATAGTATCATTAAGAAATATCACAGATTTCTTAGTAGAAGAAAGCATTCACTCATTACTAGATATAGATATTCCAAAATTTGAAGATTAAAAAATGTTTTTAATTTTTGATATTTAAATTTTCTTCTACTTGATTATACAAGTTATTTAACGTTTGGCTAAAAACTTTAAATGTATATTTTTTTTCAGCTTCATTCTTCGCATTGGTCGCAATGCTGTTGGCATATTCTGGATTTTCTAATAATTCTTTTATGCCCATTGCAAAGTCTTGTACTGTCGGCGCCGATAACAGCGCTAATGAATCATCTAAAATCTGAGTATGTGTTGGTAAATCTGTGGCAATTATTGGTTTCCCAGCAAGAAGATAGGAATAAATCTTCATTGATGTATTTGTACCTTCAATTCTTGGAGAAGCTAAAATGTCTCCTTGTGATAAATAATTTCCAAGTGATTTTACAGGGCGAGGACCAATAATTGAAACAAAGTTTGTAACGTTGAAATCCTTTGAAAGTTGTTTGTATTTTTCGATATGAGCATCATTTCCACCTATGATAATTAGATGAATGTTATCGCAGGCTTTTTTTGCCAATGCAAAACTTTTTATTAATAATCCTACTCCCTGATAGTGTTCTAAATTTCCAATGTATAAGATAATTTTCGCACTTTCATCAAGATTAAGTTCTTCTCTTAAATTTTGAGCCTTTTCTTTATATTCTGGAAGATCATTTAGGGAGATGTCTCTTAGTATTTCGATATTTTTTGCGCCATAACTTTTTGCAACGTTTGCTAATGCATCACACATTGGTAAGATTGCAATCGCATTTTTGATTGCAATCTTTTCGCAAAATTCGAAAAAGCATCTAAAAATCTTTAAGAATTTCCATCGTTTGATTAATTGATCAGATAAGGAAGAATCCATATCGTAAATATAGTTTATTCCGAATATTTTTTTTAGAGTATATGCTATGAAAACGGATTCTTCTATTGCATGAACAACATCATATTTATTTTTTCTGATTTCTTGAAAAGCTGTGAAGAATAAAAATACGTCAAGAATTATTTTTTTTATTGACGCGCCTGGACGTACACCTTTTACAAAAAGGCATTCCGATATTCTTTTTATTTTCACATCATTGAAATTTTCTTCTGTACCTTCGTTATAGCAAACTACTTTTACTTGTGTATTTTCCCTTTTTGATAAAACTTGGAGTGCTAACTTAATAGCAATTGGCGTACCTCGTTCTTGGAAAAATGGTTCTGGTGCTAAAAATAATACTCTCATGGCTATAAATATATTGTCATTTATTAAAAAAATCAATATATTAACAATATTGAGTCTTTTTTTAATTAAATGAATCTTACAACTTGAGGTTTTATTTTTTAGAAGGTGATTTTTATGGCTAATAAAGAAGAGAAAGAAGAGAAAAAAGAAGAAAAGAAAAATGGTGAAGAACAAAAACCAAAGAAATCAAAGAAGCTTTTGATAATTATTATTTTAGTTTTAGTAATTGTTGCTGGAGGTGTTACCGCATTTCTTGTACTTGGCGGAAAAGGTAACAAAGCAGCAGATGAAAAACCCATTGTAGAAGAACAAGTAAAAAATGAAATTTTAGAACTTGATTCTTTTGTTGTAAATTTAGCCAAGGCAAATAATTTTTTAAGGACCACTTTACAAGTAGAGTATAATCCGAATCCGTCCGCAAAATCTAAAGAAGATGCGGAATCTTTAGATGACGAAGAAGAATCTGGAGATGAAGAAGACAATGGTAATGAGGAAAATGTTGAAGAAGAGGGGAATAATTCAGAGGAAGAGGACGAAGAAAGTATAAAATTGCCACAAATTTCTGTATCTGAAGCTTTTACGAAAAGAGATGCCATGGTACGAGACGCAATCATTAGTGTATTATCTAGTAAAGCCCCAGATGATATTTTAACGCAAGAGGGGAAAATCGCGTTAAAAGGAGAGCTTGTGTCTGCGATTAATGAAGCTTTAGGTTTAGGTACGGAGCCAGTAGTGTCTGTATATTTTAAGGAATTTATAATGCAATAAATTCTTGATTTGTAGAGGGAAAGACATGTTTAAAACAATACTACTTTCAACAGATTTATCTGAAAATTCAAAAAAACCTTTTGCATTAGCAAAGGATTTGGCAACTAAGTATGATGCAAAAATAATTTTAATTGCAGTTGTGGAAGATCCCGCTGAGCTTGCATTGTTTTCTGTTATTGATCAACCGAATTTAATTTCTTGTGATATACAAAAAAAGATTTTAGATGAAGTTAAAAAAGATTTAATAAGAGTTTCAAAGGATCTAGGATATCCGAACTTAGAACCTGTAGTTCTTGAAGGAAAGGGGGCGGTTCATACGGCATTAGTTCGATATGCAAAAGAAAATGATGTGGATTTAATCATAATGGCAAGTAAAGGAAGAACTGGGCTAAGAAGACTTGTTATGGGATCTGTCTCTGAAAAAGTTTTAAGAGAAGCTCCTTGTCCTGTTTTGCTAATACCATCTGTTTGATTTTTTAATTAAAGATAAAAAGGAAGCGGGGTTTTAGTAAAATATAAAAACCTTACTTGTTAATATAAAAATATATGTAACAACCCCGCAAACAAATTTCTCATTCAATTTAAGGGTGCGCCCCATAAGACGGTGAAACGTAGTGTCCTGCAACTAAACATGCCCCTGTATTCTTGTCAATGAGGACAAACTTAAAGGGCTTATCGAATACGATTGACCGTTTGTCTGGTGCGGGACCATCTAACGCAGCAGCAACAAAAAATGTCGCTGAGGCGGCAGAGATCTTTTCCTTGGTTAAGCTAATTTTACAAATTTGCTTAAAGTCGCTAATTGGCGAATTTTCTTTTGCAATAAAAGAAAATTTAGAATCAGCAGGAAAAAAATCTTTGAGATTGATACTCGTCTGAATATCCATTTTGGGAATCCAAACCTCTCTTTTTCTTGGAATTCGTCCCAAGATAGTTCCCGTATGAAATTTTTCTAATTGTTGGAAATTGATGTTATTTTCATCAAATCCTAACCTCATGAAGATATTATCTCCAAGAGAAATCTCATAAATTCCATTTCTGTGAAATTCGGAAACAATTTGTCCCCCATAGATAAAAGGAATCGTATCTTCTTTACCATCATGCTTGAATGGCCATTGCCACTCTTTCATTTCCCAAGTTTTTTCAAACTTGGCGATCAAATACCCCAAACAACTTTCGTCACCTTGAGGCATTGGAAAAATGTTGGCAAAACCTGTTTTTTCCTCTAATTCTTTATTCAAACTAGAGAAAAATCCCTCACCAAAATTGAACGATTCGGTGAAGTCAAAAATTTGGATTTGATTCATTACCCACGAATCCAATTTACCGCTTGGCGCACCATCTGTGACGATAGTGCCTCGTTCCTTGTAGCCTGCTGGCCACTCAGTATAAGGTAGTGCCCTTGTCATTCTGGGGATGTCTTTATTTACGCATGTAAATTTGAACATCTCCCAAAATCTGAAAATTGGTTGTGGCATGATAACCGCATTTCCTTGGTTTTGATTTTCAATGAACTTAAAAATCAAATCAAGGTTGGAGGGGTTGTGATGTGTCTGTTCTGCTTTCACATTATCGTACAATGTTTGTCCAATAATTTGATGTGAAAAACAAAACAAACTAAGCAGCACACCAAAAATGATCAACAAAGATTTTTTCATTTCTTTACCTTTTTCTTTCTTATTTTTTTCTATTTTCGTTTACGACGATGTAAACGAAAATTTAAACGTGGCCACCACAAGCAAACCAAATTTTTAGTTTGTTTGTGGTAACCACATTTTATAAGAAAAGGGGCGATGAATTATTACATTAAAAAATTTTATTAACCTAAGTTATTTTACTAATACCCGCTATAAATTGTAATAATGCCAAAAATTTTTAGCATCAAGGTTCACTAATCTACATATTTTTATGTTTTAATTCAAAAAATTTATATAAAAATTACAATTTAAACGATAAAAATAATAAAAGATTAGTAAAAATGAGCAAATTTATTGTTTTAGTTATATTTTTTTGAATCAAAATGGAAAAAGAGTAAGATTTTTGATAAAGAGACCTCTCTGTGGCAAGAAAGGTTCGATATTTGTATGATAGGAAGCATCAGAGTTTCGACAAGAATTATCGTGTTGGTTTTTCTTGTTGTCGGAATCGTATCCTATTTTATGGGGTACATTCCTTCGGTAGATGAATTCAGGATTTTCCTGAATTCAAAAATTGGTTCGGTCGCCGTTCTTTACGGTGCACCGTTATTGATCGCCCTTCTCGTGGGGACGCTATTTGGGACTTCGGTCCCAACAGTCATTAGGGGCTATGCCCTTGGAACAGTGATTGGTATGTTCATGCTTTCCCTTGAAGCGGCCTTTGTCGCTGAGGGAAAAGGAACTTTTTTAGGGGATCCGAGTCCTTCGAAGAAAATTTTTGTCGTCACGGCGTGTGCGCTAGTGGCGACACTTTTTGAGATCCCTTGGGTTACCTTTTCATCTTTCTTTATTCCTCGAAAGGAAAAGAAAGAAAAAAATGAGGAACAGTCTGAGAAAGCCATTAGCAATGATCATCTTGGAGAAAGCCAAGAAGATTAATAAAAGGTTTTATTAAGTCCCTACCAAATACGTTGGTATTTTGATTTTTAGGGATAAAAAAAAGAAGGTTAAATTTAATGCCACAGAGACCTCTTTTTTTATTTCATATAATCTTTTCGATAAAATACAAATACAAATTAAAATTTTCATCGTATTGTAATATTAATTTCTTTTTGATAACCTAACTAAGAGTTCTAAGTGTATGTTTTTTTTCAAATTGTACTGCTTTGAATTGAATATTTTTATTTTTAGGAAGTTTATTTTAAGGACGTAAGATGGATTTTGATTGTGTGATAAATGATATTGATGAAATTACAAAAGATTTGTGTATTAGTGTAACCAAAGAAGAGTTTGAAAAAATTTATGAAGATTTATTAGCCAATACGATTGGTAAAGTTAAATTAAATGGTTTTAGGCCTGGGAAAGCCCCAAGGCATATGATTGAGCCGATGTATAAAGAAGCTATTTTAGCTGATGCAAAAGAAAGAGTTGTAAGAGATTCAATTGATGATTGTATCAGAAAAAATAATTTAAAAGTGTTAGGCGTTGTTAAAGTTGACTTAAATAATGATGATAAAAATGGTGGATTTTCGTTTGTTGCAACAGTCGAACTATTTCCAGAAATTCCTGAGGTGCCTTCTTATGATGGATTAAAAGTTGAAGTTGAAAAAGATGAATTTACCGATGAAAAGCTTGATAAAGCGATCAAGGAAATGATTTCAAAATGGAGTACTTTTGAAGATGTTAAAGCCAAGAAAAAAGCAAATGATTCAAGTATCGTAAAATTTGAAGTGGTTACGAAAATTAAAGACCATGATGATGAAATAGAAGAATTTATACGTTCTTTAAGTGATGCAGATTGGAATTCTCAAAAGTTTGTTAAAAATGGCAAGTTTTTAGATGCTGAAATAAAAAAAGCGTTAGTTGGCATGTCTGTAGGCGATACAAAAGAGGTAAATTCTTCGATAGATATTAAGAATGATAAAGGAGATTTTAAGGCAGGAGAAGCTCTATATCAAATTACCCTTAAGGCGATTGTTGAAGAAAAACTTCCTGAACTTACTGATGAGTTTGTACAGGACAAAAAAGAATTTGGACTTTCAAGCGTAAAAGAACTAAATGAGAGAATGGCTGATGTTTTGAAATCGGAAATCTCTAGAGGAAATGATGAGAGATTAAAGACTACTATTATTCAAAAACTTTTAGAATCTTTTGATTTTAAAATTCCACAAGTAATGCTTGATAATGAAATTGAAAGTATTTTATCGATGAATTTTAAGCAGTCAGTTGACCTTCGTAAATTAGAAGAAGATATGAGAAACAACATAAGAAATGCTTATAATGAGACGGCGAAAGAAAGAATAAAAGTTGTTTCTTTGATAGATGCTATTGCCAAAAAGGAAAATATCGAAGCTACTGATGATGATATTGAAGAATACTTAGTAAAAATTGCTGATCAAACAGGTACTCCGCTTGATACGTTGAAAAAGGAGATTAGTAAAAATAACCTTGAAAAGAGTATAGCTTTGGAATTGAGAAGGACAAAGGCTTGGGATTTGCTATGTAAGAAAGCAACAATTTCTTATATTCCATTAAAGGATAAAAAAGACGGAGAAGACGAGTCTTTAACTAAAGATTCAAAAGACGAAAAACCTAAAAAAACTAGAAAGACTAAAAAACAACAAGAGGAAACCAAAGAATAGATTTTTTATTAAAAGGAATTTTATGAATTATATACCATATGTAATTGAACAAACTGGAAGAGGAGAGCGTTCTTACGATATATATTCTCGTCTTTTAAAAGACAGAATAATTTTTTTAGGAACTGAGATTGATGATTCTGTAGCAAATGTTATTACTGCGGAGCTTTTATTTTTGGAAAGTGAAGATCCTGAAAAAGATATATATCTTTATATCAACAGTCCAGGAGGTTCGGTTAGTGCTGGTATGGCAATTTATGATACAATGCAATACATAAAAGCTGATGTTGCTACTGTTTGTGTGGGACAAGCTGCGAGCATGGGAGCATTGCTTCTTTGTGGTGGGCAGAAGGGGAAAAGATCTGCCTTAACTCATTCTAGAATTATGATTCATCAACCGCTTGGTGGTTTTAAAGGACAAGCTTCTGATATAGATATTCATGCGCGAGAAATGGCAAGGGTAAAAAAAGAATTAAATCAGATTTTATCTTTTCATTCGGGAAAGAATATTAAGCAGATAGAGAAAGATACAGACAGAGATAATTTTATGTCTGCGCTTGAGGCTAAAGATTATGGTCTTATAGATAGTGTTTATGAAAAAAGGGTGATTACTAATCCTTCTTAATATATTTAATTAAGGATAATAAAATTGGTAAAGGATAAAGACAGAGACAAAAATAGTAAGGTGTTGAAAGGGGCTAATAGTAAAAAAGAAGATGTTTCTATAGTTGCATGTTCTTTTTGTAATAGAACTACAGAAGACGAGGGAGTTACAAAACTTATTGGTGGAAATAATGCTTATATTTGCGACAAATGTATAGAAATTTGTAATGACATTATTGAAGATGAATTACGTCAATCAAATGCAATGGCAGATGGAGAAAAACTTCCGAAACCAAAAGAGCTAAAAGAATTTTTAGATGAATTTGTTATTGGTCAAGAGCGAGCAAAAAAAGTTTTGTCTGTTGCTGTTTACAATCACTATAAGAGAATTAATTCTTCAAAATCTTATAAAAAAGATGTTGAGCTTTCAAAATCAAATGTTTTATTTATTGGGCCAACGGGTTCTGGAAAAACTTTATTGGCGCAAACATTGGCAAGAATTTTAAAAGTTCCTTTTACGATTGCAGATGCCACGAGTCTTACAGAAGCAGGATATGTGGGGGAGGATGTCGAAAATATTATTCTTAATCTTTTGCAAGCAGCAGATTATGATATTGAAAAGGCTCAAAAAGGAATTGTTTATATTGATGAGATAGATAAAATTTCTAAAAAATCAGACAATCCATCAATTACTCGTGATGTATCGGGCGAAGGAGTTCAACAAGCATTATTAAAAATTTTAGAGGGTACTGTTGCAAGCATTCCACCAAAAGGAGGACGTAAACATCCTCAATCTGAATTTTTGCAGGTAGACACAAGTAATATTTTATTTATTTGTGGTGGTGCGTTTGTCGGGCTTGAGGATATCATAAGAAGAAGAATAGGGGATAAGAAGTTAGGCTTTGGATCAAAAAGTGATGAGAAAAGTATTATTCCTACAAAAGCAGAGACGGAAAGGGGAAAATTGTTAGCAAAGATTCAGCCTGAAGATTTACTTCATTTTGGTTTAATTCCAGAATTTGTTGGGCGTCTTCCTATTATTGCTACATTAGAAGAATTGGATGAAAATGCTTTAATTAGAGTTTTAAAAGAGCCAAAGAATGCGTTAGTAAAGCAGTACAAGAAATTATTTGATTTAGAAGATGTTGATTTAAAATTTTCTGATGATGCCTTACAAGAAATTGCAAAAGAATCAATTTCAAGAAAATCTGGAGCACGTGGACTTCGTGCAATTATGGAAAGCATTATGCTTGATATAATGTATGAAATTCCATCTGAAGATAATGTAAAAGAGGCGTTGATTTCAAAAGAAACAGTTGTAAATCATGAAAAGCCAGTTCTTGTTTATTCAAATGAAAAAAGTAGCAAGAAAAAAGAGTCAGCATAAGGCAAGGTCACATTTTATATTTTATATTTTGATTAGAAGAAATGAAATTTTATTTTAGCAAAAATTTTTTCTTCTATTGATAATTTTTCGTATTTGTTATATAAAATACTCTATTCATGCGGGAGTGGTGGAACTGGTAGACACGTCAGATTTAGGATCTGATGCCTTAGGCGTGGGGGTTCGATTCCCTTCTTCCGCATTTTTTAAATTAAAGGACACCCATATCTTTTTTGGGCATCTTTCTTCGATTTTCTGGCTCACCTCAAACTGCTCTTCCAGTTCTCAAAATTAAATAAAAGAAATTAAATAAAAGGACACCCACATCTTTTTCCTAATTTAGGAACCTTTTAAAGATAAACTTTCGAATAAAGAAAATAGAAGATAGAAAAATTTGATTAGTAATAGACTAATTAA
>CAZHSB010000002.1:61452-86566 GCA_964534945.1 uncultured Bdellovibrionales bacterium | reverse complement strand
CATCAAATACGTTTACCGAAACATATACACCAAGCAATACATTTACGAAAACGTATACTTCGTCGAACACATGTACAAATACATATACTCCGAGCAATACGTTTACCGAAACATATACACCAAGCAATACTTTTACAAATCCGTATACGCCATCAAATACGTTTACCGAAACATATACACCAAGCAATACATTTACAAATACATATACGCCATCGAATACAGCGACTGCGACGTATACGCCAAGTGATACATTTACGAAAACGTATACTCCGTCGAACACATTTACAAATACATATACTCCGAGCAATACGACAACAGAAACTTTAATTCCATCTTATACGGTTACCATGACAAATACTAATACTTTAGTTGGTGAGAATAAGGTTGTAACACCATCAACGCAAATAAAAAAACCTTTGGAAGACAAGAGGACAAAAAACAATGTGAGAATGGAATTTGAATATTTTAATGGAGCATCATTTGAAGAAAATTCTTTAAATCCTGATGCAGAATATAAATATTTAATTCATATAAGAAAGGTAAAACGACTTGGAAGTAAGGATGAAAATTATAGGCTTGGAAGAAAGAAATTAGTGATGAAAAAAAATAATAAGCATACGTTTAAGAATCTTGATAAAGGGATTTATTCCGTAAGATACCGAATAATTATTACTAAAGATAATGTTACAAAAAAGACTAAATGGAGTGGAAGAAATTTACTTGTATCCTAGGTTCTATTTTTGATTATGCACTCAGCATTTAGAATTATGCATAATTAATGTGTATTGTGAATAATTTTACTTTTTTTGTTTTTTTAAAGAATAATTATTTTTTTCCCAAAGTTTTATGTATTTTAAGAATACATAAAAGCTTTCTAATACTGCCACGATAAGTCCTGAAAAGCCTTCTAAAAATCCACGCTTTAGAAAATAAAATTTTATAAAGCGCATAAATGGATTGATTGCAATATGATGAAATCGTACTCGTTTGCCTTTTTTAAATAAAATATCAGCAGAAATACTTGAGAAATTATTTAATGTTCTTAAATGATGGAAAATGTCTCCATATGTGAAATGCTCAAGCTCTTCATTTAATCGTTCAATTTTTCCATCTTTTACCAATGCATGTTCATGTGGCTCATCACCGCCCCAAATGGTATGTTCTTTTTTTACTAAGCGTAATCTATATTCTGGATACCAACCGCCTTTTCGCCACCACTTGTTCATATAATGAACTACACGAAGTAATTCAAAGCCCGTAATGTTTTTTTCATACGTTTTTGGATCATTTATCTTCTTTAAAATTTCCTCTTTTAACTTGTTAGAAACGACCTCGTCTGCATCAAGATTTAAAACCCATGTAGAATGACAATTATCTAATCCAAACTGCTTTTGTAGCCTAAATCCAGGCCATTTACGTTGATAAATCCTATCTGTAAATTTTGAACAAATTTCAAGTGTTTTGTCTGTTGAAAAGCTATCAACAATAACAATTTCGTCGCACCATTTTACGCTTTCTAGACATCGCTCCATCGCTTTTTCTTCGTTTAAACAAACAATAAAAGCAGAAATGCTTGATTTTCTTTCTTCCGACATTACAATCCTTTATGTAAAATGTTTAGATATTAAAAAAACAAAAAATATTATATTTTAGTATTAAGTTTTTTAAAAGGTGTTTATATTATGAAAAGAAATATTTTAGTTACAGCCGCGCTTCCTTATGCAAATGGTGCAATTCATATAGGTCATATATTAGAGTATTCTCAAGCAGATATTTGGGCAAGATTTCAAAGGATAATTGGAAATAATTGTATATATTGTTGTGCAGACGATACGCACGGAACGCCAATCATGCTAAAAGCAAAAGAAAAAAATATAACTCCAGAAGAATTAATAACACAAGTTGCTGTGGAACATAAAAGAGATTTTAATGGTTTCTTAATTGGTTTTGATAATTATTATTCTACACATTCTGTGGAAAATAAGGAATTTTCAGAATTAATATATAGTACATTAAAAGAAAAAGGGCATATCGTAACACGTGATATCGAACAAGCATATGATGAAAAAGAAAAAATGTTTTTACCTGATAGATTCATAAAAGGAGAATGCCCCAAATGCGGGGCTCAAGATCAATATGGGGATTCTTGTGATGTATGTGGTTCGATATATTCTCCACTAGATATGAAAAACCCAAGAAGCGTAGTAAGTGGAGAGCCTCCGATCAAAAAGACTTCGAAACATTATTTTTTCAAATTATCAGATTTTGAGAATGACTTGAAGGCTCTTCTAAAAGAAGGAGTTGTGAACGAACAAGTTTATCATAAAATGGAAGAATGGTTTAAAGAAGGTTTAAAAGACTGGGATATTTCACGAGATGCTCCTTACTTTGGTTTTAAAATTCCTGGAGAAGATAATAAATATTTTTATGTATGGCTTGATGCGCCAATTGGATATATAGCCTCATCAAGGAATTATTGTGATAATCACTGTCTTGATTATAAAGATTTTTGGTTTGGAAAAGATTCTGAAATTCATCATTTTATAGGAAAAGATATTTTATATTTTCACACTCTTTTTTGGCCTGCGATGTTAAAAGGCGCAGGATTTAATACTCCCAAAAAAATTCATATTCATGGTTTTGTTACTGTAAATGGCCAGAAAATGAGTAAAAGTAGGGGGACTTTTGTAAGTGCAAGTACATATTTAAAATATCTAGATCCTGAATATTTAAGATATTATTATGCTTCGAAATTAACAGATAGGACAGAAGATATTGATATTAATTTTGAAGATTTTGTATCGAAAGTAAATAGTGATTTAGTTGGGAATTTTGTAAACATTATTAGTAGAAGTGTGGGAATTTTAGGAAAGCATTTTGAAAATACGATGTCATCGTTAAACAAAGAGGGCGAAGAACTTTTATCTGAAATAAGAAATTCTCAAGAAAAAATTTCAAATTATTATGAGGAATTAAAATATTCAAATGCGATAAAGGAGATTGTATTGCTTGCAAATAAGGTAAATAAATTCTATGAAGAATTTAAACCCTGGGTGCTTGTAAAAGAGGATAAAGAGCTTGCGGGAAAGGTTCTTACGGCAGGATTAAATTCCGCAAGGGTGCTTTCAATTTATTTAAAACCAATTTTGCCTAATTTATTAAAGAAAATAGAAAAGTTATTTAATGAAGAAGAATGGTTTTGGAGTGATATTAATATCACAATAGAAAATAAGAAATTAAATCCTTTTGAGAGATTGATGGAAAGAATAGAGATGGATAATATAGAAAAAATGGTTGAAGATACGAAAAAGGAAGTAGCAGAGGCTAAAAAAAATGCTGAACCACTAAAGCTAAATGATGTTGCGCAGATACTTCCTCAAATATCTTATGATGATTTTGCAAAAATAGATTTAAGAGTTGCGACTGTTTTAGAGGCTAGTGAAGTGGAAGACTCAAATAAACTTTTAAAATTAAAGTTAGATCTTGGATCTGAAACAAGACAAGTTTTTGCAGGAATAAAAGCAGCATATGCTCCAAATGATCTAATAGGGAAAAAGGTTATTATGGTGGCAAACTTGGCGCCAAGAAAGATGAAATTCGGTGTTTCTGAGGGAATGATAATAGCATCTGGTGATGGAGAGGTTATTTCGGTAGCTGTTCCAGATAAAAATATTTTAGCAAAAAATGGCGATAGATTATTTTGATGATATGAAAAATTTTAATCTTTAAATACATTTACGTTTTTCAAAACTTCTAGGATCGCCCCTTCAGGGCAACGAAAATTTTTGGTTTACAAAAAAAATCGTCAAATTGTCGCAGACTTTCAGCCTGCGGGTGGGGATATGGAATTCAATACCTAGGGTACACGCTCATTTCATTCGCGTTTAACCCTAGGCTGGGTTGTGTAGCGTTTTCAACGCAGGTGCATTTAGCACGCATAAATTTTTAGGAACGCCCTTTCAGGGCAACGAAAATTTTTGGTTAAAAAATAAGAGGTGCCTACCAAAAATTGAAAATTTTAAAAATAATAAAATTATAAATTCAAAATACCTCTCCACTATTCATTGAAATACCAATCTTATTGTGAAAATTATATTAAAAAATAAGAGGTGCCTACCAAAAATTGAAAATTTTAAAAATAATAAAATTATAAATTCAAAATACCTCTCCACTATTCATTGAAATACCAATCTTATTGTGAAAATTATATTAAAAAATAAGAGGTGCCCACCAAAAATTGTTAATATTGACTTTGATTTTTTATTTAATGCATTACAAATATTATTAACGTAATTTGGAAATATTTATATTTTTACCAAAGAACTGATATTAATTTATATTATAAACGCCATATATTTTCATTGCCCCAAAGGGGCAAGCCAATGAAATATGGCATGCCGATGCGCCCGCGTTGAAAACGCCATACAACCCAGCCTGGGGTTAGCGATCCTGAAAGGAGCGCAAACCCCAGGTAACAAAAAATTCCCCCCGACCGCAGACTGAAAGTCTGCAACAATAACTTTACACAAATTTTATGCCTTCATTATTTTAAATTTTTAAGTAATTAAAAACTTACCACTGTAAGTATAAAATCATCTTTTATTGTTTTTGTAAGGATCTTTAGTCTTTTATCTAAAAAATTATCTTCTTTTGCTAAAGATTTTAACTTAAAAATAGCTTCTTTTTTGGTCCATTCTGTATAGAAAAAAGATTTTTGTTCCTTTGGGGATTTTAAGGATAACATTTTTGCAAAATTATCATTAAAAGAAAATTTTGCGAGTTTAAGAAAATCTTTCTTTTCTTTTTGATATTCAATATCAATACCAAGAGGTTGATCGTTAAGTGCTACGCAAACTAAATTTTGACTATGAGAAATGCTTGCATATATTTGAGGATCTTCTTTTATGAGGATTGCGCCATTTTCTTTTATAAAAATATTAATATCATTTGGTTTTTTCGAGAAAACCTTTCCAAGATGAACTCTTAAAGTAAGTCTTCCAATTAAAAATTGCAGTTTTCTGTTAACATTTTTGATATTATCTAATCTTAATAATTCTTCATGAGATAAAAATTTCATAAGAATATTTTCATTAAATGATTTTTCATTTATCTTGAATTTGTTAATATCAGATATTAAGATTTTCATTTTTTAAATATTAACTTAAAAATATTATTAGCGCAAAAAGATTTTAATTTATAAAAATAATATGTGGACAAAAGAAAAAGAACAATGTGCAGGAAGTTTTCGCCTAAAAATTTTATGGTATTGCTACAAGTTTACAAATAAAATTGTCTTAAAAATATTATTTTTTCCAATATATTGTGTCATTTTTCTTTTCGTGAAAAATGCAAAAAAATCTTCAAAACAGTATCGAGAAGTTTTGAGAGCGTTCTGTGAGGAAAATAATGTTAAATTTAAAAATTTTTCTTCTTTTTCTCATATATATTCTTACGTTGATTCTGTGATAGATAAGTTTGATGCATGCACGTTAGCTAAAAATTTGCCAAATTTTATTATAAATGAAAATGATGATTTTAAATTTTTAAAAAGTCTTTTAGAAGCAAAGAATGGTTGTTTTTTAATTTGTTCTCATCTAGGAAATATTGAAGTTTTGCCAGCAATCTTAACTTTAAAGAAAGATTTACCTAAAACAAAATGCCATGCATTTATGAGAGTTTCGCAAAGTCCAATATTTCATAAATTTTTTAGTAAGTATTTTTCATGTAAAGATACTACGATAATTCCTGTCGAAGATATAAATATAGAAACTAGTATTGAGATGAAAGAGTCTTTAAATAAAGGGCATCTTGTTATGATGGCAGGAGATAGAATGTCATCTTTTAAGGATAATGAAAATATTAAAATATCTTTTTTGGGAAGAAAAGTTTTGTTTCCTAAAGGAGTTTTTAGATTTTCTCAAATGATGGAAGTCCCTGTTTTTTTTGTTATCTGCGTAAAAGAAAAGAAAAATACATATAAGGTCTATTTTAAAAATGCAAATAAGGATTTTTTAACAAGAGACAAAGTAGAGAATTTGGCGTGTGAATATGCAAATTTTTTAGAAGATTTGGTAGTTAAATATCCTAATCAGTGGTTTCATTTTTATGATTTTTTTTAAACCAACTTTTGAAAAAACTTTTCTTTAATGTGCTAATCTTATCAATAAATAAAATACCGTTTAAATGATCAATTTCGTGTTGCATACAAATGGCAAGCATGCCAGAAGTAGAAATTATTTCTTCTTCTCCCTTTAAATTTTGGAATTTGACTGTAATGCTTTCTTTTCTTTTAACAACTTCGTGATAGTTAGGGACACTAAGACATCCTTCTTCGCAAGAAATAGTTCCACTTGAAGCGGTAATTTGAGGATTTATTAAAATATATTTTTCTGGAACCTTTTTTTCTTTTTCTTGTAGATCAATAACGATGATTTTTTTTGATAATCCAATTTGAGGCGCAGCAAGCCCAATGCCATTATTTTTATACATAGTTGCAAACATATTATCAGTTAGGTTTTTTAATTCTTTGTCAAAAACCGTCACTTCAATTGAAATTTCTTTTAACGATGGATCGGGATATGTTACTAACTTTAAAATTTTTGCCATAAGATTACTCTGTTATTTAATTGGATTATAGTATAAAATACAGAATTCATAAAGATAAAGGATATAAAAATTAGATGTCCGTAACATTAGAACAAAAACAGGCTATTTTACTTAGATTGCTTACAGATATTTTTGGAAAAGAAAATATCATATTCGATATAAGTCTTTGGTTACTTTTGGAAGATTTTGTGGAGCTTGGTTATAAAAATGATCTAGAATATAAAAATTATAAATGTTTATTTACTGTGCTTGGTAGAGATGATATGCCTAAAATGGTTGTAGACTTTGATCCATTATTTGAAAGAGATGAGTTTATTGATTTGAAAAATATAGAAAAAAATAAAATGTTAGAAAAGACCTTAAAAGGATTTGATATTTCTTATGTTTTGATTGATGAAGATGAATTTAAAGAATTAACTCATCCAACTCATAAATTAAGCTTAGTTGATCTTTTAAACTATAAGTTAGGATTAGATGAAGAATAGGAATGTTTTATTTTATATTATTGCGGTTTTTACCTTTTTTGTTTGGGTTGTTTTTAGTCCATATGAAAAATCGATAACAGTTTCTTTGGGACAATATGTACTTGCAACTGCCTTTATTATTTTTTTAGCAAAAACATTAATTTTTAGAAATATTTTTTCTAAAAAACTTTTATTTTTTTTGAGTTTTCTTTTAATAATATTTTTCTTTAGAGAATATGTATTTACAAGTTTTGTTGGTAATAAAGTAGCACTTGCAAGATTATCAGATGATCCTCTTGAGATAGATACAAGTAGTTTTAGGACTTGGATTAATAAAAGGCTTAAAGATAACTCATTAAAATTGCAAAGAATTCCTTTTGAAATTGATTCAAGAAGTGGGGCGAAGAATTGGTTAAATGATAATCCTAAAAAAGAAATTTTAATTTGGGGGAATAAAAATTATATAAAATTGTCTTTTCCCAAAAAAGAAAATATTAAGATTACAAGTTTAATACCATCATATAAAAATTATGATTTTTTAATTTTTACAGACATTCAAAATTTAAAAATTCCATATGAACCTAAAAAAGCTACTGTCACATTCATATCTAATCTAGTGTATAAGATAAATAAAGATGAATTTAAATTAAGACAAACACAATATCAAAAATTCTTATGGAAAAATAATTCTCATAAAGCATATCCATTATTTTTAGTTGGAAATTATAAACTAATAAAATATTTAAAAACAGGGGAGTGGGGTTTTTTAAAATGTGCGATTAATCATTATGAGGATTCTTTAAAATTTATAAAGAAGCAAGATGCGCCGATATTGTATGCGAAGATAAATAATAATTTAGTAGTTAGTTTTTATTTAAGATACATAAATACGGGAAATATAAAATACAAGAAAAAAGCATTAAAAGTTTTTAAAAAAATTTCAGTAATGAAACATAAAATACCACCAAAAATAAAGGGTCAATTAATTGAGAATTATTTAAAAATTATGGGTAACAGAAAAACAAAAAAAGATAGATTGTTTTTTTGAGGATATCTGCTTCTTTTGTGATTATTGTTTTTCTTCTATGAATATTAGTTTAAAACAGTATCTACAAAATCAATAAAATGAAAAGCTTCATTTTTATCGATATTAGGATTTAACTTTAAAAGTCTTGTGATAAATTCAGATCTTAAATCTTCTTTTGACAATGGTTCTCTGTAGTCGATTAAAGAGTCTCTCTCGAAGATCTCTTTTAATTTATCATATTGTTGTTTAAAACGTGCAATTTTATTTGGTCCATCTGGAGAAATCGCTTTCATAAAATCGGAGCTCATCCAACTTGTATCGTCTGCAATTTCATAAAGTTTAGTTTTAAAAGTATCGGTAGCGCTTTCATTTAAAAGCTCAGCAGAAAATTTTTCTCCTCTTCCAATTGACCAAAGTTCGGAATAAATATCAAATGCTTGTGCTTTCAGAGATATCTTATTCATTTCATTTTTTGATAAGACAAAATCTTTGTTGGCTACTTTGTTATAAAGATTTTTTAATTTACCAAAGGACGTCACTCCCAGTTTTAAAAGATTAGTAAGTATAGCAGGGTCTTTTTCTAAAAAAGCAATATGAATAGACTCTGACTTTAGAGGAAGAGACAAAGGAGGAATATTTAAAATCTTGAATCTTTCTTTTTGATTTATGTTTAATAAATTAGGAATGTCGTTTATTCTCACATCATCATAATAATTTTTGTCTAAATTTAATTCATTTGTTGAAATATTTTTTATGTAAATACTAATATTTTTTTCTTCTGCTAACTTTTTTATTTTAGAAATGACACTTTTTTGAGAAGTAAAATATATTATTTGATATCCATTTTGGGTAAGTTTAAAAAATGAATTCATTATTGCATCGAAACGCAAATCATCAGTAGTTGCTAAGACTTCATCAATTAAAAGGGGAATGTCTTTATTTTTTGAAAACGACAAAACATAGCTTGTGCGCAAAGCCAAGATTAATTGAGCTTTTGTTCCCATAGACAACTCATTGATTGAGTAAGCTTTTGAATTTTCTTCATCAAGTGCAAAAAAGCCAAATTCATTGCTATCATTAAATTTTAATGAGTATTTTCCGTTTGTAAAAAGAGAAAAAAGGTTATTAGCCTCTATCAAAATTTCAGGTTCTTTTTCTTTCTTATACTCATTCTCTACAAAATTTAATATGGAGCTTCCAGCTAAGTTTATAAGCGAATTGTTTATAAAATCAGACAGATTGCTATGCTTTTTATCTTCATCTTTTTTTGCTTCTTGGAATGAATTATTTTTTTTGAAAGATTCAATTTTTGTTGTGATCTCTACTTCTTTTTTATCGATGCCATCAAGATCTTTTAATCCACTTAAAATCTCAGTTTTTTTATTTTCAAGTTCTAAATTTGTTAGCTCATTAAATTTATCATTATTTATAAGTTTTGCTTCAAGATTTTTTAGTTCATGGTTTGCAATTACTAACTGTTCCTTTAAATCAAGATAAGTTCCTCTATCCTCTTTTATTTTATAAATTAAATTTCTGTCTTCTGTATTAATTCCAATCCTTAAAAAGATTTCATTTTTATTTGTATTATATTCATTTAAATTATTTTGAAGATTTGTTATTTCTTTTTCTGTAAATTCAATTTTTGTTAATAAAAGATTAAAATCTTCTCTTCTTGCACGTTCTTTTGAAAGTTGTCTATTGATAAAAACTAAATCATTTTCAAAATTATCTTGTAAAAATGGTTTTATCTTTTCAAATAAAACATCTTGTTTCGAGATTAAATTTTTTGATTCCTCTTTTAGATCAAGCAAATTTATCTCATTTTTCTTGATGTTGTTCCATAATGTCATTATTGAAGGGATGTCGATAATTGCCTCCAAAGATTGATTATAATATGCGACATTAGAAGCTTTTAATTTTGATATTTCTTCATCAACTTCAGTAATTTTTTGTTGTATACTGTAATATTTATCTTTATCAAACTTTTTTTGTAAGTAAATATTCCTTTTTTCCCCGAGTTCTTCTAAAAGCGTTTTTATGGCGTTTCTGCTTTTTAAATTGATATTGTAGTCACTATTATCAAACTCTTGCCTTTTTTTATAAGATTTATATTGGAAAAACAAGACAACTAAGAATGCGATTGTGGTAAAAATTAATGTAATAATCTTTGTTTGAGGATAATACTTAAGACTAGCGACTAAAAGAATTGCCATCAAAGTAAAAATACTTTCTGCAATCAAATTAATAGTATTAAGAGACAGTAAATTTTTTATAGTGGTAAATTCTTTTCTTAATTTGTTTAATGAATCATCATTATTGATTGAAATTAAATCTAATGCTTTTTTGAAGTCAACTTTTCTTTCGTTTAACTTTTTGTATTCTTCTAAAAAATCATTTAATTTTTCAATTCTATTTTTATCATAAGAGCGTATTTTATAATAAATTTCTTGGCTTGAAAGCGTCTCTATATATCCATCTTTTTTATTTTTAATATTTTTTTCATCTTGTCTTATTCCATCTAACTGCTTTTCAAGCTTTTCAATTTCAATTTTTATAACTTCAAAATCTTCAAGCTCTTCTTTCGTTAAAATCTTTTCTTTTGATAATAAATTTTTTTCTATAGTTAAATTATTTAACTCATCTTTTTTTTCGCCTATTTTATTTGTTAGCTCCCGAATCTTTTTTTCAAATTTTTCGATGTTTTCAACATCATCATCTTTCATAACTAGTGCGCCAGAATTTAAATCTGATATTTCTCTTTCATAATCGGAGATTAATTTTAATAACTCATTTTTTCTTATTAAGTTATTAACTAAGACTTCATCTTTTTTTAATTCCTTTTCTTCAAAAATTTTTTTTCTAATAATAGGTAAACTTGCCTCATCGCTTTTTAATGAAATGATATTACTTTCTATTTCTTTTCTTTTTTGAGATGCCTTGTTTAGCTCATCTTTTAAATTTTTTAATTTCCTAGGCGAAAATTCAAGTTCTGGTATTTCGCGAAGTTTTTGGAAATTGATACCACCAGATAATTCTTTTGAAATTAATTCGGAAATATTTTTATCTGTAGACTCTTTTGATATTTCAAAAGAGTCGGTTGATACAACAAAACATGATGAAAATTCTGCAGGGATTCCAATTTTATTATCTTTTGTCCAATTTACAGAATTATCTTGCAAAGAAGCGAAGACCTCTTCTTTATTATTATTTTTCCAAGTGCTTTCAACTCTTGCAGTTGAATCTTTAAAGTATTCGGGCCATAAAGTTGTTTTTATGGCTTTACAGATTGTAGTTTTCCCAGCGCCATTTTCGCCATAAACAATATTTAATCCGTTTTCTAGATTTTTAATCTTAGGACCTCCTATAGGAAATCCCTTAAATCTTTCTATATTTAAAGACTTAATCATTTGACAATCCTAACTCTTCTATAAATTTATAAATTAAAACTTCGCCTCCTTTAAGAAGACATTCTCTAATTTTTTCTTCGTCATCGTCTATGGAATCTAAAAGAGAGAGACTATTTTTATTTAAATTACTTAACATTGCTTTTGAAGAATTTTTTATATACTCGTGATATTTTTCCTCTGGTATCCTTGTTTCAATTATTTTTAAATAGCTCGCTAAAATTCCAAGAGGATCTTTTCTTTTAGATAGCATTTCCAGATCTGCAATGTAATCGCTCTTAATACTTATTTTTTCTACAGTAATATTTCCAAAAATTATTGAATTAGCATCTTGAAATTGAGATATATATTTTTTAAAAGTTGATAATTTTTTATATGGCACATTGATGGTTAATCTTAAGCTTAGAGAATAATCAGATTTTATTTGGCTTTTATATTTTGCGGTTACTTCCTTTAAGATTTTTGTAACTTCGCTTTCAAACTCGCTAGTTTCCTTTATATTGATACTAATTTCGTCATAGTACGCTTTTGCAAAAGAAATCATCTTTACAGTTTTTACAATCAAATTTTCAAATTCAATAAGCCAAGCACCATGTAGTCCAATTTCTCCAGGATCTAATGGTTGCAAAGATCCTAAAGTAAGTACTTTTGTATTCGTATCAACATATTGTGGTGAATGAATATGACCACAAAGCCAAATATCTTCGTTTGTTTTTGAAAATTCACTATAAGAAGAGGGGGCATATTCTCCATCTTTACTTAAATTTCCAACATCGCAATGTATTAATCCAACTGATGGAATATTTTCGTTTGGATTTTTCTTATAAGTTGCTAGATGGGATTCTGTTTGATGTGAATTTATGAAAGATTTTCCCGTAATAGAAAGCTTTTTATTATTTTTTAAATTACAGATAATGGTTTCCCATTCTCCGTTGGCTCCTAAAATCTTAAAATTATCTTCATCAATCCCAAGTCGTTTTAAGATATTATAATCGTGATTACCACTTACGGCATATGCCATGACATCGTTTTTTTTAATTGTATTTAAGAATTTTTCTAAACTTGCAGATGCTTCAAAATATGCGGATTCTGAATCTAAGATATCTCCTGCAAAAAGGACAACATCGATATCATTTTCTATTATGTATTGTGCAATTACATCAAGGGCTTGTTCTTGAAGTGAATGTTTTTCTGTTAAACTAAAGACAGATGGAATTCGTCCAAAATGGACATCTCCTATAGCGATAATTTTTATATTTTGCATAAATTTAGTATGCAATTATCTTTATATTTTTGCTAGATAAAAAAGACAAATTATAAGTAAATTTTTTATTTTCTTAAGAAAAATTTTAATAAAATTATTTATCAAAGGGAAACAGTATTTTTGTGAAGAAAAATGTCAAAAATTTCTTCACAAAAATATTTTAAAATTATTACTTACAATCGTTAGTAAACCTTGGAATTGCATTTATTGCTTTTTGTTTTCTGGAAAAAAGCTTAGCAACTTTTCTTAAAAATTTTTGTTTTTGTTCTATTTCTATATTTCTTTGTCGTATAGTTCTTTTTGTTAATCGTTGAAGTTCTAAAAAACTTAATTTTATCTTTGTACCAATTGAATAATTGTCATAAAGCGGACAAGAATTGTCGTCGCTACATGTATATATTTCATCAGATAATTTAGCTACGCGTTTTTTTATACTTTTATCTACAGATTCGGCATATTCTAATCTTTGACTAACAGATTCTTCTAATCCTCGTATTTCAAAAGCAGGGTTGCCTTCTTGTAATAATTGACTTGATTGTTTTTTTAGCATATTCATAAAATCATCTTTAGCAAGAATGGTTTTTACGTTTTTAAGACTTGTTACTGTACAACTAGTTTGCGCGCAAGGAGCAGAGTTTTTATCCATTGTCGCACAATTGCCATTAACACACCAAGTTACAGTGTCTGTAAAATCTATGTCAAATGCATTGTTGATTAATCCATTAATAAAATTTTCTGATTGCCCGCTATTTGTCGGCAAAGGTGAGATTGTGTTTGCAGCTCCAACGGGTATTTCTATCTCAAAATCATTTTTATTATGATATCCAAAATAAGCTCTGTATAAATTACTATTTCTTTTCTCAATGCAAAGTCCATACGGTTCGATTTTTGCGCATTGTGATGAGGAAGATGAAGCAGTCGCAGTTTGTAAATTGTTGTAACTACTTTTTAACTTCCAAGTTACAGATTCATTCTTGTTAAAAGTGATATTAAAGGCACCTTTTACTCGTCCAATTTTAAAAGTACTAACCTGTTCACAGTAATCAGTAAGATCATTTATAGTATTAATTTTCCCATCACTAGTTGAATTAGAGCAAGCAGGAATTTTTGTTACAAGACTATTTGGATTTTCATATCCAAAATAAGCTGTAAAGGTACCATCTTGATTATTTGTGACACATTCTACTAATGGCATAATTGATTTTTGTATTGTTGATTTTAGCACTATATCTTGGCTAAAAACTGTTTGCGCATTAATGATAAAAATAAAAATTGATAATAAGATATTTAAATTTTTCATGGTAAATATAATTTTAATGTAAATAAAAATAATAGATACACTCTAAAAAATATCGGTTTTATTTTTATATTTCTTAAATACAAATTATTTTTGAATTTCGGAAGGTAATCTCCAACCGCCTGTCCTTGGATTTTCATCTTCACCAAAAAGAAGGGTATTTGATTTTTCATAATCCCAAAGAGCATCAATAAAATTTAATGTAGATCTTTTTGCATATTCGACAACAAAATAATTTAGAGATCTTTGAGAATGTCCAAGAGCACGCTTTATATCACGATCCACAGGCATCATGTTATCACCATTGTCAATAAATGTTTGCCTAAACATCATTGCTAATTCTTCTGCGGTTGTATCATTAGGCCAGCTCATTTTTTCAATAATTCTATGTGCTTTTGTCCTTTTTGATTCCCTTAGGACTATAAACCTAGAAACAAATGCTGTTCGCCTTGCACTAACTAGCATTTTATCAAAATCTTCTTTTGCTTTTTCGTCCTTGAAATTTACGGTGTTTACAACATTCATATTTGTTGTCATCATATTTTCCATGTGGTTTTCCTCCTTTAAAACCACCATTGCTGACTTCCTTAAGGTATATTTCGGTAAAAGCAATATAAGACTTTAGCAGATTTTAATATTTGTCTAACTGTTGCCAGAAATTATCTTAATGCCTTCTTTTATTGTATATTTTGGCGAATATCCAAGATCTTGTTTGGTTTTTTCAATATTAAAATAATGGTCAGTCGTCATCTCCGTTATTAAAAATTTTGTGAACAATGGCTTAAATGAGGGTATTATTTTAGAAATAGATTCTAATATTTTTGCCAATGTAAACGCTAGGTTTTTCGAAACCTTTTTTGTAACAGGCGCTAAATCATAAGCCATTAAAATGCTATTTACGAAATCCCAAAGTTTTATATGTTCATCTTGTGTTACAAAATAAACATTTGAACTTAAAAAAGGATTTTTCTCTAAAGCTTTTAAAGCTAAAATATGAGCGTCTGTGCAATCTTCAATATATGAGCAATCAACGATATTTTCTCCATCTCCGATTTGTCTTAATTTCCCGTTTTTTGCCTTATTTAAAATTGTTGGAATAAGATTATTGTCATTTGGTCCCCAAATAAGATGAGGCCTTAAAACCATTGTTAAGAGTTCATTATTTTTTCCTGCATTTATGATTTCTTTTTCTGCCATTGCCTTTGTTTGAGGATAAAAAGCATCATATTTTTTAGGGTATGGAAAAGTTGCATCAACATTTTTTAATCCCATATCATTTGCGATAACAGAAGGGGAGCTTGTGTAAATTAAATATTTTACATTATTTCCTTTGCATGCCTTTATAATATTTTGTGTGCCAATAACATTTGTCTTGTAAAAATCTGGATATTTTCCCCACATATCAACTTTTGAAGCCACATGAAACACGGCATAAACATCTTTAAAAAAAGAATCTATTTTATCAAAATTATCTCCAATATCTCCTTGGCAACAAGTAACGCCAATATTAGCAAGCTCTTGATAATAACTTCTAGAAAGTGATTTTACGGCATATCCATTACCTAATAGTTTTTTAATAAGAGATTTTCCGACAAATCCACCGCCACCTGTTACTAAAATAGTCTTCATTTTTTTCTCACTAAAGATTAAATACATTTAAAAATTCGCTTAAATCATGATAGACGACATCATGGTTTTGAGAAAGTCTTTTGTAAGATACCATTCCCGAAGCTAGTAGTATGCAATCGATTCCTGCAGATTGTGCCATGTGAAGATCATTTAATGTATCTCCAACAGCCACGATTTCTGATAATGGAACATCTATATTGTCTATGATTTTTTTTACTTGGACATCTTTTCTTCCGCCAATATTATCTAAAGATGTGCCGACAACAAAATCAAAATATTTTTCAAGATTAAAATTTTTAACATCTCTTAAAAGGAATTCTTGGTAATTGGCAGATGCAAGAGACATGGAAACGCCAGTTCCTTTTAAACAATCTAAAACTTTTATTGCATCTTTGTGAAGAGTTAAAGAATATTTATTATATTCTTTAAAAAAATCTTCTCCTATTTGTTTATAAGTATAACTGTCTGAAAGCAATTTACATTTTCTATACATATCGATTATTGGATGAGAATATATTTCTTGGAATTCTTCTTCACTAATTAAAGGAATGTTTACTTGTTTACGGCAAAAATTAAAAGCTTTACAGGTAGGGGTTAGGTCATTACACAAGGTGCCATTCCAATCCCAAATGATATGTTTATATTTAAATTTTTTCATTAAAAATATTATCAAAATTAAAGTAATAAATAACTAATCAGCCTTGTAGTATAAACTAATTTTATGAAAATTGAATCTTTCTAAAGGTCTTCTTTTCTTAATTTTTTTCTTTCTAAAATATAAAATATTCCTCCGACAAGTCCCAAGAAATAGCCCTTTATCCGTAAAATTAAAGCTACACTTAAGGCTTGTTCGGGGGTTGCTCCGATTGCAACTAAAAAATAGCTAAAAGCTCCTTCTTGAATTCCAAGTCCATTTGGCGATATCGGGATAACACTAATTAAGAAAATTAATGGTAAAACTATAAATAAGCCAAATACAGGAGGATTTTCCCAGCCAATAGCCCAGCCAGCAATCATAGTATTTAAGACTGTAACCGTATGAAATAAAAAAGATAGCAAAAAAGTCCTTAAAATTAATTTATGGTTATTTTTAAATAATAAAAATGATTCTTGAATCTTTTTTAAATGTGGCAAAAATTTATCTGAAAAGGGAAATATTTTAAATTTATCTAGTAATTTAGTAGACAATGACAAAATGGTGATTAGGGTGCTGATAATAAAAATTAGACAAATAGCGAATTTTATTTCTGGAGTTACAAATTTTACGAAAAACACGAAGAAAACCCCTAAGAATAACATTGCAAAAAATCCTGTGTATCTTTCTAAAAAAGTTGCCGAAAGGGCTTGATGTTGCCCAATTTTTTTCCCGATGAAAACGCTTCTTGCAAGATCTCCTCCAAGAAATGATGGCAAAAATAAATTTATAAAGTATCCGATAATATATAGTGAGAAAAGCTTTGATAAAGAGATTTTTTCTCCTAGTTCTTTTACAAGGAGGCTCCATTTCACTGTGCTGATAAAAACTAAAATAAATGAAATAGTTAGTAACAACATTACGTAATATAGTGAGATTTTTTTTAAGGTCTCAATAAGCTTATTTGGCTCGACAAAGTAATTTAAGATTATGATAAGTAATAAAATTCCTATTATGGTTTTTATGATATTTTTCTTCATACAGCATAAAGTTTAACAGAAATGATATAAATTGTGAAACAACTAAACAACTAAACAACGAGTCTTGCTCAAATTCTTTTTTACAGTATATAATAACGACCGAGAGTAGTTTTACTGTAGATGAAAATTATGCAAAAGATTTTTAGTATTGATTTTAGTAACAATCCAATAACTTTAACATTAAATTCGGTGTCAAATAAAGATATTCGTGTTGAGCAAGTTGAATATATTGATGTTGATAGTGATTTTTATAGTTCGTTAATAGAAAATAAGATAAACATTAGTGCAGAAAAGAAAATATTGGATGCTCTAAAAGCTTTCATAAAAAAAGTTGAAGCAAATGGGGGAAATAATAGTGATGTTGTTGTTTTAGTTCCACCGTTTGAGCAAACATCATTAAACGTTACACTACCCTTTATAACCATGCCTAAGGGATTAGATAAGATTATATGGGGGGAAATTCAAGAAATGACCCCACTTTCTGGAGATGATTGGCATGTTCAGTATCAGATTTTAAAGAAACCTAAATCTGCGCAAGATTCAACTTTTCATGTAAGCTTGCTTCCAGAGAATATTTTCAAAAATGTTTTAAATTTATTAAATCAAGTTGGAATTGATCCATTTGTTATAACGACACCTGCATCAGTGTTGGGGGTGGTTAATTATTTAATAGATAAAAATTATTTTAAGCAAGATGCGATGATTGTTGAAAAATGGGGGGATTTTATACATGTTTTATATGTTCACAGAGGTGGACAAGTGCATGAAAGGTGTATTCCTACGTCTTTTAATGGTGTAGATGTTGTTGAAGATAACTTATTATCGCAGTTAAAAATTACGTTGCGTACTTTTGAAAAAGATACAAATAGTCAGATTTCTACCGTATATTATGGAAATAATGTTAATAGTGAGTTAATAAAAAATCTTGGAAAGGCAGGGGAGCCATTAGATCTTTATCAGCTTATCAATTACAATGGAGATAAGTCGAAATTAATTTTTGCCTCTTTGTCATCTTTTCTCGCGCAAGATCCAATGCCATTTATGCTATCAAACTTTAGAATGGGGAAATTTGATTGTGGAATAAAAATGACGGAAGTTATGAAAATTGTAAAGAAATTTATTCCAATTACGATTTTATTTGTATTGTGTATAATTTTTTCTCTTACGGCATTTTATTTTGTAAGAGAAAAAAGAATTGATAGCATTTATAAAGGTATTTTAGAAGCTGTATCAAAAGAAATTCCAATAAAAATAGAAGAGGGGCAAGATGTAATAGCTACTGTTGCAGATGTTCGAAATAAGTTAGAGGATAATTTACTTCAAATTTCATCAAGCTATACAGTTTCTCCTTCTAAAATATTAGAGATCTTGTCTTTAGATTTATCTAAAATAGATAAGTTAGAAGTCAAAGAGTTTGACTTCAAAACTAATCAACTAAAAATGTCTGGGGTTGTTCAGACCTATGGTGATTTTGAAGAGCTGGAAAAGATTTTAAATAAGCGAAAAAATATTTTTAAGAAAATTGATGCTAAGCAGAGTTCCGGTAGAGGTGGAAATGGGAATGTAAATTTTAATTTATTGATAAGTTTAGAAGATTAGAAAAGTATTATGAAAGAATTAAAATTTTTAAATAAAATGACTACTAGATTTAACGCGTTGAGTGCGCGTGAAAAGAAGTTGTCGATAGTTATGATTATAATGATTGTATTATTCTTTTTTGGTGTAGTTATTCTTCCAAGATTGAGTGATATAAAAGAGAATTTCGTAAATCAGGGTGAGCGCTTAAAAAAGGCGGAAAAAGCTGTAGAACAAGCCAAAAAGATAATTGGTAAATATATTATCTTGAGAAAAAAGCAATCTGAGATTGAAAAGACATTTGGGACAAATACGTTTAAGGAGGGACATCTTTCTTATTTTGATTCTTTAAAACTTACTGATATGACAAAATTTTCTATTGGAGAGGAACAAAAAAAAGATTTTGGAAAAGATTTTACTCAAGTAACGTATAGGATAAATTTTGGAACGCCTTCGTTGGCAACGGTTATCGGGTTTATAAAGAGTTTAGAGAATAAAGAGAGGAAATATCTTATTTCTGAATTGGACATAAATAAGAATGCTAATTTATTTATGGTTGCTGTAGAAGTAAATAGTATAGAGAAAAAATAGGTAAGCGAATGAATTGGATTTTTGTTTTAATAGCTATAATGATATCTGTAATTTTTGTATCTATAACAAAGATTATTTCCAGTAAGTTTGCTAAGAATTCTGGAGAAGAGGAAAGGAAACAACTTGTTGGAGATGTAAAAAAATCTTTAGATGAAATAGATTCTTTATTACAAGGGGATGACAATTATGCATCAAAGCTTCAGTTTAATACAATTTCTGTGCAACTTAATGAAGCGAATTTGATGTTGGATTCTCAAAAAGAAAAACTGAAAGGTCTAGAGGCAGAATTAAAAACTGCGCAAAGAAAAATTGATGAAAAAGAGTTAATACAACAGGAACTAAAATCAAGTAAAGAAGAAGACGAGGAAGAGCTTGATAAATTATTAAATGATTATGATAAGATTTCTGAGGAATCTAGGGAGTTGGAAAAGGAATTGGCTGAGCAAATTGAATCATTAGATAAACAACGAGCTAATTTTAATCTTACCAGCCAACAAGGAGATTTTTTAGAAACATTGAATGAGACTTTAGAGGAGTCAGCGGGGAATTTGAGGACATTAATTACTGAGCATGAGCAAATGGTGAATCGGTTAACTGAGATAAAGCAGCAGTTAGGAGACTTAGAGGGGGAATATTCTAAATTAGTTGAAAAACAATTAAATGATCAATAATTTTGTCTTGTTAATAAAACCGTGTTATTTTTTTATCTTTTGTGTGTTAGAAAATTGGAAGAATTTTTGTTATGACATCATTTTTTTCTTGCATAGGTGCTTTTTTTGTTATATCATTTCGTCCGTTTTACAAGATCACTCTGATCTTGCAACTGTCTTAAGAAATAGTTTTTAAATGTAAATTTAGATTTTCACCTTTGTTCTTATAGTGCTTGTGTGAGTTGTAAGTATAAAAGGTGGAGTGTAAGTTTATTTTTTATTTGATTATTTTTTTGTTGCTAAGATTTTCTTACAACAAGCACAGTATGCCTAAAAAAATTTATTCAAAGGACGGTATCAGAAAATGAAAGGGACATCAATGAATTCAAAAAAATTAACAGATTCTCATATAAAGCAAATTCATGTTTTGCGCGCGATGTCTAGGGATATCACAGATGAGAAGAGTGTTAAGAAAAATAAACAATATAAAATAGAAGAAATTAATACAAATAGTGGTTTGAATGACGAAAGAGAAACTCAAAGATACCTTTTCATACTAGAAGGTCAAAAATTAGTTTCTCCTTTTCCTGAAGGAGATTTTACTTCGCAGACTTGGTATATAACGAAGCGAGGGCTTGATGCTATAAAACTAGTTTCCAATTTTTAGGTCTTATTTTTTGCGATAAATCGTATAACATAAAATGATTAGGTGGCTTCATAGGCACTGTATGGCTTAGTGCACTATCGTCAGCTGTTTAATCATTTTCTTTGATTTCTTGTCGAAAAATAAGGCCTAAAAATAGACGACAAAGGCTTTAATCACATTCAACATTTATCAGCATTTAAAATTATGCATTATTTTGTGTATTGTATTAGATTTTCTCTAGAATTTTCTTTGCTAATAGGACATCTTTAAATGATGATATTGTCCTTTCTCCTTCCAGTAATTTTCCTTCTTCATCTTTTAAATATGTATTTTCATCTTGAATAAAAGCTGGTAGAGCAGGGAGTTTTTTAGAAAGCATATCTAAAATGCTTAGTTGCACTGAATCATGATTGTTGCTTTCAATTTCTAATTTCTTTAATGCTACTTTTTTGATTTCAAAAATAAAATTTAAACCATATTGATAAATATCTTGTAAATCAATGATGGGATATGAGGCACTATTTATTATATTATCTTCTAAAAGCTTTTCTAAACCTATATTTAATACACCTTTTACCTGTTCGCTTAATGAAGAAACATTTTCTAAACTGTTAAAAGAATTATCATAAAAGACAATGCATGCATTCAAAATTCTAGTTAATTCAGATAAAACCATTTGAGAATCTTTTATTTCGTTTAAAAATGATGTTAATGGTTCTAACTCATTATTCTTGAATGCTAAGGGTAAAATGTTTCCTACAGCTTCACGTGGAGGGATTTTTTCATTTTTCATTTTTTCTAAAATTTTTGCTTTATTTAAAGGACGATTTAACTCGATACATTCTTCAAGCTCAGGAATCCCTTCACTTGCTAGACGCTTGTTTTTCTCTTCATAGGCCTGTTCTTCTAATTCTGTTGGTGTAGAAATTGTTGGAATAGAAGTTATCTGATAAAAAAGTTCCACATTTGATTCAAAGATCAATGCCAAAAGACGTTTTAATAAAAAATCTTTATCACTATCTCCCGTTTCTATTTTTAGCCAAGTATATCCTTTATCTGGTGTATAAAAATCTCCATCGGGAGGAAGATCTGTTGGTTCTTCCTGAGAATAAACAGTGACATATTTCCCGATTAAAAATGCTGTTAATTTTAGATCAGAAGACTTTAAAATCTTTTTCAATAAATCAAGAGAATTATCTTCATCAGTTAAAGAAAGCCAGGAAAAAAATTTATCTTCATCAAAGACATCTTTATCCCAACAATCAAAATCCATTAAGAGTCGTCTTTGGGAAACTGATACAATGCTAATTAAATCTGTAGATGATAAAACCCCATTGTAACAAATCGTCATATAAAGATTTTGCGCTGGAATCATGCGTACGAGTTCTTCTGGCATGTCAGAATTAAAAATAGCCTTTGCAAGATTTTTAGGCTCAATACTCAAAAGATCTTGCCTTAGCGTACTAGCTTCATTATCCATATTATTCTTTATTTTCCTTGTTATTTATTTCTGTAGTTTTGCTATTTTTATTATCTAACAAATTATTGCTTGATTCAGTTCTTGCAGTAGGCTTTTCTTTTTGAGCGGGTGATTTTTTTGATTTATCAGGGGCATATGTTATATAAATATTATTTCCTTGCATCTTTGATTGATCATCAATCATGGCGATATCGTTTAAAGCTTCTGTAATCTCATTTAATTTTTCAATGCCAAGATTAACATACATGGCTTCTCGACCTCTAAAACGCATACTAAACTTAACTTTATTCCCATCCTCCAAAAAACCACGCGCTTGTTTTAATTTTGTTTGAAGATCTCCTTTATCTGTTCTATATCGTATTCTTAATTCCTTTGTTTCGGACTCAGCACGCTTCTTTTTTGCAGCCATTTCTTTTTTTTGTTCACGATATTTAAATTTTCCATAATCCATTATTTTACAAACAGGAGGTTTTGCGTTTGGTGCTACTTCTACAAGATCCAAATCTTTTTCTTCTGCAAGTTTTCGTGCCTCATTTGTGGGAAGAATTCCTAATTGCTCACCATCATCACCGATGACTCTAACTTCGGGACATCTTATTTTATAATTGATTCTATGTTCTTCTTCTGGTTGATTGCTGTTAAAGGGCCTTGCCCCACGGTTTTGTCCGTAATTATTGTTTGGATATGCCAAAAAAATTCTCCTAATAAAAATAATATAATTCTAAAAAGTTTTGATGCCTAAAAGTTTAAAAAAATTCAAAAATTTTTTGCATCAATAAAAGCAAGAAACCTTTTTATTATATCAAAAAAAATACAATATATACAAGTAGTTCTTGCTTTAAAAATGAGAAGAAAATTAAAAAACAACTAATAATCAAGTATAATAAGTATAAGATGGATATATTTAATATCTTTTTTAAAAAGTTATATTAAAAATTTTTTTTTCTGTTACAATTCAAAGAACTTGGGTAATACTTGAGCTTTTTTATAAGAAATTAGGTTATAAAAAGAAAAAATATAAGGGAACATAATGGCCAAATTTAATCTGTTAAGATTTTTCTTGCCTCCTGAAGAAAAAATTTTTTTTGAGTTGTTTGAAGATGCAATACAAATCTGTAAGGAAGGTTCAGAGCTTTTAAATGAAATAGTTAGTACGAAGCTTGAACCAACACATCTATCTATCGCAAAAACATTAAAACATAGTAGTAATGATTTATATAAGAAAACATTAGTTATGCTTAATAATACTTTTATTACACCGTTAGAGCGAGAAGACATTCAAGAGATTACAATCATTTTAAATAAAATTACCAAAAAGGTTGTGCAAGTTTGCTTTAGCCTTCGTGTATTTAGATTGACATCTTTTAATAAAAATATACAAGAACAATCTAAAATTTTGCTAGAAGCAATTAATGAGCTTTGCAAGGCGCTAAAAATTTTCAAAAAAGTTACTCCTGCAGATCAAATTATGAGAAGTAATTTAAAAATAAAAGAGATAGAATCTAAGGCAGATGACGTTTTGTACAAGGCTTTGGATGATCTTTTTTCTGGAAAATATGATCCAATTGAAGTTATAAAATTAAAAAATGTATATGAAGAATTAGAAGATACAATTGATGATTGTCTTTCTATATCTGATCAAATCGTAAATGTTGTCTTAAAACAGAGTTAATATAGTGGAAAGTTTTACAATTTTTTTGTTGGTGCTTGTAATTGTTTCGGCGCTTATTTTTGAGTATATAAACGGATTTCATGATTGTGCGAATGCGATTGCTACTGTTGTGTCAACGCGTGTTCTCACTGCAAGACAGGCGATATTGTTTAGCGCAAGTTTAAACTTTATTGGTGCGTTGTGTGGAACTCATGTAGCAAAGACGATTGGTGGGGGAATAATTGATTCGACAACTATAACTTTGCAAGTTATATTATGTGCCTTACTTAGTGCAATTGTTTGGGATATAGTAACGTGGTATTTAGCACTTCCAATTAGTTCTTCGCATGCCCTCATTGGAGGACTTGTTGGCGCTTCTTTTGTTCATGCAGGTGGCGGGAGTATTCAAGTCATGTCTTTAATTGATAAAGTAATAATTCCGATGTTCTTATCTCCAATTTGTGGCTTTGCAGTTGGTTTTGTCTTTATGCTTATTTTAATTCGTTTATTTTATAAGGCGGCGCCACATAGAATAAATAGGAGATTTAGAAAATATCAACTTATATCATCAGGCTTTATGGCATTAAGCCATGGTACGAATGATGCACAAAAAACGATGGGTGTGATCTCTTTAAGTCTAGTTATTGCAGGAGTTTTGCCTCATGTACATGGAAATGATTTTGAGATTCCAATTTATGTTATTATGGCTTGTGCATTTACAATGGCGTTAGGGACAATGTCTGGTGGCTGGAAAATAATAAGAACAATGGGAAGCAAGATTATTAAATTAAAACCGATTCATGGTTTTGCTGCGGAAACTTCATCTGCAACTCTTATTATGATAGCATCTCACTTTGGAATCCCTTTAAGTACAACGCACGTTATTTCTACTGCCATTATGGGGGTAGGTTCAACAATTCATGCTTCTGCCGTAAAATGGAGCATTGTAAAAAACATTATAATTACTTGGTTTCTAACAATCCCAGCCTGCATTATCTTATCAGGCATTTTTTATAAAGTTGCAAGTTTGGTGTTTTAAGAATTCCTTATTAAAAATTCAGAGCTTCTCAATTTAGTTATCATGATATACTTAAAAGATATTATATAAGGTGTTTTGGTAGCTTTTACTTTCAAATTATCACTATTTACAATATGA
>CAZHSB010000002.1:56677-61352 GCA_964534945.1 uncultured Bdellovibrionales bacterium | reverse complement strand
AAATGGTATCAAAAATGATACTAATTGTGATACTAAAAATGATACCAATAAAGAAGTATTAAAAGGATTAAATAATAAAAGTGTACTTTTAAAAGCACACTTTTTTAAAAACTAATTTTTTAACTTTCTAAAGTGCAAACACAACAATTCGTGGTTTGCCGTTTAGCATTGCAAAAGTAACGTCAAGTCCTGATGAAGTAGATTCAAAAATTCTTGTTTGTTTCCAATTGTCTTTTGGATCATAAAGTTCAATGAATTTATCTCCTGCAGTTACAATAAAAGTCTTTTTTCCTAGAGTAAATGGAATAATCTTTTCAATAGATGTTTGCCCCTTTATATTTGAAATCATTTTTAAGTCGTACTTTTTTGTTTGTTTGTTAAATGTAAGAACGCTAAATCTAGGCTCTGCAAGCTTTCCATAATTTTGATGCCAACCATCTCCAAGTAAAATTTCTTTTGTACCATCATTATCGATGTCTGCAAAAACACCAGATCTTGCGCCTCTAAATGATGGAAGATCAATAATATTTTTATCCTTATCAAGTAAAATATTTTCTGCGATATCTTTATCTGGATCTTTGTATGGCCTTGCAAAAAGAATATTATCACCATCTAAGGAAACATTAGCTCCAAGCCTAATGTCTGCTATTTTCGTAAAATCCCATTTGTCAGAACTAATTTGTTTTAATGAACCAAGAACTGAGAAAAACTTTGAATTAAAGTAATTAATATACAATGTATCGCTTACTTGTTGTAAAAAAGTAATTTGACTTCTAGGGCTTTTTGCTTCGTAAATAAGCTGTTCATTTTCTAAATTTTGATCATATAAATAAACTCTAACAGGAGCTTCCAAGTCGCCTCTTCCATAGCCAACTGCTACTGCAATTCTTTTCTCTCCATTAGATTCAAAAAGACAGAGTTGACCAAGAAATTGATTTAATGTAGTTTTTTTAGCAATTTCAAGCTTCTCATTATTTTCTTTGTAAAGAGTTAATAACTTATCATCATTATTAAAAGAAATAACAGCATCGTTATTTTTACCCCAAAAATTCTTCAAAGTATATAACGTTAAAAATCCTGAATCGGAAGATTCTAATTTTAACATTTTTGGAGATGATGCTTCTCTATTACAAGCTGTAAGAGCTATTGCTAAAAATGATAAAGTTACAAATAATAAAAAAGAAATATTTTTTTTCATTGTTTAATCCTAAAGAAATAATAATATTAAGATATTACCTAAAATAAAATTATATACGAATTTATTAATAATAAAAAGGGGAGAGAATGTATTTTGACGATGATGTCGATAAAAGTAGTCCTTGGATAACATATAAATCTAAATTTGCTTATAAAAATCGATGGCTAACATTACGAGAAGATGATGTAAAAGCACCTAATGGACAAGATAGTACATATTCGTATGTGGATAAAATAGGAGCTGTAGGTGCTGTGGCAATGGATCCTAATAACAATATATATTTGGTAGGGCAATATAGATACCCTATGAAAGAATATACTTGGGAAATTGTTGAAGGTGGTTCAGAAGTAGGGGAAAGCAAATTAGATGCCATGAAAAGAGAGTTAAAAGAAGAGGCGGGAATTATAGGAGGAAAGTACGATGTGGTATTTGATGATCTTCATATTAGCAACAGTATTACAAATGAAAGGGGAACATTGTTTTTAGTAAGAGACTTTCAAATTGAACAAGCAACGCCAGAATCGACAGAAAAAATTGTTGTTAAAAAACTTCCGTTTGATGAAGTTATAAACTTAATATATCAAGAAAAAATCAAAGATGCTTTTTCAATAATTGGCATATTAATGGCACAAAAATTTTTAATTAATGAATCAAAGAAAAATTAATACGATCGAAATTGTTAGCCGATAAGCTCTATAAATTGGTCGTCGATCTTTAATTCTTCTAAAACATAATTCATAACTTTTGCATCATCATCATAACCAGAGGCAAAAATTTCTTCGCTTAACGGATCATCACTTACGGCAAAATAACAAATGGCGCCGACTGCAAGGCGACGTTCACTAGATGAAAAATCATCAAAATGATCTATTAAATAAAGGCATCTTTTTACAATTTCTTCTGCTAAATGTATATCTAGTAGCATTCCAGCATCATTTCTTTTTTTTGCATTTTCTATTTCTTCTAAAACTTTTTTCCTTAATATTTCCAATTTGCCCTTATCTATATCAATGCAAAAACTTTTAAAAACTTTTTTTATTGTTGACGGAAAGACAGGCAACTTATGCTCTTTTTTCGAAAAAAATCCCATAAAAATCCTATGTATAAAAGTTAAGGTTTAATTTAAATTCATCATATACCAAAATTTTTAAAATAGGTATAATCTAATTTAATGGAAAAATCGTCTCAAAATTCAGAAAATAAAACAATAGTAAAGGGGTCGGGAATAGTTGGAATACTAACTTTATTAAGTCGTATATGTGGCTTTTTTAGAGATTTAACTTTTGCAAGCCTTTTTGGATCTTCAATATATGCAGATGCTTTTTTTGTAGCATTTAAAATTCCTAATATGTTAAGAAGTTTTGTGGCAGAAGGAGCATTAACTTCTGCGTTTGTCCCAATCTTTGCAGGAGAGGTAAAAAAAGGCCCAAAGGAGACAAATGAAGCATTTAGAAAAGTTTGGGGGTTTTTATTCATAATGACGCTTTGTTTAAGTGTTCTTGGAATTATATTTTCGAAAGAAATTACTTTATTTTTTGCCCCTGGTTTTGAGGTTATAAAAGGCAAGCTTCCTTTGGCAAATAGCCTTACAAAAATAATGGTACCGTATATTATTTTTATAAGCTTTGTATCGCTATCAAATGGTGCCCTTAGTGTTTTTAAAATTTTTGGTATGTCTGCTGTATCACAAATTTTAATGAATATTATAATGATTGTTTTTGCTCTTTGTGGTTTTTTCTTTGATCAATATTTAGCATCACATCTTATGTCGTGGTCGGTAATCATCGCAGGATTTTTGATGTGTATAATTCAATTCCCATCATTAAAAAAAGTTGGATTATCAATAGTTCCATCATTTAAAATTTTTAATAACACAATTTATACTTTAATAAAACTTATGATTCCTGCAATCGTTGGCGCAGGCGTTTATCAACTTACAATTTTTATAAATACTGTTTTGGCATCAATGTTAGAATCTGGTAGCGTTTCATGGCTTTTTTATGCAGATAGATTTGCACAGATTCCCGTAGGAATTTTTACGATATCATTAGCATCTGTTTTGCTTCCAAGCCTTTCCAAATTTGTTGTTAATGATCAAAAGAAAGAATTCCAAGATAGTTTGCAAAATGCTTTAAGATATACAAGTTTTGTGACGCTGCCAACAGCATTCTTTATTTTCCTTGTTGCAGAACCTTGTATAAAGGTTTTTTTAGAAAGAGGCGCGTTTACTAATCTAGCGACTATTAATACTGCGTCTGCTCTAAAGGCATATTGTATAGGTATTTGGGGAATTAGTTGTTATACGATTCTTATTAGGGCATTTTTGGCTAAAAAAGATACAAAAACGCCGACGATCCTAAGTGCGATTATGCTTTTTTTGCATTTTCATTTATCATTGCTTATTTGTGGAAAATTAGTCGAGGGGACATCGTTTAGCTCATCGATGCTTTTTTCATATCAACAATTTTTGTATTCTATTTTTAAATTTATAGATATTGGACATGTAGGTTTGGCATTGTCTGGAAGCATTTCTTCCTCTTTAGGATTTGCATTCTTATTGTTTATTTTAAAAAAACGGGAGAGAGGAATTGCATATAGTGAATTTTTTGGGTCAACAGCAAGAGCATTTATTTCATCGATAGTTATGTTTTTTGTCGCTAGCATTCCACTTCGATACGATTTAAATGTATATCTACAACTTATTTTAACAACAGTTTTGGCATGTATCGCTTATATTAGCGCATCATTTCTTTTAAGGTCTCAAGAACTTTTTGGCTTTTGGGGACTTGTTAAAAGAAGAATAAGACGAAAAGGCAACGCGTGATTAGTAACAAGGCTAAAAAATAGAACTAAAAAATAGGACACGCGATTAATTGGTAGGTGATTTCTTTTTTGAATTTTTTGTCGCAGACTTACAGCCTGCGGTTGGGGGTATTTTTTATCCCCGAGGCACCTGGGGTATGCATTCCCTTCGGGAAAGCTAACCCCAGGCTGGGTTGTATGGCGTTTTCAACGCGGGAACATTTAACTTACAAAGATTTTAGGCTCGCCCCTTTGGGGCAACGAAAATTTATGGTGTATATAATATAAAATTAATACCAATCTTTTGAAAAAAATATAAATACTTTCAAATTTACAATCTTTGATAGGAGTCAAAAAATATTAATACATAAATTTGGGGACATGCACTTTTTTTATTTTCAATTATGCATTTGTAATTATTACTATGCATGCCAAACATTTTTGTTGCCCCGAAGGGGCGAGCTACTGAACGTCGTGTGCTAATGCACCTGCGTTGAAAACGCTACACAACCCAGCCCAGAACCAAAAAATAGGACATGCACTTTTTTTATTTTCAATTATGCATTTGTAATTATTACTATGCATGCCAAACATTTTTGTTGCCCCGAAGGGGCGAGCTACTGAACGTCGTGTGCTAATGCACCTGCGTTGAAAACGCTACACAACCCAGCCCAG
>CAZHSB010000002.1:38441-56577 GCA_964534945.1 uncultured Bdellovibrionales bacterium | reverse complement strand
CTGAACGTCGTGTGCTAATGCACCTGCGTTGAAAACGCTACACAACCCAGCCCAGGGTTAAACGCGAATGAAATGAGCGTGTACCCTGGGTAATCAAATAATCCCCCCGACCGCAGTCTGAAGGACTGCAACAATTTGATAATTTTTGGGACATGCACTTTCTATTTTTTTGTTTCAATTATTTAAAATTATTGCTTAAAAATATTCGTGGAGTTTATTACGCAACGTTCTAACGCTAATTCCTAGCATTTCTGCAGCTTGGCTCTTATTATCATTAGTTGCTTTTAATGTTTCTAGTATTAGAGCCTTTTCCATTTGCGAAACGGTCATACCACTTTTTATAGAAAGCGTATCATCTAGTGAATCTTGAGTCGTCACATTAGATGAACCTAGTAATGACTCTTTTGCCTCGTTATTTTCTACGATAACTTCTATTCTAGAAGCTAATCCATCAAAATTTTTCTTTTTTCCAAGCAAGAAATCAGATGTTTTTAGTGAACCTCCTTGAGATAAAATTGCCGCACGTTGCACAGCATTTTGGAGCTCCCTTATATTCCCCGGCCAAGGATATTTTTCTAATACTTCAAGAATGTCTTTAGTTAGTGTATTTTTTCTTTTGTTTAAAAATTTAGACATGAAATATTCAACAAGCAGTTTTATATCTCCTTTTCGTTCTCTTAAAGGTGGAAGTGTGATCGGAATAACGTTTAATCTATAAAATAAATCTTCTCTAAACTCTCCACGTTGTATGCTTTCTTCTAAATTTCTATTTGTCGTTGCAACGACTCGTACATCAATTGGAATTGGATGAGCGCCACCAACTCTATCTACTTCTCTTTCTTGCAGAACACGCAAAAGTTTTGCTTGTAAAGATAAATCCATTTCAGAAATTTCATCAAGTAAGATAGTGCCTCCTTGAGCGAGTTCAAATTTTCCAATTTTTTTAGTTTGTGCACCTGTAAAAGCACCTTTTTCATGCCCAAAAAGTTCACTTTCTAATAAGGTATCAGGAAGCGCCGCACAGTTTACAGCGACAAATGGTTGGTTTGATCTTGGACTACTTGCATGAATAAGCCTTGCAATGAGCTCCTTGCCCGTTCCTGATTCTCCTTGAACAAGAACAGTTGCATCACTTTTTGCAACGGCTTCAGCTACTTCAAAAATTTTTATCATTGTAGGATCATTTGTGATGATTGGATTGCTATTTTTCTTTTTTCTTTGAGTACTTCTAAATTCAATATTTTCTGGGCTTAGAACTCTTTCGATAACACGAGTTAGAGTATCAGCATCAAATGGTTTTGTTATAAAATCGGCAGCACCAAGTTGCATAGCTTCGACAGCTTGATTAATCGTTCCATAAGCAGTTATCATGATAAATGGAATGTCTGGGAAATCTTCTCGTACTTTTCTTAGAAATTCTTGACCTGTCATTTCTGGCATTTTTTGATCAGAAACAATGAGAGAATATTCGCAATTTTGCAAGCTTAAATACGCGCCCATCGCATCTGGAAAAGATGTTACTTCATATCCTTTTTTAGTTAGAATGGTTTCGATTGCCAATCTTATTTGAGGATCATCATCTGCTAATAATATTTTTACATTTGTCATAATATAACCTTAAAAATTACTTTTAAAAGTAATTGTAAAAATTGCACCATTATCATTATCTACTTTTATAGTAGCATTATGATTTTCTAAAATTCTTTTTACGACTGCGAGCCCAAGTCCAGTACCTTCATTTTTTGTGCTGATAAATGGATCAAAAATCTTATCTTTAACTTTTTTATCGATTCCGTTCCCATGATCTGAAACAGTCACTACTACATCATTGCTTGTTGAATATACATTAATTCCAATGAACGCATTTTCTTTTTGTGCCTGTAATGCATTTAAAAATAAATTATAAAAAACTCGTCCTAAAGAAGATTGTGAGCCAAGAACAAAAATATTGTTATCTTTATAAGTTTCTTTAATTTGAACATCATCTTTTGAAACGTTTTTTATTATTGATAATTGTTCTTTAATTATAGATTGTAGATTAATAGGGGTTAAAACATCTTTTTTATTTTTTGAAAACTGAAGTACATTTGATACAACATTATCTAAGCTCGATATACAAATATCGATTTGTTTTAAGGTGGGAAGTACAGATTGATTATCTTTTAGATCAGATTTTAATATAGAAACAAATAATTTCATTGCGCCTAAAGGATTTCTTATTTCATGAGCAATTGCAGAAGCAGTTTGCCCGATAGTGGCTAAATCTTCAGCTCGTTTTATTTCCAAATCTTTTTGCTTTAATTCCTCTTTTAAATTTACAACTTCATATTTTAATAAATTATAGTTTTCTTCAAGTTTTCTAGCTGCAGATATAAAATTTTCAAAGGAGCTTTCTAAAAAAGAATTTGAAGTTGTTATTGGAATGTTCTTTATTGAGTTTTCTACCATTATTTTTTAGTTCCTTTATCCCATAGAAAAGTTTCAAAAGAAGCCATAGCTAAATTTACCCAAGGATCTGATGGTGGAAATTTTTCTTTAGCTTTTCCTAAAATTTTTCTAGCAAGTCTTTCGTCATTTTCACTCATTGCAAGCTGTAATTTTGCATAATCAACCCAGCTATCTATAAATTGTTCGGAAAATTCCGTGTTAGCAACTTTTAGCCATTGTTTTAATTCTTTATAATTCTTTTCATCAAGAGAAATTTTAATCAACAATCTTATAGAGGAAACGGCATCTTCATTATCAAGAGAAACCTTTTTAAGATCTTCTTTTGCTTCTTTGAGGTTCCTTAAATAGAAAAAGGAGCTTCCTCGTTGAAAATAAATACTATTTGATTCTTCTTTTGATGCATGTTCTAAGGCCTGTGTGTATCTTTCTTCAGCTTGTCCGTATTGTTTTAATTTGAACGAACAATCGCCAAGTAGTTTTAGCGCAGATGATTTTAGAGAGTTATTTTCTGTTAATTTCAATGATTCATTTGCAAGAAGTTCTGCCGTGGCAACATTATCTTCTTGAAATTCTATTATTCCTTTAAAAAGAAGAATTCTAGCTTTTTCTTTTGAGCTAATATCGAAATTATTTAATATGCTATCAAAAAGTTCTATGGCTTTCTCGGGTAAACTTAATGCCCAAGCACTTTGAGCTGCTGCAAATAGGACATCTTTATTGATCTTTTGCTTTGGAAGCCTTTCAAAAGAAATCATTGCTTTATAATATTCTTTGTTTATGGCATTTTTTTGAACATTTATTGGGTGTTCAGCCAAAGCAAGATTGGCATAAAAAAGCATAGATAAAATTAATACATTGAATTTCATATAATTTTTATCCTTTATTTACACATTTTGCATTGAACGAGAAAATGACACGGGTGTATCTTCAAAATTGATGCCAAAATTTGGGCGTTCATTATTTGACGAATCATCTTTTTCGATCATGCTACTTAAACTTAAATTTTTCTTCTTTATTTTTTCAACTAATGTCGTCCTGTTTAGATTTAAAAGCTCGGCTGCAGCCTTTTTATTTCCATGCGTTTTTCTTAGCGCGGATGTTATTATTTTATCTTCCATTCTTGAAATAAAATCATTAAAATCAAAACCATTGTCTGGAATTTCTTCTGGAATATTTGTGCTCATTGTAAAAGATTGATCTTTTAAAATATAACTTGGTAAATCTTGAGTATCTATTTTATTTGAATCTGAGAGGACAACTAAACGTTCAGCTAAATTTTCTAGTTCTCTAATATTTCCAGGCCAGTTATAGGAATTTAATGCCTTTATTGCGTTTTCGCTTATTTTTATTTCTTTTGAGAATTTTTCAGAAAAATGTTCCAAAAAATATTCTGTAAGTAGTGATATATCATCGCATCTTTCTCTTAATGCGGGAAGTTCGATAGGAACGACTTGAAGTCTATAAAATAAATCTTCTCTGAAATTCCCTTCTTTTACAGCTTCTCTTAAATCTTTATTCGTAGCGGCAATAACACGAACGTCAACATGTATTGATTTTGTCGATCCCACTGGATCAATAGTTCCATCTTGCAAAACCCTTAAAAGTTTTGCTTGAAGTTTTGCACTCATTTCCCCAATTTCATCTAAAAATATAGTTCCCTTATCCGCAATTTGGAATCTTCCTAATTTACTTGATATCGCACCTGTGAACGCTCCTTTTTCATGGCCAAAAAGTTCACTTTCCAAAATTTCTTCTGGAATTGCTGCGCAATTTACTGGGACTAATCTTCCAGCTCTACCGCTCAATGTATGAAGTGATTTTGCGATAAGCTCTTTTCCTGTTCCACTTTCTCCAGATATTAATACAGTGGTGTTTGTTTTAGCTACTTTCCCAACAATGCCAAAAATACTTTGCATTTCTTTGCATTGGCTAATAATTCCTTGGAAGTTAGGAAATTGTTGATTCAAACTATTTACGTCGTGTAATTCCATTTACAGCTCCTTAAAAATTTTACAAAAGTCATTCCTTTGACCTGTGTTTTTTTATTTATCTTTTTTTAATGTAAGATTTTTGACTCTTACAATTATTTTAGAGTGTTTTTTTGACAGAAAGGTTCCTAAAAGAATGCTTTTTAGGCTGTTTTATACAAAAATGTTACATTTTTATCGATTTAATTTTTGTTATCTTTGAGCTTTTACACTTATGGGGAATAAAAAATAAACTTGTAAAAAAAAAATGGATATGATAACTTTATTCGCTACGTGTTTTTGGGTAAGGTTATACATTTATTGAAAGGAAATGGTTTTTTATGGAGTATGAATTTTATGACGGGCTTGATGATGAGGAAGATGATTTCGATGAAGAAGGCAAAGAAAAAATTGAACCGAAATCTAATCCAAACGTGGAAGTTTCTATCTCTGTTAAGGATGGATCCCAATTGCAAATAGATTTTGAAAAATTTGTCCTTGGTTTTGATTAAAAAAAGGTTAGGTAATTTATTCTTGAGACATCTTTGTATTTTATATAATGTATGTCTCAAACTTTTTCTTTAAGAAACTTTTTTTACTTTTATATTTGTCTTGGTTGTGATGCACTTTATTTTTGGAAGTGGAAAAAGTTTTTTGGTTAGTGAATCTTTTTTTTGTGCACTTTGTGCTCTCCAAATAAGTTGCTCATTTATATTTCCCGAACATTTTGTGCAATTAAAGCCATTCCAGTCAAGGCTAGCTGCTAAATTTAAACAAGTACTATAATTTTTACATGAGTGTTTGCGAGATGACGAATCAATTGATTCTCGTTGCGTATCTTCTTTTTTTAATTCTATTGGACCGTTAATCTTTGTCATCTTTTAAAATCATTATAACCTTATAATATACTTGAATAGTAACAAGTATTAAGAAAAATAACAATGTATAAAGATTATAAGATTGAATTTTGTTCTTCTAAAAATGTTGTCAAAGAAGATATTTCAGAATTTATTTTTTCTATCTCTAAGTCGAAGCCAAGTTGTTCATAAACTTGTTTTTCTAATTCTAAAAGTGACAGGCCTTCCTCGCTTTGCTGGAGATTATTATGTGTTATATATTCTTGAGCATCTTCAATAGTATCTTTTGCTAATAGGGGGTCATCAACGTCCAATAAAAAATCAACTTTTCTCATAGTGAAATCAAAAAATATATATGAGTTTGATAGATTATTTTTTAAAATTGTATTTTGAACATTATCAAATATTTTAAAAATTTTTTCAATATCTACAATTTCATCAAATGTTAAGTGATAATCGACTTGTGCCATATTATATGCGATACATGTTTCGGGAGCCTTTATTTGCGAGAACAATTGATCATTTTCTTCAATCAAACTATCAGCTGTATTCTTTTCGTTATTTTGGATAGCCGTTTCCAAGGAATTTAATATTAAGTTACAATAAATCAAAGGATTTTTTATGTCACTTTGAGAGAAACTTAAAATTTTATCCAATAAATCTTCAAATTTTTTTGTATTTTTTGGATTTATTTTTTCTTCTAACTCAAGTCTTACGGAAGCATAATCTGATAATGTAAATGAAAAATCATTATATATTTTTTTTACAGTTTTTGTATTTGCCAAATGTACTTTAGAAAGGTCTGTCCCCAATATTTGAATACTATCTGGTTTTTGTAAAGTATGATCTAAAATTTTAAAATATTTACTTGCCATTTTGAGATCATTTATTTGACAATAAAAAGATACCATTTCTGTTGAGATTGCTATAAAGCTTATCAACACTTTGCAATTTTTTGGATTAAAGACGGTAAGATCACACAAATGTTCATGAGAGGATAAGAGAAGATCTCTAGCTTCTATTTTTTTCCCCTCATCAGAATAAATCTCAAGAAGTCTAAATGTTGTATCGAGGAAAGTATCTAATGAGGATTCATTGTTGTGAAGTAAATCTTTTAAAAAGTTTATGTTTTTTTCTATAGTAGCGATATTGATTTTTAGGTTTAAGGAGTAATCTTCTAGAAAATCTTTTTGACTATTTTCGATTGTTGGGAAAATTTCCTGACAAATTTTTATTATATTATTGGCTCTTTTTAATGCGGGTACATTAAACTTAAATTGTGTTAAGTATGTATCTAAAAGTTTTTTAAGCGGGGATTTTACGATTAAAGATCCTTTAATATAATCTTTTGGAATGGAAGACAACTTTTTTATATTATCAAGTGTTTTTATTGTTGAAATTTCTTTATCTAATTCATTTTCTGCAGAAAATGAAGATAGCTCATAAAGTCTGATTAAATTTATATGGTGAACTGCTAAAAATTCACTTTTTGCATTGATTTTTTTTAATAAATTAAATTTTTCTTCTTCGAAATCTATTGCCACCTGTAAATTACCGCTTTGTTCAAGGCAATCACTAATTTTAAGTATCGTAAAAGATAAGTTTTCGACATCTCCTATTTCATATGCAGGAATAATTGCCTTTTTATATTCCGATATTGCATCTTTATAATCTTTGTATAGTTCAGATTTTATTGCCTCTTGTAAAAAACAGCTAATCTTTCTTTTTAAATCAAAAATTTTTCCATAAAGATCCTTCTTATTTGAATCAAGATCTTGAGAATCAGGAAATAGACCCATACTTTCTAATTCATTTTCTTTGATTTTATTTTTTTTATTAAATTTGTTATCGTCTAATGGTTCTGCTGTCATATAAAAATTTCTTATAAAAGTGTAAAAACGTTGGAGAATTATATAGAAAATAAAATCTTACTCAACTTTGTAACCATTTGAAAGATAGACATAATTTATAAAAAGAATTTGAGGGATTTTTATAAAGTTATAAGTGGCGTTTTACGATAAACTAGATGGTTTTTGTTTTGGGTTTTATATGTCACGATATCAGAATAATTCAAATGGCGCTGGAGTATCAAATTTAGGGACATCGTATAATTTAAAAAGCGAAAGCCTTAATCGTCATCCTAGCAAATTTTTTAAGATGCACCAATGTCCATTAAATGGATCAGGGGTAGTTCCGAAAGATCCAGAAAAAGTGGTCGCTTTTGTAGAAGGAAATTTAGAAAAGTTAAAAAAAGAATTTCATAGACAGGGGATAGAACTTCCAAATCTTTGGAAAGGAGATCCAAGCGTTTATACAGAAGGGATTTCTGGTCTTAATGCTTTTAAGAAAGATTTCAATATTGATTCTATGAATGCACAAGATAAGAGGGCTTTTTTATATGCTTTCTATATAACAGACACAGGAAATGGAATTAATGAGTTTAAGGAAAATTTTTCTAAAATAAAAAAATTGTATAAACAATTAGAATGTTGCGGATTGAATGAGGAAAGTAATAAATTTTTTACTAATGTAGGGAAAATTTATACAAAAATGGGAAGAGGTAATGTAGTAGGAATGTCAAGTTGGATTGATTCTCTTCAAGAATGTTTTGATAAGTATTCAAGAGGAGAGATCCATAATCAATTTGAACTTTCTGGCTCATTAGAGGGATTTTTTGTAGAAGCTAGAACAATAGGAAAAATGGTAGATAATAATTTATATGAAGATAAAAATGGTGAGATAAAAAGGATAATCAACAATATTGAAATAGGATCTAAGTATTCAACAAATGAAAATAGTAACAAGATCTTTGCAGAAATAGATGCAATTTTAACTCTTAGTGATGGAGAGAAAATTGCAATCGAAGTTAAAAACAAATCTTCTACTTTTTTACGTAAAAATGACAATCATGGTAGAGGGGAAGGGATAGGGAACCAAATAACACGTCTAGGAGAAGTCATAGCAGCAGATAAAACCATAAATAACTTTGTTGTCATCACGGAAAAAGAATGTGCCGAAACGCTTCTTAATGCCATGAAAGATTTATATAAAGGAGAAAATTTACCTAATGTATTATTAGTTTTACCGGGAGAAGATCCAATAAGCGCAACAAAAGAAACAGCGAAATTCTTTGATACGCAAATCCCGATAACAATGGTAAACTTACTAAAAACAAATTTTTATAAAAACAAACAGGGATCTGTCTGTTCAGATATTACATGCCTGTATTATGAGCCATCAAAGGCTTAAAGATTAATTCTTTCATACTCCATACTGCCAAGTCCTAGCTCTTTTGCATGTTCTAATTGCCTTATATGATTTAATTCAGGCCAGAATTCCTTAAAAATATCTTTACTAAATGCTTCTTTTGTTAAATCGTAAGAAGCTTTATCAATTGCAACAGGATCTTGGCTTGCTAAAATTGCAACATCTCCATATAGCACTGGATTATGCCCACCTTCGCAATCACATTTTTGAGTAATATGATTTATATAATTTATAAAAAGAGTTTTTCCTTTTTCTATATGATCTTTTGCCGCACCAAAAGCATATTCTGCTAATTTTTCTTGAAATGTATCATCTGATCCTACCCAATTAAAAGATATTGCGCCACGTTTACAAGCAGTAAAGCATTCTCCACAGCCTGCGCATTTTATAGGATCAAAAGTCCAATTGCCATTTTCTATGTGTATTGCATCATGATTACAAAACTTTGCACATAGTCCACAAGCTATGCAATTTTTATTTATACTCGGTTTAAAATCTGCATGTTGTGCAAGTTTTCCTGTGCGTCCCGCAAGGCCCATTCCAAGATTTTTTATGGCTCCACCTAATCCTGCCATAATATGTCCTTTAACGTGAGAAAGGACAACAAGAGAATCAAAAAAAGGAAGATCAGAAGCTACATATACTTCCTTAAAATGTTTCCCATCTATTTTTACAGGATATTGGACTTGCCCATTTACTCCGTCCATTATAGTAATCGGTGCGCCAACATTTTCATAAGTAAACCCGTGTTCATAAGCAATTTTTAAATGATCGTATGTGTTTGAACGTTCGCCATGATAAAGTGTGTTTGTCTCTATCAATAAAGGCTTTCCAAGCCTTTCTTTGATTTTATTTACTATAATTTTTGTAATTTCAGGTTTTATAAATCCGTCATTTCCTTTTTCGCCAAAATGTTGTTTTACTCCTACAAGTTTATTTTTGGAGATGATGGACAGTAAGTTTGATTCTTGTAAAATTTTATTTGTTTTTTCTCTTAATTCTTCTAAAGAGGCATCTTTAGAAAGGGGGATTATCCATACTTTTGATTTTTCCATAAAATATTTTCCTTAAATTATATATCTATTCAAAAAACTCTTTGTGTAATAATTTTATGCAATCTTCAATTTCAACATCATCTAAAATAAAACTAATATTTACTTTTGAAGCGCCAAGAGAAATCATTTGCACATTATATGATTTTTTAGATAAAATTAAAAAAGCACGTCCCAAAATTTCTGAAGCCTTATCAACATTAGCGATTAAACTAATAATTGATTTATTATAACTAACATCAATTTTGGCAAATTTTGAAAGTTTTTCTCTAAGTTTAGATACGTCATATCTGTTGTCTAACGTTAGTGAGATAGAAATTTCACTACTTGCTATCATATCAACAGAAATATTTTCTTCTTCAAAAACATTAAAAACTTTTGCTAAAAATCCAGACTGTCCTAACATTCTTGAAGAGACAATATCAATTAAAATAATTTTTCTTTTTGATGTTATCGCTTTTAGTAATGTATTTTTATCTTCATTTGACGGAGTATTAACAACAACGGTACCTTTTGCACTTAGATTATAAGAATTTTTTACTCTTACAGGGACTTGCCTTTTCATTGCTGGTACTATCGATGCAGGGTGCAATACTTTCGCACCAAAATATGCAAGTTCTGATGCCTCATCAAAAGAAAGTTCAGGTATCACTCTTGGATTTTTTACTATTCTAGGATCTGCAGACAAAATACCATCAACATCTTTCCAAACTTGTATTTCATCTACAAGCAATGAAGCGCCTAAAATAGATGCTGTTAAATCGCTACCACTTCTTCCTAATGTCGTAATAACTCCTTTATCATCTTTTGCTATGAAACCTGTAATGACAGGTGTATATTCGTAAACCTTTTTTAAATTGTCTAATGTTTTAGAAATTAAGTTATATGTTTCATCATTGACTTGAGCATTACCATAAGTCGAATCAGTAAGGAATCCAACATCCCAAGCATCAAACGGTTTTGATGGAATTCCCTCTGAATTTAAGAATGCAGAGATAATCCTTACAGAAAGCCTTTCTCCATAGGACATTAGTTTATCTTTAATCTTATTTGAAAATTCCTTAAAAAGAGAAATACCTTTTAATAAATCTTGTAATTCTAGTAATAAGAAATCAAAGGCGTCTTTATCGATATTTAATCCTTTTGCAATTTCATAATGAAGATCAATAATTTTTGAAGCATCTACATTACCATTAAATGCATTGTTTCCAGCCTCTAATAGCAAATCGGTTGTTTTTCCACAAGCAGAGAATACTAATATAGGTTTTTTGTCTAAATACAATTTTACGATTTTTTCTATTTCTTTGATTCTCTCTGCAGTGGCTACCGAAGATCCACCAAATTTCATTACTATCATATAATAACCATTTAAAAGCTTGTTAAATTAAGTATAAACTAATGCTTAACATTTTTAAATATTTTATTTACTATTAAAAGGAATTGTTGATATTTTGTCGTAAACATAATAAACTTTGAAAATATGGCTTGTCTTTAGGATAAGTAAAGGAAGCAATCATGGAAGAAAAAGAAACGTTGGATACAAATAGCTTAATGAATGATGATAAATCTCAAGAGTCTTCTCAAGATAAAGAGGTCGACTACAAAAAAGAAGAAAGGGAAGCTATTTTAAATTTCATTTTAAAATTACAAAAATTATTACCGATAGAAACGCTAAAATCATTTTATAGAATTACACCACAAGGATTGTTTGTTGCACAAAAAGAAACGAATAATTTAGTATCACTTTTTGCAAAGGATAGCGATATCCTAGAAAATAAAGCATTTAAGAAACTTTTTGAAGAAGAATCTTTAGATGTTTATTATCTTCTTGAGGGAAAAAATTGTTTGACTGGAAATTTAGTTCCTCTAGAAATAAAAGAACCACAAAAATTTAAACTTCCTTATTATCTTGGTTCTTTGACTAATGCAAGGACGTATCTTCATCCATTAGATCCTGAAATTAATAATTTCAAAGAATTTTCTATAAAGGGAAATGTAATAAGCTTTAAAAAAGGAGAATATACGTACACATTTTCTCAAGATTTATTGAAGGATTTTAATCGTTTTATTGATTTTTCTTCAAAGATTTCGAAAGAATTTCCAGAAGCTTCAAAATCTTTACAACAATCATTAAAAGTTTTTATTAGGCTTTTTAAGAGAGCAAAATTCGTCCATAGAATGCAAAATTTTTTAATACCATCGATGTGTTTCGGAAATAAAACATATAAATTTGTTGAACTTGGAATGCTAAAGTTTGTTTTTGATAAGGAAAATAAAATTGTAAGCTTTTATGAAGTAATGGGGAAAAACCTTTATTATTTTATGAGAAAAGAATTTGAAAAGATAAAATCATCTTATAATTCAGCAAAGACTGGAACATTTAAAACGCTTCCTGCTAAAAATAAATCTTTGGGATTTTATACGATGAACCAAAGGGAGTATTTTCTTCATCCGTATGCTTTTTTGAATTTTTTAGAAAGAGCTCCAGAAATGAAGAGTATGGAAAATTATTTTGGAAAGGTTTATACGGTAGAAAAGGCATTCGAAGAATTTTCATATTTATTTATTAATGCCACCCCAATTGAACCAAAGAAAATTCAAAATTATTTAGATTACATGAAGAAATATTCAAGTAAATATTTAATAAATCAACAATGGATCTTCGGTCTTGATTCGAGGAGTACAATAACGGCTTGTATCTCAAAGAAAGTTGGAAAGTAAGAAATCTTATAAAGCGCTAGAAACCAGAAAGCTAAATAAAAAATATGCTGATGTTTTTTTAAATATTATTTTTTAGGAAATGAATTTTTGGAAATCACCATTTTTATAATCATTATTTTAGGTAATTATAAAAATGGTGAGCCGCATAAGACTCGAACTTATGACCCACTGGTTAAAAGCCAGTTGCTCTACCGACTGAGCTAGCGGCCCACACTGTCTTGAAAAGACTCTATATATTTATACTTTTGAGAAAATAATGTCAATATTTGTTAAAAAATAAATTTACAAAGATTTTTTCTTTGTATTATGTAAATAAAAAATGTAAGGCAAAAAGGGGAGATCTTAATAAAAAAGGAGGCACCATAAAAATTTTATGATACCTCCGAAGCGAGAAAAGATATTTTATTTGCTATTAAAAAAGGTTGCTAAAAAAACTTCCTACATTGCTAAAAATATTTGAAAACCATGATCCAGAACCCGAAGATCCGCTAGAAAATAACCCAGAGAACATATCTTTGATTCCGCTAAAAATATTAGAGAAGCTAAAGCCACTTGAGCTTGAATCACTGCAAAGTCCGCTAGTGGAAGAGGAAGAGCTACCGCCAGAAAATAAGCCAGAGAAAATATTTTTTATTCCACTAAAAATATTTGAAAAGCTTAATCCAGAACTTTCTCCTGTAGAACTTGATGAACCACACCCTCCTAATAGTCCTCCCGATAAATTTTGCAATAAATTTGTGATGCTAGAAGAAGAACCAGAATTTGTTCCTATCATGCTACTTGCCAGTGGGTTATATGGACAAGATCCATCAGAAGTTCCACCTTGGCTTATTCCAAGTAAAGAATACATTCCAGTGACAAATTGACTTAACATATTTGTCATTTGAGTTGCAAAGTTTTGAAGTAAGCTAACTAAGTTTGTTGTGCTAGATGAGTTTCCTAGATATCCAGGAAGTTGAGTTGCAACAATATACGGCTTTGTTACGCTATTTGTCGATGTACTGTAAGAATTTCCATATAGATATGGATTACTCTGTGCAGTATTTAAATAAGAAATTGATGTCATCTTGATTTCCTTTTATAAAAGTTAAATACAAATTACATTTTATAAAATAAAATGTTTTTACCTTTAAAGTCGTCGAAAATTTTATCTAAAAGTTTCCTATTTGGAGGAATATATTGTTGTTATTCTATAAAAAGTCTTACTTAAAACACTTGACTTTAGATAATATTTATTTAATATAATTCTTCGTTGAATGTGGCCCTATAGCTCAGTTGGTTAGAGCAACCGGCTCATAACCGGTGGGTCCAAGGTTCAAGTCCTTGTGGGGCCACCATCAACTTTTACCACGTGTTTTCCCCACTTTTCTTTTCTTTTCATGTATATTTTTTATTTTTGGCGGTAAATAGTTTAAAAATGTTATTTTTTTTCTATTTTTATAGTTTTGTTCGTGTTAGTATAAAAAACGTGAGTATGTCTCTCTAACAATAAGGGAATGGTAAAATGTCAGAAAATTTCATTGAAAATTTGATAGAAGTTGGGAAATTAGATGCTACGTTGACAAGAATGATGATGGAAAAAGAAATGTCAACAAAGCAATATTCTCATATTAATGCAGAACTTAATAGAAAGGCGGTTATATTAAGTGGTAGATCAAATTTACTAAAAGAAAAAGAAGCAAAGTATTCGGTAGAAGAAAAAAGAATTGGGGAAGAAAGACAGAAATTAGTAGATAGACGAAAAGCAATAATGTCTTTTAATGATTTTAGGACACAACAAGCGGCGCAAAAAGAAATTGAGTTTGCTTCAAAGCAATTAGATGCAAGGGAAGAGAGCCTTTTTCCTCTAATGGAAGAAATAGAAAATTTAAAAAAAGATTACGATAGAATTGTAGAAGAATGTAAGGCGTTAAAGACTTCATTTGATGCATTAGCAAAAACGAGAAAAGAAGCTGATGACGTTTTTAAAAAGAGAGAAGAAGAAAATTTACAAAAAAAAGATAGTATTATAAAAAATTTAGAAAGATCTATTTTTGTAGAATATAATAAGGCAAAGAATAGAAATCCCATGGATCCAATTGTTCCTGTGATAGGAGCGAATCTTTGTGGTGGTTGTTCGATGAAATTAGGTTCTCAAGTAGTTGTGAATATAGCAAAAGAAAATTTTGTTGTGCATTGTCCTGGTTGTAATAGGATTTTATACATAAAAAAAGAAGATGCAGACAAAAAAGAATAAATAGTAATAAAAGAAATTCAATACAAATTTTAAGGAGATAAAGGAGAGTAAAGTAAAGATGATCGCTGGTCTTTTATAAGACGAGAGGAAAGTCGGGACTTTATAGGACAAACTAGCTGTTAACGGCAGCTTTGAGTAATCAAAGGAAAGTGCTACAGAAAAGGAAACCACTAAGATAGAAATATTTTAGAACGGGTGAAAAGGTAAGGTAAAAGCTTACCAGCAAGAAGGTGACTTCTTGGCTTAGTAAACCCTAGTTAAAGCAAGACCAAATAGAAGGTAAAAATTGACTTGTCAATTTTAGGTGTTGTCCGCATCTTTTACTTTCAGGTAGTGTCGCTTGAGCTTGTTGGCAACAATAAGTCTAGATGAATGATCATCGCCAAAGTCGAATGGGACTTTGCGTCACAGAATCCCGCTTACTTTGCTCTCCTTTATTGCTTTTTGGGTAGCTAATTCATTTAGGATAATGAATTTTTCATGTTTAAAAAGTAAAAAAGTAAGCAATCTATATTAGAAATTCGATAATGAAATGGAAAACAGATATAAATACGCGAGCATTTAATGCCTTAATAGATGGGACAAAAACGATAGAAGTTAGGACAAAAACTTCAAATGATAAATTAGATTGCCTTAAAGTTGTAGCGGGAGATATTATATCTTTTGATACTTATCCAATGCCAAGTGAAAGAATGATTGTTTGTGAAGTAAAAAGAATTGCGCATTATAAATCTGCTTTTGATTTATATTCAATTGAGGGGATAGATAAAACCACATCATCGAAACCAGACTCAATCGAAGAAGCAATAACATCTATAGAACAATTTAGTGAATACAAGGAAAATATAAAAATTTTTGGTATCTGGGCGATTGAAGTTATTAATGTAAAGATTGTTCAAAAATAAGATCATTTAAACGACATCGAGAATCAAGATTATTTCAATTATCGTTATAATTACCACCTAAAAACACGCCCAGAAGGAATCGAACCTCCAACCTACGGATTTGGAATCCGTTGCTCTACCTAATTGAGCTATAGGCGTATAAGATTTCGTAAGTGTATCATATTTATAAAAAAAATAAAGTTTTTAAATATTTTTCGTTAGTTAATTAATTGTCAACTTTTTTAAAATAATTTCCGATAATTAGAGTAGTTATTAAGTAGTTAAAATTTATAGAGGTGGAATTTTTATGGATATATCTTCGCTTTTGCAATTTGCTTGCGAACAAGATGCTTCTGATTTACATATTAGCGCAGGCGAAACGCCAATACTTAGAGTTCAAGGAGATATGAAGCGTGTAAGTAGTGATATCTTAAGCGCTGATGAAACAAGGAAGATGATTTATGATATCATGAATGATTACCAACGAAAGATTTTTGAAGAATTAAATGATGTGGATTTTTCAATTGAGTTTGGGGAGGTCGCACGATTTAGGGTCAATGTGTTTTGTCAACAAAGAGGAATGGGGGCAGTTTTTAGAAAAATTCCTACAAAAATTTTAACAATGGAGGAGCTCGGGCTTCCAAGAATCTTTTCAAATGTTATAAGAAAAGAAAGGGGACTTATATTGGTCACAGGTCCTACAGGTTCTGGAAAATCTACAACGTTAGCTGCAATGATAAATCAGATAAATGAAGAAAGAGAGGGGCACATCTTAACGATAGAGGATCCAGTAGAGTTTGTTCATAAATCAAAAAAATGTTTAGTCAATCAAAGAGAAGTTGGCGCACATACAAAATCTTTTTCAAATGCTTTGCGTGCGGCTTTAAGAGAGGATCCTGATTATATTTTAGTAGGTGAAATGAGAGATTTAGAAACGATACAGCTTGCGCTTACTGCCGCAGAAACAGGACATTTGGTTTTTGGGACATTACATACATCAAGCGCTCCAAAAACTGTAGATAGGGTTATTGATGTTTTTCCTGCGTCTCAACAAGGGCAAGTTCGAGCAATGTTTGCAGAATCAATACAAGCAATTATTACGCAAACATTATGTAAAAAAGTTGGAGGCGGACGTATCGCAGCATTAGAAATTTTGCTTGGAACGACAGCAGTAAAAAATTTAATTAGAGAGGGAAAGATTCATCAAATTCCAAGTACAATGCAAACATCTCAAGGTGTTGGAATGCAGACATTAGATATGCATTTAAAAACATTAGTTGAGAAAGGGCTTATTGAAAAGGATGTCGCTTTAGAAAAAGCGGAAAATCCGCAAGCTATGTTTTAAAAAGGTTTTATTATTATGGTTGATATTTCGGCATTGCTAAAATTGATGGTTCAAAAAAATGCATCTGATTTGTATATTAGTGTAGATAGTGAGCCAATGATTAGAGTCGAGGGGGTTCTTCAATCTATTGGAGAAGAAAAACTTTTGGCAGAAGATGCAGAAAATTTAGCAAAAAGTGTAATGACTGAAAAAGAGCAAGCCCAGTTTGAAGAATACAACGAACAAAATTTAGCATTAAGTTATCAAAACCTTGGAAGATTTAGAGTAAATATTTTTAGGCAAAAAAATGTTGTTGGTATGGTAATTCGCCATATAAAATCAAAGATTCCAACAATTGAAGAGCTTAATTTGCCAAACATTTTAAAAGATATAGTTAGTGCGAAAAGAGGTTTGGTGTTGGTAGTTGGGGCTACAGGTTCGGGAAAATCTACTACGTTAGCTAGTATGATAGATTATAGGAATTCTACAGAAGCGGGGCATATCTTATCGATAGAAGATCCAATTGAATTTGTGCATGAACATAAAAAATCAGTTATATCTCAAAGAGAAGTTGGAATGGATACTAAGGATTACCAAACAGCTTTAAAAAATGCCTTAAGGCAAGCTCCTGATGTAGTATTGATAGGAGAAATCAGAGATGAAGAAACAATGGCTTCTGCGATTCATTTTTCTGAAACTGGACATCTTTGTTTAGCCACGCTTCATAGTAATAATGCAAATCAAGCGATAGAGAGAATAGTAAACTTTTTCCCTTCTCAAAAACAAGCACAAGTTTATATGGATTTAAGTTTAAATTTAAAGAGTGTAATAAGCCAGCGTTTAGTTCCAACAATAGACGGAAAAAGAATTGTAGCTTTTGAAATTCTACTTGATAGTCCGAGAGTAAAAGATTTGATTTTTAAAGGAGAAATTTCATCATTAAAAGAGGCTATTGAAAAAGGTTCATCAATTGGAATGAAAACTTTTGATGACTCATTATATGATTTATATAAAAATGGAAAAATTTCTTTTGAAACAGCGCTTAAAAATGCGGATAGCGAAAATAATTTACGATTAAAGATAAAATTAGAAGAAGATAGTACATCAATATCTTCTGAAAATTTAAGATTAAATTTCTAGAGAAAGTTTTTGAATAGCTTCCTTAAAAAGAGTCCCTTTTTCTATATAATTTTTGAAAATGCTATAGCTTGGAGAGGCGCAAGATAAAAGACAAATCGTGTTTTTGGGTTGATCTTTTACGCAAAAGGGAACGACACCCTCCATAGAATCAAAAATTTTAAATTTAGGTAATTCTTCTTTTTTTTGTTCATAAAAAACTTTCATTTCTTCTAAAATTCTTATGCCACTATCTTTTAAAAA
>CAZHSB010000002.1:0-38341 GCA_964534945.1 uncultured Bdellovibrionales bacterium | reverse complement strand
GCATTTTGAAAATTATGCTTTCCAATTAATTTTAATGTATCTGTATCAATGAATTCTTTATCGTTAATATAGATGTAATGCCCCTCAACTTTATTATGTTCATCAAAAGATACATCTTTTTTGCACTTTAATGACAAAACGCTTGGGTAAATATTTTCTAATATTTTATTATAGATAAGGAGTCCGTCGTCTTTTATATGTGTTACAAGATTTAATTTTGCATTTAAATAATTTTCTAATGATAAATGATAATCTAAGTGTTCAGGGAAAAAGCTTGTGAAAATTCCTGCGTCTAAAAAATGATTAAAATTTTCAAGTTGATAACTAGACATCTCAAAAATATAAAAAGTATCAGTAGAATCATTTTCTAATGCATCAGTTGAGGGGTTTCCAATGTTTCCAACAAGAGATGCCTTAAACTTTGCATTTTTAAAAATTTCATAAGTTAATGTTGTCGTCGTGCTTTTTCCTTTTGAGCCTGTAATTCCTATTACTTTTCCTTTCTTATTTTCGAAAAATAAATCTGTATTAGAGCTAAGCCTTATTTTTTTTGATTCTAAATAGTTAGATAATTTAGGTGTTTTGTTTATGCAAACCCCAGAAGATTTTACTACTACATCGCAATAATCTAGAGAGTCTAAATAATTTTCTCCTATAAACAAATTTTCTTTAGGAAGCTTTGTTAAAAACTTGAATATTTCAGGGGATTCTAATGATTTTTCGTTCTTATCTGCCAGAAAGATGTTTTTTGCATCAATATTTTTTTTTAATAAAAATCTTAAAGTTGCTTGCCCCTCGATGCCTAATCCTAAAATAACATATTTTAAATTATCCATATTTTGCCATTCCTTAAGCTATTTTTATAAAGTCTTTAGTAAATTTATAATTTTTTCATTTTTTATGCAGTGATCATCTTGAAAAGATAAAACTTTATTTGTTAATGTTTCTAAAATTTTGTCGCCTTTAATTTTTAAAATTTTCTTTTCAAATTCTATCATTGGAGCAGTATCTAAAAATCTTTTTTGTTTATGTAATAAATAAAATGCAGAAAGAGTTTCTTCTAATGATCCTACACATTCAAAAGGACGATTCTCTGTTAATCCTAAAAGTTCTAAATAAGTATCTTTTAGTTCATTTATAGCCAAAAAATTTTTTCCAAAGATTGATAATAATGTTTTATCATTTAAAAATGGGGCAAATAATAAAAATACAAATGCACATTTTGGACAAGATGTGCACCAGCGTTCTTTCAAAGGATCTTTTATCTTAAAATTCTTATTACAACTACTAAAAGATATAAAGTGCTTTTTACAGTCTATTTTTGAATTTGCAAAAAGAGATGCTATTTTCAATTCATTAAATGGCCTTAAAAGACTATAAAAATTAAAATTAGGAGAAATGTTTTCCGCAATGTGTTTTGTAAACATCTTTTCAAAATCTAATGACTTTGAATATTGGTGATTAACTTTAAAATTCCCGATATAAGCTTGTTCCTCACTGGCGCTATGTTCTAAAGATAAAATTATATCGCTATAGTTATAAAGATATGCAGTTAAAATAAGCAAGAATGATATGCAACCAGTAATGGGAACATGACCATTTAATGCGCCTTCTTTATTTAATGTAAAAATATTTTCAGATAGCGTTCTTGTGACAAAAATCCTATCTAATCCTAAAATTTTTATTCCTTCTTCGATAAGGGGATGGGTGTTTAGTGAAAAAGCTGTAATATCAATACTTAAATTTTTTAAAATATTTGCACTTAATATAGAATCTTTTCCGCCACCAATTGGTAATAAAGATTGATTTTTAAGATTTATATTAAAATTTGTAGGCATTTTTTCTTCATCATATGGGAAATTGATAAGCCCTATAGGTGAAATCTTATTTTTAAAGAAAAATTCTCCGAGTCCATTTGTATAAAATTCATTCCAAAAAATACTTTCATTTTTTGTTAGGCTTTCGGTTTCAATTATCATTTTGAGAGGACAAAAAGTTTTGTAGTAACTTATTCCAAATGCCAAATGAACATTCTTTAAAATGACATTTAATATCTTTTCATTAATATTTGAAAAATTTATTAAATTGTTGAACTTTAAGGCTTCTTTAAACTCAATTTTATCATCTATGCTATAAAATAAATTCAAAGTTAGAGTTTCTTTGTTAAAATCATATTTTTTAAAATGAAATGCTTTAAAATTTTTATTTTCCATTTTCATAAATAAAATGTGTTAATATTTGTAAAATTACTTTAAAATTAGCAGTATGCTTAAGGATTATAATATTTTTTATACAGAAACAACACAGCAAAAGATTGTAAACTCTAAAGAATGTGGTGAAAAAGGTAAAAATTTTCCAAAGTTCTTACTTGATTTTATCTCATTAAAAGAAAAAACAAGTGATTTTGTAAGGCATCAAGATCTTATTGATAATTTTGATGACGAGAATTTTGTATTGTTTGACAATTATTCGTTACTTTCAAGTGACACGAATGCATCTCTTATAGAATTTCTAAAAATAAAGAAAATCATACAATATGTTTATAAAAAACACTCTGCATTCTTTTGTAAAAGGTGTAATACAGAATTTAAAAAATTGACATATGATTTTTTGAAAGATATGTTCAAAAATGAAAATCCTTTTTTGCTTATGGCTTTTAAAATAGAGAAGTTAACTAGTGAAGAATTAGAAAAATTTGGAATTAATAAAATTATTTCTAAGAGTCAAATTTTTGATATTAAAAATTTTAAATTTTCATCAACTGATTTTGCAATTTATAAGACGATAAAATTTTCAGATAATAAAATTAAAGTAAATGAATTTTTAGATAGTTTGAGTAAACTAGATAGGTGTGATGTAAAAATCTTTGTTCTTGAAAGTGATAAAGAAAAAGTAAAAAGTATAATTGATTTAAAAGGGTATAAAAAAGAATCTTCTTTTATTTGTCCTAAATGTTTTTCGGTATTTACGGAGTCTTCTTTAGAAGATAAAAACGTTGATTATAAATATAATGGTGTTTTCTATGATGATTTTTTAAAATTTTCTTTAAATGATATTTTGACAAATTTAAAAAGTGTAAAACAAGATACAGAAATTTTATCAGGGGTTATTAAAAGATTGGAATTTTTGGTTCAATGTGACCTTGGAGATCTTAAGGCCTATGTCGATATAAAAGAATTATCTTTCATAAATTATATAAAAATTTTTCTTTCTCTTATTTCTGAAACGTTGCCTGCCAAAAAGATATTAGTGATAAAAGATATTAGTGATGAATTAAATTTTAAAGAAAGAGAAGATTTCGTTAGTAAATTAAGAATAAATTTTGATAAATTTATAATCTTATCAAAAAGAAATAGCTTGGAGGGTGCCGATTTCGTAGAAAATAAAGATTTTTTTAATATAAAATCTTATATTGAATTAAAAGGGTTAAAATTTTTGGCTGATATTGATAACTTGTATAGGAAAATAGTTGAGATTTTTCTATTATCATATGATGTTAAAATTTCAAATATTAAATTATCCGATTTTTCAAAAGAGAAATATAATTCTTTTTTAAATGGAGAAATAAAAGGAGAACAGTTTTTAAAATTTAAAATGTTTGATTTAAATTTTCATCAAATAATGAATACAAATATTGCAACACTATATGATTTATTCTTAGGATTTTCTAAAGTAAATGTGGTTTTAAAAAAATTATGTGACATGAAAATGGAAAATGATTTTTTATTAGATCCCATTTCTAAGATAACTATACTAAATTGGGGAAGAATATACTAAAAATGCCTTTCATCGATATTCCAGAACATTATTATGGGCTACAAGGAGCAGGTATTCCTTATCAGATAAGTTCTATTTGTAAAGATTTTAAAAAAATAACAATTCTTTGCAAAGATAAGGGAGTGGCTGAAAGACTTTTTATTGATTTAGAATTTTTTTGTCCTTCAACTAAAATTCTTTTTTTACCCGAATGGGATACTTTATATTTTGAAGAAGTTTCTCCACAAAATCATATTTCTGCAAAAAGGATTTCTATCTTAAACGAAATAGAAAATTCAAAAGGGCATATTTTAATTACGACTCCAAAATGTCTGATGCAAAAAGTATTGGATTTTGAAAAAGTAAAAAAAAGTGCCTTTAATTTAACCGTCGATGCTTTGTATGATAAAAATGATCTTATGGAAAACTTTATTAAACTTGGATTTAATAAAGTTTCTTTAGTAGAAAAAAATTCTGATTTTGCGATAAGAGGAAATGTTATCGATTTTTTCCCAGCAAATTTGCAAAATGGTATTAGGCTATTATTTTTAGAGAATAAATTAGAAAAAATAAAAATTTTTGATACTGAAACCCAAATGACAGTTTCTGAGCTTAAGTCTTTTAATGTTTTGCCAACGAAAGAATTTTTCTTTCCTGAGGCGGAAATGTTAGATAAGGCTATAAAAGGAATTTTTCATCGTGCAAATGAGTTGGGAATTCCAATAAATAAAATTCGTCATTATGAGGAAGCATTAAAAAATAGAGTACAAATCCCTGGACTTGAACTTATCCAAGGAATATATGAAGAGTTAGAGCCTGTTTTTTCTTATTTTAAAAATGATGAAAAATTTTTTATTGTAGATAATATAGCGTTTGAAAATTCATTAGATAAAAATCAAGAAATAATTTTAGAAAGAGAAGAAAGGCTGATAGAAGAGGGAAATTTAGTTCCAAAAAGAGAGTGTGTATATCTATCAAATAGTGAGGTTTTAAAATCTTTAGAAAATTATCAAAAAATATTTTTTGATAATCTGATTTTTGAAGGAGAAAACGAAAATAGTCGTTTGATTAAAACTTTTCAAAATACAGAGTTAAAATTAGAAATAAAAAAATCACTAGAATCTTCTGGAAATTATTTGGGATTAAAAAGATTTATAGAAAAGGTTCGTAATAAAGATTTTTCAATTTGCTTTGCCATAGAAACAGATTCAAGAATAAGAAGATTAAAAAAAATTTTATTAGATTTTGATATAGATATAAGAGAATTTGAACTTACCCCCACAAAATGGATAAAATCAAAAAGAAGATTCCCTGTTGTCGTCATAAAATCTTCATTAACTGAAGGAGTGCAACTTATAGATGAATCTGTAATTTTTATTTCTGAAAGTGAAATCTTTGGGGATAGAACTTTTACAGCGACTTCTAACAAATCATTTAATTTAAAAAAGCTTATGGGGTCATTGGCACAATTAAGTCTTAATGATTATGTTGTGCATCAAGATTATGGAATAGGGGTTTATAAGGGGTTACAACATGTAAGGATACAAGGGGAAGAATCAGATTTTATTCAAATAGATTATTTAGATTCAAAATTATATTTACCTGTAACAAGTATAAAAAAGCTTGAAAAGTTCGTAGCAGTAGAAGGATCTGTCCCAAAATTAGATAAACTTAGCTCAAAGAGATGGGTTCAAACAAAAGCTAAAATAAAATCCTCGGTTCTTGCTTTGGCAGGAGATTTAATAAGATTATATAAGGATAGGGAAGTTGCAAGAGGATGGAGATTTGAAGAATATAATTTAGAAGACGATAGGTTCGCAGATGGTTTTGGCTATAAAGAAACCGAAGATCAGTCAAAAGCAATTTATGATACTTTAAATGATATGGCAAAACCAAAGCCAATGGATAGGCTGATTTGTGGGGATGTTGGTTTCGGAAAAACAGAAGTCGCATTAAGAGCTGCTTTTAAATGTGTATCTCATTTAAAGCAAGTGGCTATCTTAGTCCCCACGACGATTCTTGTAGAACAACATAGAGACACATTTTTAAAACGATTTACAGATTATAACGTTAAAATAGGTGCTATAAGTAGATTCTATACATCTGTGCAAAATAAAAAAACATTAAATGATTTAAAAGAAGGTGCAATCGATATTATCATTGGAACGCATAGGCTTTTACAAAAAGATGTTGTTTTTAAAGATTTAGGTTTATTGATTATAGATGAAGAACATAGATTTGGAGTAAAGCAAAAAGAAAAAATAAAGCAAATGAAACGAAATGTTGATGTTTTAACATTAACAGCAACGCCAATTCCAAGAACTTTAAATATGGCAATGTTGAATATTAGAGATATAAGTGTTATCGCGACGCCACCATGTAATAGGCAAATGATTAGAACTTATGTTAGTACTTTTAAAGAAAGTACGATAAGAGATGCAATTTTAAGGGAGATTTCAAGAGGAGGACAAGTCTTCTTTGTGCATAACCGAGTGCAATCAATCATTGGTCTAACAGAGAGATTAAAATTATTAGTTCCAGAAGCAAGGTTTGAATATGCGCATGGTCAAATGTCAGAAAGAAAATTAGAAGATATTACTAAAAAATTTTTTGATCATGAATTTGATGTATTAGTAAGCACAACAATCGTAGAAAACGGATTGGACTTACCAAACGCCAATACTATGATAATTGATAGGGCAGATACTTTTGGACTTGCACAGCTTTATCAATTAAGAGGAAGAGTAGGAAGAAGTAGTAGGCAGGCATATGCATATTTTGTAATTCCAGAAATTAAAAAAATCACGGCAACAGCAAAGCAAAGATTAAATGTAATTCAATCATTAGATGATTTAGGTCTTGGTTTTAATTTATCCATGCGAGATCTTGAAATAAGAGGCGCAGGAAATCTTTTAGGAAAAGAGCAGTCAGGCAATGTCGTTCAAGTTGGATTTGAGCTTTATGCAAAAATTTTGCAAGAAGCAGTATCTGAGCTTTCAGGGGAGGAGCTTGATATAGAAGAAATTGTAGAACCAGAAATAAAGACACCTTTTCCTGCTTTTATACCAGATTATTATTTACCAGATATTGCGGAGCGTCTTATTTTATATCAAAGGATCTCCGCAATAAAATCAAAAGATGATTTAGGTAAGCTAGCTTTTGAGATAGAAGATAGGTTTGGACCTATTCCAGAAGAAACACAAAATTTATTAAAAATAATGGAGTTTAGAAGTTGGTTAAAGACAATTGGAATAGTAAATATTGATATTAGGAATGAAACTGTAATTGTAGGGTTTTCACCAAAGGCTAATATTGATGTAAAAAATATTATTTCTTTAGTAGAAAAAAATCCTAAAAAATATCGTTTTTCCCAAAATCAAAATTTGATAATTACTCATGGATTAAATACAGCACATGATCAAATAGATGATTTTATAAAAATTATTTCAAAGGCAATCTTGCGTATTAGCTAGTTTGCCTTTGTTTGAAAATTTAATAAAATCCCTATTGATAGGTAAAAGATTTTGTTAGTCTAAAATGTGAGCACTTTGTTTAAAAGGATTTTTATGGCAATACGAAAAATACAATTTTTAGGGCATGCAGGTTTTTTATTTTTTTGTGATGATATGGTGATTGCATTTGACCCTTGGATAGATGGAAATCCAGCGTACCCAAAAAAATTAGCACTTCCTAAAATTGATTATATTTTGTTATCGCACGGTCATTCAGATCATGCAAGCAGTGTAGGCGCGATGTTAAAAAACAATAAAGAAACAAAATTACTTTCTCAATTTGAACTTGGAAGTTTAATCCGCGAAAATTTTAGATTATCGCCAAGTCAGTTTATACCTTGTAATATAGGAGGGGAGTTTTATCTAAATGATGTTAAGGTAAAGGTTGTAAATGCTGAGCACTCAAGCTCATTTGATATAAATGGTGATTCTAAATATGCAGGATTAGCAATGGGATTCATAGTTAGTGACGGCAAAAACACCATCTATTATTCAGGAGATACATCAATAATGTCTGATATGGAAATATTTGGTAAAATAAATAATATTTCTATAGCAATTCTTCCAGTTGGTGGAACTTTTACAATGGATGTTAAAGATGTTCCTTATGCTATGAAAATGTTAAATGCTAAAAAAATAATACCAATGCATTATAATACTTTTCCTCTAATCAATGCGGATATAAATGAATTTGAAGAAATTTGCGGAAAAATAAGTGTGGAGCCCATTATTTTAAAACCAAGTGATACTATTGATTTGTAATATTTTTGTAAAACCACGAGTTTGTGGCTTTTTTTTATATTTAAGACATAATATACTAACAAGAAGTAAAGCTATAAGGCTTTTTAGAATGTTATAGAAAGGATTTATCATATGTTAAAACTTATTTTTAATCATAGAAATGGTGTGTTGGGATTAGTTATTGTAGGGATTATATCATTTGCAATGTTGGGGTTTGGTGTTGATTTCTTTAGAGGAGATAACAGGCAAGATTATGCTATAAAAGTTAATGATCAGCAAATTAGTAATTATGAATATAATTCTAGAAAGGAGAATTATGTTGAGAATTTAAGATCAAGATTAGGTCAAATGTATGAGCAAGTAAGAAATTTAATTAATGTTGATAAACAAGTAAGAGATCAATTAGTTGATCAAGCTTTAATAACGCAGTTTGCCACAAAAATTGGATTTTCAGCAGGTAATAAAGAAGTTGCTTCAAGAATTTTAGAACTTTTTCCCACAGAGACCATGTTGTCATATAAAAAATATTTGAGTAGGACTGGAAAAGAGCCAAAAGAGTTTGAAAACACTATTCGAAGTGCACTAATAAGTGAAAATTACCAAAATGTTATTAGTGATTTATTATTTGTTCCAGAACGAGAAGTAAAGGCAAAGATAATAAAAGACAGAGAAACTTTTGATATAAATTATGTTGCTATAGATGTGAATTCTTTTAAGGAAGAAAAAGAGCCTACAGATGAGGAGCTTTTAGATTTTTATAATGGTGTTGCAACAGATTTTGAGGAGAAGGAAAAAGTAGCTTACGAGTTTGTAGCATTTAATCCAAAAGATTTTGAATCACAAATTATTCCAGATGAAAACGAAGTAGAACTTTATTATACTGAAAATATAAGTGCTTTTACAATTCCCGAAAAAGCATTGGTGCAAATTATTAAAATGCCAAAAAGCCTTGGAGAAAAAAAATCAAAAGAAATTTTCGATAGGGTTAAAAAAGGAGAAGATTTTACAAAATTAATGAAAGAATTTTCTGTAAAAGATGAGCCTAAAGATGATAAAAGACCTCCAATGCCTCCTGAAGAAAAACAAAAAGAAGAAGATTTTACAAAACCAAAATGGGTTCAAAGGGGAGATCTCGATATATCAGTAGAAGAAATTTTGTTTGGGGATAAACAAGAAGTGCTCCCAAAAATTTTTGATATTGTAACTACAAAAGATTATTACTACATTCCAAAAGTTTTTGAACATAATATAGAAACTGTAAAACCTTTATCTGAAGTAAAAGATCAGATAAAACAAGATATTATTCAAGGATTAGCGCCTGCATTTGCTAAAGATAAAGCAGATAGCCTAATGGTGTTATTGGAACAAGGAAAAGAAATTACCGAACCTATTTCTTGGAGCCAAGTTGCTTTATCTGAAAAAGGATCATTTCCTGTAAATTTTGTAGGATTGACAGATAAGGTGTTAGAAGACCCGCATCAAAAAATATCAGTGTTTGAAATAAATAATGCTCAAATTCTTGTGAGAGTAACAGATTATCAAGAAAGTAAAATCCTTGATTTTGACAAGCTTGGAGATAAAAAAACGAAGTTAATAGAACTTTATAAAGAAAAAAATATGAAAGAGGCAAGTGAAAATTTTGCAAATAAAATTCTTACTGATTTAAACGATATATCTTTAGTCGAAGAAGCTAAAAATGAGAAGCTAGCAATAGAAACTTTTAAAGGTTTTTCTAAAACAAAACAAGGAGAGGGGTTGATGGGAACACCTGCTCTTAGAGATGCTATGATGAAACTTAATAAAAAAGATGATTATTCAAAAGAATTTGTTTCTTATGATAATAAGTTGTATGTTTTTCAAGCTGTAGATGTTGTCGCAGGTTCTGCTGATGTTAAAGAATCTGAAATTCTAGAAAAGCTTGATAGTACAAGAGAAAATCAACGAGAAATTGCCATTAAAAATATATTAAATGTTTTAAAAAATAATGCCGAAATAAAATATGGGGGCAGTGCAAATTTTTAATGCAAAATTTTTAGTATTTTAAAATGGCCAGAATTCTTTTTTTATTTTTAATTTTACTTTTTTGTAACGTAACAATATCATTTTCAAAATCTCCGAATCTACAAGGAGAAATGAATATTTTTATTGGTAAGGAAAATACTGATAGTTGGTATGTGGCGCAAAAAAATATTGAGAAAGTTTTTCTTGGTGTTTTAAACGATGCAAGAGATGGAAAAATTACAGAAGGCGTTCCTAAGCTAGGGGATGAAGCCATTAATCAATTAGCCGCTGCATATCTATTTTGCTCCAAAAGACAAGGACCTTGTGTTTTTATATTAGATTCAATACTAGAGCTAGACTTATTAAGATCGATAAGAGATGGAAATGTTGCCTGTGATGAGACAAAATATTTTTGGAAAATTTGGATTGAAAATAATTATAATAAGCAAGTTATGTATGATTTAAAACTAGGGCTTACAGATAAATTTAATGATTTTAATAAAAACAAAATTGAAAAATATTTAAAATGCGAAGATACGATTAAACAACTTAACAAAGTTGGATATTGTCCAAGTGAAGAAAAGATAAATGACATAAAAAAGACGTTAAAATTAATTGTTTTACTTAATAAAAAATTTGGAGATATTTCTTTACAATATAATCTTGGCACAACAAAATAGGGGGAAAATTAGAAGTTATCAAAGAAGTTTCTCTGTTTTGCGATTTCTTTTATGTTTGAATTATCATATTTTTCTTTTTGGTCTTCTTTAGTTTTTAAAAAGAATTCGTTATAACATAACTCATTTATATTTTCTTTTTCTATTTCATTGCTACAAGGCTTTAATGTTTTTTTATTAATTAAGATTTTTTTTACTCCTTTAGGTTGTTCAAAGTCTTCATCTTCTATGTATTTCGAAATGCAAGAAGTGTAATTTACCCACAAAGGAAGTGTAGTTTGCGCTCCAGTAGATGGCATTTTTTTATTTTCATCAATTCCAATCCAAACGCCTGTAACATATTGGGGATTAAAGCCTATAAACCAATTATCTCTTGAATTGTTAGATGTTCCTGTTTTTCCACCAAAATGCAGGTTAAATCCCATTTTCTGAGAACTTTTTCCTGTACCATTTTTTAAGACTCCTTGTAATATTGTGTTTAAAATATATGTCGCATTTACATCTGATACTGTTTTTCCAAGAATATTTGACTGCTTTAAAAATTTATCGTTTAAGTCATAAGATTCAGAATAAAACCTAGGGGATATGTAATAACCTTCATTTGAAAATGTTGTATAGGCAGAAGCTATATCTAATAAAGAGCTATCGACAGCACCTAAACTTATTGCTAAATTTTTTTCACTTAAATTTTTTATTCCTACTGCATTTAAAAATTTTATAATATTTTTTAATTTTATTTTTTGTGAAAGATAAACAGTGGGTATATTTAATGAATTTTCTAGTGCATATCTAAGAGTTACAGCGCCTCTAAATTTTTTATCAAAATTATGTGGTGTCCAAGCACGGTTGTTGGCGTCAAATAAAGTTATAGGTTCATCTTTTAACAAAGAAATAGGGGTGGCTTGTTTATAATTATTAAGGTTAGAATCAAGTGCTGTTAAATAGATAAAAGGCTTTATTAAAGAACCGACTTGCCTTTTCCCTTGTCTAACTCTGTCAAACTGGCTTTCATTATAATTTTTTCCTCCAAGGTATGATTTTATAAGTCCATTGTTACTTTGGATTGTTATAAGGGCTACTTGAAAATTTTTTAATAAAGGAAATCTTTGTTTTATTTTAGGAATTGCACTATCTATGGCATCTTTGGCACATTGTTGAAAAAGAGGATTTAATCCAGTATGAATTGAAGAAATTTTATTTAATTCCCTATCAGAGAAATTTGAAATAACAGCATCATAAAAATAGCTATCTTGAGTTTTAAATTCGCGTTGTATATTTAAAATAATTTTTTTAGATAAATTGTTTAAATATATTTCCTTTGTTATTTTTTTATCATCATAAAGCATTTTTAAAATCAAATCTTTTCTTTCTAATGACTTTTTTAAATTGACGATCGGAGAAAAAGAAGTTGGCGCTTTGATGATTCCAACTAAAAGTGCAATCTCTGATAAATTTAATTCATTTATATTTTTTCCAAAGTAAAACATAGAAGCAGACGGAAAACCTTTTATTGCAGTATTTTTATCCTGTCCTAAATAAACAGTGTTTAAATATTTTTCTAAGATTTCTTCTTTTGAGTATAAGATTTCTATATAGATACTTAAAAATGCCTCTTTAAATTTTCTTATAAAACTTTTTTCCTTTGTTAAAAAAAGATTTTTAACAAGTTGTTGAGTTATGGTACTGGCACCTTCTAAAATTTTCCAATTCATTAAATTTATATATGATGCTCTTAAAATTGATTTTAAATCGATACCAAAATGTTTAAAGAACCGCTTGTCTTCAACAAAAATTAGAGTGTTAATTAAATCTTCCCTAATAGAATCAAGTTTTTGATTTTGCATTTTTTCTTTTTTATTTTTACTCGATTCTATAGGAATAGGTTCTAATATAAATTCATCGCACGATTTTGAATATAAACATGTGATTTTATTTTTCTTAAAATTTATTCTGTAAAACTCTGAAGGAATATCGTAGCGCAGATTCTTAATATCTCTTCTAAAAATATAAAGTGTATCTTTATCTTCATAATATTTTCCCTCTTTGTCTGGAGGTGTTGAGTCTTTTAAATAATTTAAGTTTTTTAAAAATTTTTTTATTGTTTCTTTGGGAAGTATTTGAGTAGTTGGAGCCTTTATGATGTCTGTTAGAACTTGAGTTTCTATTTTTTCGTTTTCTAAAAAAATATTTTTTATATAAGAATTTAAAGAGTAAAAACAATAGGATATGTTAACGATGATAATTAAAATGATAATCGAAATAATGGGCACTTTGTTGACAGAATAGCTTTTATTTTGCATATTAAGTAGTTAGAATTTAAAAAGATTTTTCTTTTGTTTTCTCAAATTGATAATATCAGATTTTTTATTTTTATTATAGAAGGAAATTATTATGTCGGGACATTCAAAATGGTCAACAATTAAAAGAAAAAAAGCTGTAGTTGACGCAAAAAGAGGTAAAATCTTAACAAAAATGTTAAGAGAAATTCAAATCGCAGTTAAAAGTGGAGGCCCTAGTCCTGATGGAAATGCAAGATTAAAAGTAGCGATTCAGAATGCAAGAATGAATAGTGTACCTGCCGATAAAATTTCTTATGCGATAAAAAAGGCTTCTGGAGCTGCAGAAGCGGACAATTATGAAGAAATCACATACGAAGGATATGCGCCAAATGGAGTTGCGTGTTTAATTATGGCATTAACAGATAACAAAAAAAGAACTGTTGCCGAAGTAAGGCATGCCTTAACAAAATTTGGTGGTTCTTTAGGAAGTACAAACTCTGTGTCATACCTTTTTGAAGATAAAGGAATTATACGACTTCCTAAAGAAGCTGCGACAGAAGATGAACTTTACGAAATTGTGCTTGAAGCAGGAGCAGAGGATATTTCTGACGAAGGCGATATGTGGGAAATTTATACAAGTCCAAGTAATTTTTTAGTAGTTTCTCAAGCGCTAGCTGATAAAAATAAAGAGTGCGGGGGAGAAATACAAAAAGTTCCATTAACTACAGTAAAAGTAGCAAAAGAAGATGCGTCTTCAATAATAAAATGTTTAGATGCTCTTGATGATCTAGATGATGTTCAATCTGTGGTTTCTAATTTTGATATGGACGAAGACGTAGACATAGACGAAATCTAAAATTAAAGGAATACAATGATAGGAGCTTTAAGAGGAATTGTCTTTGATATTGAGGGCGCGTTTGTTCTGCTTGACGTATCTGGCGTATTCTATGAAATAATTTGTTCTTATCAGTGTAGGAGTAAACTAGAGATAGGGAAAGAAAGTCTAATAATCGTTTATACAGATGTAAAAGAAGATAGTATAAAATTTTATGGTTTTGAAGATAAACTTGAGAAACACGTTTTTAAACTATTATTACAGGTAAAAGGTGTAGGTGCCAAGAGTGCCTCGGAAATTATATCACAAATAGATAAAATTGAGCTTTTAAGAGTTATTGGATCAAATGATCTAACGGGGCTTTCTAAAATAAAAGGACTTGGCAAAAAAACATCAGAAAGAATTTTAGTAGAGTTAAAAGATAAGGTTGCAAAATACGCAGGAGAACTTGTTGGGTTTTCTTCTTTCGAAAAACAAAATAAAAATGAAATGAAAGATGAAATAGAACAAGATGCAATTTTAGCCCTAAGAGGGCTTGGTTTTTTAAATAGCGTTGCCGTAAATGCAATATCGTTGGCACGTAAATCAGATGAAGGAAAAAATATAAAAGATACCGCAGAGCTTGTTAAGCTTGCATTAAAATATGTTTAATAAGAGGAAATTTTTTGAATACAGCTTTTCAAATAGATCCAGATAGAAAAATTCCACCAATGCTTGAGCAGTATATAGATTATAAAAATGCTCATAAAGATTGTTTAATCTTTTGTCAAGTTGGGGATTTTTATGAATTGTTTTTTAATGATGCTATGACAGTTTCAAGAGAGCTTAATTTAACTTTAACAAGCAGAGATAAAAATACAAATAATCCAATACCTATGTGTGGAGTGCCTTTGGCTGTCGTGGATAATTATGTAGATAGGCTTGTAGACCTTGGATATTCTGTGGCGATTATTAGCCAAGCAGAGCTTGCACAAGATGCAAAAGGAATGGTAAAAAGAAAGCTTGAAAGAATTATCACTCCTGCAGTTAGATTGCTTGGTGCAAAAGAATCGACATCTTCCACTGTTGCCTCAATCTATTTTGATACGGAGAAAAATGTTTCCATTGCTTTTTTAGATGTTCAAAATGCTCAAATATTTTATAGAGAAAATTTACTTATAGATAATTTAAAGTCTGAGTTAAATCGTATAGCTCCAAAAGAAATTATTATTTTACAAATTGCAGAGAATAAGAAAATAGATAGAAGGACCCCTTGGCTAAGAGATATAGAGAAAAATATTTTAGATGCAATTATCAAAATAAAACCAGAATCATATATATATAATGATGTTAGTTTGCAACGAAATTTTAATGACATTACTGGATATTCGACCTTATCGAATGTGACAAAAAAAGCTGTAAAATTACTTCTAAATTACGTAGATGATGTAACAGTTGAAAAAACAATTTCGATAAGCGAAATATCTCGATGTAATTACGAAAGTATAATGGGACTAGATGCTGGAGCAAGAAAAAATTTAGAGCTTATAATAAACCAGAAAGATTCATCAAAGAAAAATACGTTATTTGATTATATGGATAAAACAATAACTGTTGGAGGTGAGAAACTTTTAAGGCAATGGATCTTATCTCCTTTGCTAGATGTTGATAAGATAAAAGAAAGGCAAAAAATAGTAAAATTTTTTAAAGAAAATGTTTCTTTAAGATATGAACTTAGAAAATCTTTTAAATATATTTGTAATTTTGAGAGAATGGCATCGAGATTAGAATTGTGTGTTATATCTCCAAAGGAAATGGGAGCATTAAGAGATTCCATAGAAAAAATTCCAAATATTTTAAGTGGATTTGAAGCATTACTAGATGAAATTCCATATGAATTAAAATCTGTTTTGGATAGATTAAACTTTCCAAATGAATTAAAACAAATGCTAGACGATACATTACAAGACAATCCAAGTAATACAATAAATGAAGGCAATATTATTAAAGATGGATTTAATCAAAAAGTTGATGAGCTAAAATATATTAGGCAAAATGGGCGTTCTTGGATTTTAGATTTAGAACAAAAAGAAAAAGAAGAAAGCCAGATAAACTCATTAAAAATCCGTTATAACAATGTACTTGGTTATTTTATTGAAGTTACAAAAGCAAATAAAGATAAAGTTCCTCAAAATTATATTCCAAGGCAAAGCACAACAAATGCTGAAAGATTTATTACTGAAGAATTGAAAAAAAGAGAAAATGAAGTGTTGGGAGCAGAAGCAAAGTTGTTCGCCCTAGAAAGAGAACTTTTTATAAAGTTAAGAGAAGATTCGTTAGATTATGTGGCAATCTTAAGGATTTTGGGTGAGGCAATTTCTTTAATTGATTTGTATAACTCGTTGGCTGAGCTTGCAGAAGAAGATAATTTGATATGTCCAGGGATCGTCAGTGAAAAAATTTTAGATATAAAAAATGGGGTTCATCCGATACTAAAAAAACTTTTAAAAGAAGATTTTATTCCTAATTCTTTATTTCTTTCTGATGTTGAAAATATGGCTGTTTTAACAGGTCCAAATATGGGAGGCAAATCTACTTTTTTAAGGCAGTGTGCGCTTATTGTGATTATGGCACAAATGGGAAGCTTCATTCCTGCGACAAGTGCCACTATAGGAATTGTTGATAAAATTTTTGCAAGGTTAGGTGCTTCAGATGATATGCAAGAGGGTGAATCTACTTTTATGGTAGAAATGAGGGAAGCTTCAAATATTTTATCAAATGCAACGCAAAAATCTTTTGTTCTTATAGATGAAATTGGAAGAGGCACTGCCACGACAGATGGCCTATCTATTGCAGAAGCAATTTTAGAATATCTTTTACTTGAGGTTAAATGTAGGACAATTTTTGCAACTCATTTTCATGAGCTCACATTATTAGCTTCAAAATATAAACAATTAAAAAATTTATCAGTAGCATCTGTCGAAAGAGGAAAAGAAGTAGTATTTACGCATGAAATAACAGTTGGCCCTGCTCAAAAATCTTATGGTATTCATGTCGCAAAGTTGGCGGGGATTGGCAATGCAATTTTAAAACGTGCAAGTCAAATATTAAAAAATTTAGATGATAGTGCAAAAGATGCTGATCAGGTTTCCATATTTGAATTAAATGGGAAGAAAGATGATATCGAATCTTTGTTTGAAAGTAATATGGTAACGGAAGAAAATTTAGAAGATCTTAAAGAGTTAGAAGATTTGAGATCTTTTTTGCAAATGATAAAAGATGTTGATATAGATTCGATGTCTCCCATTGAAGCTTTAACTTTTTTAAATGATTTAAAAAACAAATTATAGAGTAAATAAGTATGAAAAGACTGTTAAAAATAATTTTTATGTTTGTAATGTGTTTTTGTGTAAATGTTTTTATTCAAAACAATGCATTTTCACAAGACGAACAAACAACAAAAGATACAAGAATTCAAGTTTTTAAGAATCTTGAACAGGATTATTTTAGATTAAAAAACATTGACCCTGAAATCAGTGATAAAGGAAAATGGGAGTCATTAGCAAATAAATTTGAATTGTTTTTTAAGAAAAATGAACATCTTAGTGAAAGTGCTGTGAGCGCTTCCTACGTATTAACTTTATATGAAGAGCTTTTTAAAAAATATCGTGATGAGAAATATTTAGATAAAAGTTTTGTGTTATATAATAATTTTTTTGATGGATACTCTAATCATTATTTAGCAGATGATATACTAATGAAAAAAGGGGATTTATATCTTTTTGTGCTAAAAGATACGGGAAAAGCTAAAGAGTGTTATAATTATGTTATAGAGCATTATGCAAATTCTGATATGGCGGAGCTCGCAAAGATAAGAATTGCTGCGTTAGAAAAGAATTCGCAGGCAAGTGATAATACTATAGCGGAAAAAATAAAGAATAACGGAGGAGATGATAAATTTATTAGGTCATCACAAGTTATCGTAATAGATCCTGGGCATGGTGGAGATGATATCGGTGCCAAAAATTTAAATGGACTTTTGGAAAAAGATGTTACATTAGATATGGCTCTAAAATTAGAAGAAATTTTAAAAAAAAACACAGGGTTTAATGTTTATTTAACAAGAAGAACAGACAAATTTGTTTCATTAAAAGAAAGAACAGATTTTGCAAATGATAGAGAAGCAACTCTTTTTATTAGTTTACATGTAAATGCAAGCTATTCGAAAATGGCTTATGGAATTGAAACATATTATCTTGACAATGCAAATGATAAATCAAGTAAAAAATTAGCAGAAAGAGAAAATAAGTCTTTAAGTTTTGAAGGTTCAAATGTAGATGATTTACAATTTATGTTAAGTGATTTAATTCAATCTGCAAAACAAGAAGAATCGATAATTTTGGCGAATGTTATTCAAAAAGAAATGACTCAATATGTAAATAAAAGATGGAATGGAATAAAAAATTTAGGTGTAAAAAAAGCTCCATTTTATGTTTTAGTTGGAGCTCATATGCCATGCATACTAATAGAAACGCTTTTTATAGATAATCATCAAGATGCAAAAAAATTATCTCAAGAAAAATTTAGAAAAGATTTGGCATATGGATTATATGTAGCAATTTTAAGATTTTTTGATCAAAACAAAAAAAATAGTTAACCCAGAAAATAAAAGAAATTAGATTGAATAAGGTTTCTGATATAAAACAGTTTTTGAAAAGCGTTTGTGATATAGCGAGTTCATATGAAATGAATTCGTATTTGGTGGGGGGAGCAGTAAGAGATTTATTACTTGTTGACTCATTTGTAAGTAATGATTTTGATTTCGTTATTGAAGGAGATGCAAGGATAATTGCAAGAGAATTTCAAATAAAATATGAGGGAGATCTAGAAGTTTTTGACTCGTTTTTAACTGCAAAGATTTTAAATTGTAAGAAATTTAATAATATTAGAGAAATTGATTTTGCATCTGCAAGAAAAGAATCTTATGCAAAAGGTGGTGCACTTCCCAAAGTTGGATCCTCGTCAATAAAAGAAGATTTATCAAGGAGGGATTTTTCTATCAATGCAATGGCTATATTAGTAAGTGATTTGTTAAAGTGCATAAGTGATGGCAAACTCGAAAAAGAAAAATTAATACAATATGTGATCGATAAATTTGATGGGATAAATGATTTAAGAGCAAGAAAAATATCTGTATTACACGATAAAAGTTTTATTGATGATCCAACTAGAATTTTTCGAGCATTTCGTTATAAGGCGAGGATAGATGGAAGTTTTGATGAGAAAACAGAAGAACTAATAAGAGAAGCAATAAAATTAAATGTATTTCAAACTATTTCTGAGGGCAGAAAGAAAAAAGAAATATTAAAAATTCGACATGAAGATAAGGCTAAAAATATATTAGATGAAATGAAAGATTATAAAATTTTGGAAATAAAAGATGATTACGGTATTTGAGCTAGAAGAAGAATTTACAAAAATTGCAAAAAGCATTTGGGGAGATGTTCCTGAAGCAAAATTTTTTCCTTCGATGAAATTAGAGTTTGGAGACGTCTATTCTGATTATTGCATTTTACTTGCAAAAAAGTTTAAAAAACCTACCAGTGAAATTTTTTCACAATTAAGTAATGAAGTTAATCCTAATCTTGAAATATCTTTGTCATTAGTTGGAGATTATTTAAATATAAAATTTAATAATTTTGAAATTAAAAATTTTGAAGTTGCTAATATTGAAAATAAAATTAGAAAAATAATAATTTTTGTTCCAATACTTAAAAATTATACAAAATCTCTTTTTATTAGGTTAGCTTCTAAAGCTTTTTTACAACAACAATTGGTAAAAAGAGGGGGAATAGATGCACTTTTGTATCTTGGAAATAGAGCAGAAAATGTTTTGCATGATAATGCAGTAGATTTTTTTGAAAACATAACAAAGATATATGATAAAAACGTAGATAATGAAGATATTTTATCTTTAGTTGATGAAATAAAAAATAAAAATAAGTATGATTTATTTTTTATTCATTTAGGTTCAAACACGTTTTATCAGAAAAAATTATCAAAAGAAATTTTTAATACACAAGTTGGTAGAGAAAAGTTTATTATAAATTTTTCTTCGAAAGATTGGTCAAATATTTTGCCAGAAGATGATGAAGAGCTTGTTTCTTTTGTAAAAGAAACAAAAGATGAAAATATATTAAAGGCATTGATTTATATTTTATCTAAAAATAATGATTTTCATGAGATAAATTGTTTTGCTCCAGAAAATGAAGAGCAAGATAATTTTCTTTATTTTACCAATTCAACTTTTGAAAGAATCAATAAGCATTTTCCGAATCTTTTAACTAACAAAATAGATAATTTTAAATATCATAATGGGGAAAATTTAAGCGTCAGGAATATTGTTATAAGACTTTATTTTTTAAATTCAATTTTATATTTTTCATGTACAAATGGAAGAATGGGTGATTTTATTGAATACTTTGATGTATTGTTAAGAGAATTAAATCATGTTCTAAATTCTCCTAAAACTCGTTATGATATTATGAAAAACCAACAATCAAGTGAAATTGATTTTATTTTTAATTATACTAAAGTGGTATTCCATAAATTAATTAATTAGTATAATATTCTCGTATGGTTATATTTGTTATCTGATTCAAAGGAGATTAATACATGAATGTCCCTTTTAAAGAATATAGAATGAGTACGCTTCAAATTTTTTGCTTAACAGGAATTGTAGCAGGACTTATGTTTTGTGCATTTTATTTAGGGGCATATTTTGGAAAGAAAGTCGGTTTTGAATCTGCAATGGATGACAATATGAAGCATTTAGCAAAATTTCCGATTGCAATGGTTGATACAGGGAAAGACGATATTGATAAAGATGTATCTGAAGATGTTTTTAAACAATTAAAAGAAGAGCCACAAGAAGAATCAAAAGAAAAGCTATCTGCGTTATCTCAAATGATAAAAGATCAGGCTTCGGATAAATCTGATAAAGAAGAAAGAAATGTATTGGATACAGACAAAGTTCCAAATATTTTACAAAAAGAAGAGAAGAAAATAGGAGAGTTAGTAGAAGATATTCAACTTATAGATAAGCCTAAGGAAGACGTAAAGGAAGAAAAAGAAGAAATAGTCCTCAATGTTGACGGAGAAAATGTAAAAGAAGAGCCATTAAAAGAGGATGTTAGTGATATTAAAAAGAAGATAGATGAGCAATTTAATCAAAAAGAAAAAGAAGAAAAGAAAAAGGCGGAAGGAGAGGCTAACGAAAAGATAGAAGAATTAAAAAAGAAAAATGAACAGGCAGAAGAAAAAATAAAAGAATTAGAGAAAAAATTTGAGAAAAAGAAAGAGGTTGTAAAGGATATAGCTATTCCAACTGTGAAAAAAGAAGTTATTGAGCCAAGTCTTCCCAAATTGCCTCAAGAAAAACCGCGAGTTGTTGAGCCGCAATTAAATAAACCGAAAGTAAATATCCCTCAAAATAATGTAAGTGCATCTTCGATACCTAGGGGATTTTATGCACAAGTCGCAGCTCCTAGTACATATACAGATGCGGCTAATTTAGTTAGAAAAATAAAAGAATCAGGCTTTAAAGCTACAATAGAAAACGCTACTATAAATGGAAAGCCGTTCTATAGAGTTTTAGTTGGTCCAGAGGAAACAAGATTGCACACTCAAAGAATGATTGATCAATTAAGAAGAGAGCCATTTATTACGTCGGCCCCATTTATTCGTTCTTTTTAAGTTAGTTAAACGTAGTGTTGTAGTAGTTAGATAATTTTTGAAGGATTTTTTTCTTTTATGGTAAATGCATCTTTGTATCAAATTAATACACGGGCTTTTTGTTCTTCGCGGGAAAAAAAATTAGTTGATCTTTCTCAAGCATGTTTTAAAAACTTAAAAAAATTGGGCATGGAATATGTTTGGTTTATGGGGATTTGGAAAACACTTCCAAAAGAATATGTAGAAAAATATTGTATGACGGAAGGTCTTTTTAGTGAATATCGAAAAGTTCTTCCTGATGTTTCTAAAGAAGATATCGTGGGATCTCCATTTGCTATTTCTGATTATGTTTTAAGCGATGCTCTTGGAGAAAGTGGAGATCTTAAAATTTTAAAAGAAAAATTAAATTTGCTTGGACTTAAGTTGATTTTAGATTTTATTCCAAATCATTTTGGCGCAGGAACGGAGCTTTTAAAAACAAATCCTAAAGTATTTTTACAAGTTTCTAAAGAAGATTATCAAAAAGATTCAATGACTTTTTTTAAATCTGATTTTGGAAAGGAAAAATATTTTGCGCATGGGAAGGATCCAAATTTCTTTGCGTGGCAAGATACTGTGCAGGTTAATTATTTTAATGAAGATGCAAGAGCTTTTATGTTAGCAAAGCTTTTAGATATCGCAAAGGTGTCAGATGGTGTTCGTTGTGATATGGCAATGCTTGCAGTCAATAATGTGTTTGAAAAAACATGGCAGAGTACTATAGAAAAGCAAGGTTTAAATAAGCCTCAAGAAGAATTTTGGAAAATTGCCATAGAAACGGTTAAGAAACAGTATCCTAATTTTTTATTTATAGCTGAAGTCTATTGGGATATGGAATGGGACTTACAACAACTTGGATTTGATTTTACATATGACAAAAGGCTTCTCGATAGATTAAGGTATGGCGATGTTGATGAAATAAGAGGGCATTTAAGTGCTCAAAAAGATTATCAAGATAAATCTGTAAGATTTATAGAAAATCATGATGAAGAAAGGTCGATAACATCACTTGGAATTGCTAAAGCAAAGATGGGGGCGATTATTATTAGTACAATTTTAGGTATGAGATTTTATTATGATGGGCAATTTGAGGGAAGATCAAAAAGACTTCCTGTTCAATTGGTAAGGGAGCCTGACTTTACAGAAAACAAGGAATTAAAAGAATTTTATGAAAAATTATTATCTATCACAAAACATAAAGTTTTTAAAAAAGGGAATTGGAGTTTAGTTAATCCCCAAAGGGGAAGTGATGATCTTTCATACCATAATATTTTATCTTGGGTTTGGGAATATAATGGAGATAGAAGATTAATTGTAGTTAATTATTCTGAATATGATTCCTCGTGCCACGTTAAAATTGATTTTGGCAACAATGAAAAAATTATATTAAATGATTTACTAAATGATGTTTCTTATGAAAGAAATTTAGATGATTTAAACAATTTTGGGTTATTTGTAAGTTTATCAGCATATAATGCTCACATTTTTCAAATTTTACCTTAAGTAGGGGATTAAATGATAAAAATACTTATTCTGTAAAAGCAGTAATTATTTTTCTCTTGGTTGATACTATCCTGAAAAAGTTTAAAATAAAAACGTTGTCACATAAAAAATAAAGGAGAATTTTTATGGCTCAAAGAAGAGTAGTTATTACAGGTTTAGGAACCATTTGTCCTGTTGGAAATAATGTTAAAGATTCATGGGAAAATGTTTTAAATGGTGTTTCTGGGATATCAAGTATTACACACTTTAATACAGATGGATTTGCCGCAAAAATTGCAGGAGAGGTAAAAAATTTTCATCCTGAAGAATATATTGAGATTAATCAAATAAAAAAAATGGATGATTTTTCAAGATATACGCTTGCAGCAGGAAAGCAGGCATGGGCAGATTCAGGATTACAACAAGATGGATATTATAATCAAGATAAAATGGGATGTATCCTTGGTGTCGGCATGGGAGGAATCGGTACGTTAGAAAAAAATCATGAAGAATATTTAAATGTTGGCCCAAGAAGAATTTCTCCCTTTGCAATTCCTGGACTTATTAGCAATTTAGCTGCAGGACATTTGGCAATTGAGTTTGGAATGAAAGGAATTAATTATACTTTATCAAGCGCATGTGCCTCTTCTACACATGCAATAGGCGAAGCATATAGAACAATTAAAGATGGCATACATGATGTTATTTTAACAGGAGGTTCGGAAGGAGTTATTACACCGACATCGGTTGGAGGTTTTGCAGCCATGAAAGCATTATCTACAAGAAATGATGATCCAACGAGAGCTTCAAGACCTTTTGATAAAAATAGAGATGGTTTTGTAATATCAGAAGGTGCAGTCGTTATTGTTTTAGAGGAATATGAAAATGCGAACAAAAGAGGTGCAAAAATTTATGCGGAAGTTGTTGGTTATGGTTTTTCTTGTGATGCATATCATATTACGGCGCCAGAAAAAGACGGGGAGGGTGCAATTAGTTGTATGAAAATGGCAATTCAAAGTGCAAATATACAGCCAAACGATATAGATTATATTAATGCGCATGGCACATCAACAATGGCAAATGATGCCACGGAAACAAAAGCCATAAAAAAACTTTTTGGAGATTATGCATACAAAGTAAATATTAGTTCAACAAAGTCAACAACAGGTCATCTTCTTGGTGCTGCAGGGGCGATAGAGGCAATGTTTTGTACACTAGCGATAAGAGATAGCATAATTCCTCCAACGATAAATCTTGATGAGCAAGATCCCGAATGTGATTTAAATTATACTCCTAATAAGTCAGTGGAAAAAAAGTTAAACTATACGCTTTCTAATTCATTTGGTTTTGGTGGAACTAATGCATCGTTAGTATTAAAAAAGCTTCTATAGAATAGAGATTAAATGAAAAAATACATTGAATATTTCTAAAACTTTTATAAATAGTTGCATTAGTTTTAAGTTCATATATTCTTAAATATTGCGGTAGAAGGTGTTTGATCTAAATTTTTTAGAAAGGTTTTTCTGATGAAAAAAAATCACATAGAGGAAGAGAAAAGCGAGCTGGAGTATCAGCAAATGCTTGCTTCGTTGCCAGAATCGGCGAGGAACATGATCCTAGAAAGAGAGAAAAGACTTTATAGATTTTCTATAAGGTCTGCCATAACAGGCATTATGGCGAGGAATGGCTCGCATGGAATCGGGGAAAGTTTTTCTTATTGTATGCGCTATGAGCAAAACTATGAGAAATTTAAAAATGATTTTTCATCTAAGTATTCTGCATACATAGATAAAGTTATTCCATCAAAAACGTTGGAAGAAACGCTCCAACATTTTAGCTGGGGACAGTTTAATGTTGGTTTGATAAGTAATGAATCATACTTGCAAATTAATGAAAACTTAGATCCAGTTGGATGTATGGGTAAAATAGCACTTTGCTATGCAATTACTGAGCGCTTTTTCCCTGAGCGACTTTCTGATATTAAAGTCGTGGAAGTCCTTCAAGACAGTTTTCGAGATACAATGTTGAAATTTTATAGGGAAGACTGTAATGGTTTTCTTTGTAATCTAGATGGATGTATTGAGGAAATTGTTGCCTATGAGGATCCCCATAGTGTTCTTATGATTGGAGAATTTCAATTTGATCCCTTGTTTACAAGGGCGGTTGGAATTCCTAAACATCCAAGGGTGAAAATTCATGAACGGGATTTTCTAAGAATGATATTTCATCTTAGGGAATGTTCAGAGTCTCTTAAGGTTAAAGACTTTGAAGAGAGGCTTGAAACGTTAACATGGATTTACAACCATGTTAAATTGGTTTTTGCAAGGGAGCTTATGATTGAGCCATTGTTGGCGCTTAATCGTTATAGTGATGCAATAGGTATCATGAATGATTTAGTTGATGAGCGCCCAACTGCGGGGCTGTTTTATTGCCTTCATCAGTTGCAGATTTCCTGCAATGAGTGCGCTAAGATGATTCGCCATGATCTTGATGATAGGCGAAAAGAACTTTATGATGATTTTCTCTGGAAACTTTTAGTTGAAAGGTACGATAATATGTATCTTAAAGTTGCATAAGGGAAAGGTTTTTTATTGCGTAACTGAGCATTGATTTTTAAAAACGATGCTCAGTTTTCTTCTTTATCCTTCTTACAAATTTTGCTGACGATTTTTTTTAGAATTTCAGAAATATTATTTGTTTTTTCTTCAACGTTATTTAGGATATCTGAATCAGTTGTAATATTAAATTTTGGCATGCTGTTTATAATTTCATCGTAATTTTGAAAAGTAGATGGCATGTGAGAAACTTCAATTAGATATTTCACTTCTGGATTTTGATTGTTATTTATCCTCCAAAAAGCATATCTTCCACAAGCGCTTAAAAATTGGCACGATAATGTGAATTCGTTTGAATCAGAGCTTTTTTGGGCACTAAATTTAAAGTCATGTTGCTTTTCTAGTAAGAAAACATCTTCGAAAGCTTGCGCCCAGAATTTTTTAGCTCTAAAAAGTGAAATCTCATCAAAATATTTTCCAACAATTGTGTAAGCATCTGGATTAAAAGATATAGAACCAAAAAGCTTAATATCTTGATTTTGTTTAATAATATTACTAGATGTGTTTCCAAAACCGTTAATTACTTCCATATGATTTAACCTATCGGCAACTTCTCAAAATTTATAGATAGTAACTTTTAATATTTTTAAAATTAAACTATACTAAAGAAAAAAGTGTTCTTAGAAAGTCTTTTCAAGTTGGCTTTCTGTATTTGAATTTATTGATTTTTTTATTCGTTTATATTTTGCTGTTACAAAAATATTTATATGCAAAGTATTATTTTATTTAAAAATTTTTATTGTTATTAAATGACCCGAAGATGTCATATTAATTAAACATCTTAAGAAAAATTAAAATGTCCGACAATGTGTTTTATAGGGTCTTTTTTTACATTTATATAAGGGGAAGAAAATTGTATGAGAAGAGGTAGATACGATAGAGACGATAGGGGTTCTAGAGGTTCAAGAGATTCAAGGTATTCTAGAAATTCGAATAATAGAGGAAGAGATAGTAGATATCAATCACACAATGGAAGATATTCATCAAATGGAAGATCTTCTGGAAGGTACAATTCGAGGAGAGGAGATTATAATCAGTCTGACGCAGGGAATAAAAGAGAGCGAATTGCTGTAGAAAGTGGAGCATTGGTTTTAATAGATCAGTTTATGTTGGCAAATCCACAATTTATAGAAAAAATGCTAAATAACATTGATGAAGATGCAAGCGTAAAAGATGGAATTATTAGAGATTATGGTGGGGAAGTTGTTGATGTTGCACCTGATACATATGGCATTCAAAGAGATCCTTATGCATTATCTATAGTTATTCATCCATCAGATATGAAAATAGATAAAAAAGAAATTTCTGAAAAAATGAAAGACCCAATGGGAAATGTTTTTGTTGATACTCGTTGTGTTGCAATGGTAGATAGAGAACTTTTAGACGATAATTCATTATTAAAAAAATACCAAGAGCTTTGGGAGAATGGTGAAGATAAAGCATGCAGAGATCTTTTAAGAGATAACGGTGGGGCTGTTAGATATGGCTTCTGTCGTTATGGAGATGAATTTAATGTTTATGTAAATGATGAAAATAATGTTGTTTGTCTTTGGCCTGGGGTCGTAGAAAATTTAGATGAATAAAATCATTTTCAAGGAACAGCTTTCAAAAGATGTTTTCCATATTAAAGTTACTGCTCCAGAAATTGCTAAAAATAGAAGAGCGGGGCAGTTTCTTATATTAATGTTAAGTGAAGATTTAGCAGAGAGAATTCCTTTAACAATTGCAGATGCAAATAAATATGAAGGGTGGATCTCATTAATTTTTAGTACCGTTGGAGCTACTACCTATAAATTGTCGAGATTAAAAGTAGGTGCAGAAGTTTTTCTAACGGGGCCTTTGGGAAATCCGACAAGTATTAAAAATTTTGGAAATGTTGTTTGTGTTGGGGGAGGTGTCGGTGTCGCTCCACTTTATCCTATTTGCCAAGCTATTAAAGAGGCAGGAAATAAATTAAATATTATTTTAGGTGCTAGGACAAAAGATTTAATAATTTGGAAAGATCGTTTTTTTGAATTAGCAGATGAGCTTGTGATCTGTACAGATGATGGAACTCTCGGAAGAAAAGCGCTTGTGACAGAACCGCTAGAAGAATTTTGTAAAAAAGAAAATGAAGAAAAACCTAATTTGGTTATTTCTATTGGGCCACTTGTCATGATGAAATTTTGTGCTATGACGACAAAAAAGTATGATATAAAAACAGTGGTATCTTTAAATACTATTATGATCGATGGTACGGGGATGTGCGGAGGTTGTAGGGTTAGTATAAATGGCAAAACAAAATTTGTTTGTGTTGATGGTCCAGAATTTGATGTTGAGGGGTTAGATTTTAATAATCTTTTGGCAAGACAAGGAACTTTTAAGGATTTTGAAAAAGAAGCTGATCATAAATGTAGATTGGCATCAAAATTATAAATAAAATTTTTTAAAAATATGGAAGAAATTTTAAAGAAAATTTTTAACAAAGAAGATTTGAGTATTCAAGAAAAAAAAGAGATTCCTGTTCAAAAATCCAAAGAACAGGACGCAAGAGATCGTATAGAAAATATGTCTGAAGTTACTTATACTTTTTCAAAAGAGGAAGCTCAAATTGAAGCTAGTAGATGCTTAGGTTGTAAAGTCCCTTTTTGTGTTAAGGGTTGTCCTGTAGGTTTAAATATTCCTAAATTTTTAAAGGAAGCGTCAAGGGGAGATTTTAAAGAAGCATATAAAACTTTGCAAAATGACACGTTACTTCCTGCTATTTGTGGGAGAGTTTGTCCACAAGAAAAGCAATGTCAGGAGCAGTGTGTGCTTGGAAAATCTTTTAAGGATACAAATAAAGCGGTGGGGATCGGAAAGGTCGAAAGGTTTTTGGCAGATTATGCAAGAGAAAATAATGAAGATGATGGGATAAAGATAAAGGAGCCTACGGGTAAAAAAATAGCAATTATAGGAAGTGGACCTGCAGGAATAACAGCAGCGGCAGATTTAAGAAAAGAGGGGCATAAAGTTACGGTCTTTGAAGCTTTTCATAAACTAGGTGGAGTTTTAGTTTATGGAATACCAGAATTTAGATTGCCAAATGATATTGTTGAAAAAGAAATTGAAAAATTAAAAAAAATAGATGTTGAATTTAGAACGAATTTTGTAATTGGAAGAACGGCAACGATTAAAGAATTAAAAGAAGAATATGGGTTTGATGCTATATTTATAGGAACAGGAGCGGGACTTCCAATTTTTATGGGGATAGAGGGAGAAAATTCTGTTGGTGTTTTTAGTGCGAATGAATTTTTGACAAGAGTAAATTTAATGCAAGGGTATAAGCAAGCTTCAAATACTCCATTATATAATGCAAAGAAAGTAATTGTCGTTGGTGGTGGAAATGTGGCGATGGATTCTGCAAGGGTCGCAAAAAGATTAGGAGCTAGTGTTGATCTTGTTTATAGAAGATCTGAAAATGAAATGCCTGCAAGAAAAGAAGAAGTGATTCATGCCAAAGAAGAGGGAATAAAATTTTCTTTTTTAACAAATCCAAAAAGAATTCTTTTTGATAAAGATAATAAAGTTGTTGGTATCGAATGTTTAAAATATGAGCTTGGAGAGCCTGATGCTTCTAATAGAAGAAGTCCGGTTCCGATTTTGGGAAGTGAGTTTGTGATTGATTGTGACGCCGTTATTATGGCTTTAGGCAATTCATCTAATCCGCTTATATCAAAGACAACTCCTGAAATAAATATAGACAATAAAGGGCGAATAGTTGTAGATGAAAATTTAAAAACATCTTTAGATGGTGTTTTTGCAGGAGGAGACATCGTCCTTGGATCTGCTACTGTAATCTTAGCAATGGGTATGGGAAGAAAAGCCGCAAGGTCAATTAATGATTATTTGTTAAATAAAAAATAAGAAATTCTTTATACTCGCAAAATTTTTAAATAAATCAGTCTAAATATTTAAATCTTAAAATGAAAGGTGGACGTTCTTTTTTAACTAATTTTTGATTGTAATTTTTGACTATAGATTTAAAAAAAATGAGGAATACACCTTATCGGTTCATTCCCCATTTTTTGATTTATCGCGAAACGTGTAATCTAAAAAATTAGTATCCCATTCCGCCCATTCCGCCCATTCCAGCCATTGGATTTCCACCCATTCCAGCAGCAGGCTCAGCTTTTGGTTTTTCAGTGATTGTAGCTTCTGTTGTTAACATTAAGCCAGCAATAGATGCTGCATTTTGAAGAGCAGTTCTACTTACTTTAGTAGGATCAATAACACCTGCAGTCATTAGATCTTCATAAGTATTAGTTGCTGCATTGTAACCAAATGCACCTTTTCCAGCACGAACCTTGTCAACTACTACAGCAGGTTCTGCACCAGCATTTGTTGCAATAGTTTTAATTGGGGCTTCTAAGGCATGACGAACAATCTTAACACCAAACATTTCTTCTTCATTGTCTAATTTAATAGCATCAATTTTATCTAGTGTTCTGATATAAGCAACTCCACCGCCAGGTACGATACCTTCTTCTACTGCAGCTCTTGTTGCATGAAGTGCATCTTCAACTCTTGCTTTCTTTTCTTTCATTTCTACTTCTGTAGCAGCACCAACATTTACGACTGCAACACCGCCAACTAATTTAGCAAGTCTTTCTTGAAGTTTTTCTTTGTCGTAACTTGATGTGCTTTCTTCAATTTGAGCTCTAATTTGTTTAACTCTAGCTTCGATTGCTTTTTTGTCTCCTGCGCCATCAATAATTGTTGAATTATCTTTTGTGATAACAACTCGTTTAGCTTTGCCTAATTGATCCATAGTAACAGTTTCAAGTTTGATACCACAATCTTCACTGATGCATTCTCCACCAGTTAATGTAGCGATATCTTCAAGCATTGCTTTTCTTCTATCACCAAATCCAGGAGCCTTTACAGCACAAACATTTAATGTTCCACGAATCTTATTTACAACTAACGTTGCCAAAGCTTCTCCTTCAACTTCCTCAGCAATAATTAAAAGTGGACGACCTGCTTTTGCAACTTGCTCTAGTATCGGTAAAAGATCTTTCATATTTGAAATCTTTTTATCGTGAATTAAGATGAAAGGATTATCAATTTCTGCTTCCATTCTCTCTGCATTTGTTACAAAGTAAGGTGAAAGATAACCTCTATCAAATTGCATTCCTTCTACAACTTCTAAAGTTGTTTCAAGACCTTTTGCTTCTTCAACAGTAATAACGCCTTCCTTTCCAACTTTTTCCATTGCTTCAGCAATAATGTCACCAATTTCTTTATCAGCATTAGCAGAAATAGTTCCAACCTTAGCAATATCATCTTTTCCTTTAGTTGGTTTGCTTTCTTTCTTTAATTCTTCAATTACAGCTTGAACAGCGCAATCGATACCACGTTTTAAGCACATAGGATCATGCCCTGCTGTTACGAGCTTTAAGCCCTCTCTGTAAATTGCATCTGCTAAAACCGTAGCAGTAGTTGTTCCATCTCCTGCGTTATCAGAAGTCTTTGATGCAACTTCTTTTACCATTTGAGCTCCCATATTTTCTAATTTATCTTCAAGCTCAACTTCCTTTGCAACAGTTACTCCATCTTTTGTTATTAATGGAGCACCGAAACTTTTTTCAATTACTACATTACGACCTCTTGGTCCCATAGTAACACGAACAGTGTCTGCTAGTTTTTTAACTCCCTTGAGAATTTGTTCTCTAGCTTCTAATCCAAAATTTAATTCTTTAGCCATATTATCATCCTTTATAAAAAAACTTTTTCCTTTTGAGATTATTTATTCAATAATTCCTAAAACTTCATCTTCACGCATGATTAAGAAATCTTCTTCATCAAGCTTAATTTCAGTTCCAGAATATTTTCCAAAAAGAATTTTATCTCCTTTTTTGATATCCATTGGTTGAACACTTCCATCTTCTTTAACTTTACCTTTTCCTACAGCAACAACTTGTCCTTGTTGTGGTTTCTCTTTTGCAGAATCTGGAATATAAAGTCCACCAGCAGTCTTTTCTTCACTATCAAGGCGTCTTACAATTAGACGATCTTGTAACGGTCTTATATTAGTCATTATTTCCCTCCAATAATAATTATTCCTTTAATTTTTCTGATTTTCTTGTGCCTAATTGGATATTATTTCTAACAAGCATAAGAATGGCATTTTTCTTTTTTTGCCATGTAATGTTGGAAATTTATCTAAAAACTCACAACCTTTGTATCTATGCGCATTCAGATTATATTTTTCAAGGAATTTTTGTAATGTTTTTTTAGGAAAAACGTCAAAAATTTTTATATTATAGAGAAAATGCTTGCAACTTTTGCAAGATAGTGGATATTTTGCTAAAATCACGTTTGTTTTATTTTTATAAAAATTTATGGAAAAAGAAACTAATAAAAACAAAAAAGATGCTTCCAAAGAAAAGTCAAAAGAAAATGTTGCGCAAGATAAACTTTTGGAAGTTTTTAATAAGGCGCTACAGGGAGGGGCTTTCCCAGGTGCTGTTATAGGAATTAATAAGGGAGACTCTGATTTTTATTTTTGTAAGGCTTTTGGACATCGACTAAGCCAAGAAAGTGAAAATACTTCTCAGAATTCTGATATGAGAGAAGATACCATCTTTGATCTTGGTGAAATAACGATATTGTTTTGTACAGCAAGTCTTCTAATGAGATTGATCAAAGATGAAAAGTGTGCAGTAAATGACCTTGTTAGTCGTTATATTCAGGGATTTAGCGTAAATGGGAAATCTTTAATTTCAATAAAAAATTTGCTTACATCTCAGTCTGGTTTAATTGCGACATATCCTTTTTATGAAGAAATCTATAAAAATAGTTTAGGAAGTCGTATAGGAATGTTAGCAAGTAGAGGCGCTAAAGAATACGTTTTAAATTCGATTGTAAGAAGTAATTTAAAAACTTCTCCCGATGGCAAAGCTTATTATAGTGAAATTGCGATGATAATTTTAGGATTGTTAATTGAAGTTTTAAATGGAAGTTCCTTAGATAAAATTTTCTTTAAAGAGATAGCAAGGTCGATGGATCTTGTAGGTACGGGATTTGTTGATTTATCTTTACTTCGTTCAAAAAAAATTTCTCCTGTTATGGAAGCAATCGCACCAACTGAAAATTGTGATTGGAGAGGAAAAATTCTTTGTGGCGAAGTACAAAACGATAACGCTTGGGCAATGGGGGGAATTGCTGGAAACGCAGGTCTTTTTTCTTGTGCGGGTGATGTTTTGAAATTTTCACAAGAAATACTAAAGGCATTAAAGGGGAAAAGTTTTATATTCGATGAAAAAATCACAAAAGAATTTTTAGGTGTAGAAGAGGGAACACCTACTTATTTATGGGAAAGGGCCAATAAAGAAAATGGCATGATAAACTGTGGATTTTCTAAATGGGCTGTTGGAATAAATTCTTTTACTGGGTGTTCCTTGTGGATTGATCCTGAAAAAGATTTATCAATAGTATTACTTTCAAATAGAATACACCCATCAAGATTAAATAAAAAAATCACTTCTTACAGACCGCAAATAATTACAGAAGCTTTAAGGTTAGCAGAAAGCTAGCGAAGCACAAAGTAATAGATAAAATTTCAAAAAATCTTACAAGATTAATGTTTATGTAGAAATTTATGTAGAAAGCAGTTTTTAAAGTCAAAAAGGAAAATAGAGATGTTTAGTAAATTAGAAGAAGTTGAACAAAGATACGAAGAGCTCGCAAGGGAACTTTCGTCAGCTGAAGTGATACAAAATAGAGATTCTTTTGAAAAACTTTCAAAAGAATATAAAAACATTGAAAAGGTAGTGATTCCATTTGGAAGATATAAAAAATTATTAAAAGATATTAAAGGAAATAAAGATATTATCTATCAAAATGAGGATCCAGAAATAACGGAGCTTGCTAAAGAAGAATTAAAATCTCAGCAAGAAGAAGTTTTAACGCTTGAGCATGAATTAAAAATTTTACTTTTACCGAAAGACCCTAATGATGATAAAAATGTTATTTTAGAAATAAGAGCGGGCGCAGGTGGAGATGAAGCTTCAATTTTTGCGGGAGATTTGTTTAGAATGTACACGCGTTATGTAGAAAGCTTATCTTGGAAGATTGAGATAATGAGTATGTCAGAATCTGGTACTGGCGGCTATAAAGAAGTGATTGCTATGGTTACAGGAGATGGCGCATATAGCAGGTTAAAATATGAAAGTGGTGTTCATAGAGTTCAAAGAGTTCCTGTCACGGAATCACAAGGAAGAGTCCACACCTCTACTTGTACAGTTGCAGTTTTGCCAGAAGCAGAAGAAGTTGATGTAGAAATAAATGAAAAAGATTTAAGAATAGATGTCTATCGTGCAGGAGGCCCAGGGGGGCAATGTGTAAATACGACAGACTCTGCCGTAAGAATTACTCATATTCCAACAGGAATTGTCGTTGCAATGCAAGATGAAAAATCTCAATTTAAAAACAAAGAAAAAGGAATGCGAGTTTTAAGAGCAAGAATTTTAGAGAAGAAACAACAGGAAGCATCTAGCGAAAGATCTGCAGATAGAAAATCTCAAGTAGGAACAGGAGATCGTTCAGAAAAAATTAGAACATATAATTATCCACAATCGCGTGTTACAGATCACAGAATTAATTATTCAATTCATAATCTTGATGCGTTAATGGCAGGAGACGTGGATTTAATGCTAGATCCAGTAATTGCGTATTATCAAGCAGAAGCATTAAAGAAAGAGGGGTAATTTTTCATTCTTTTATGATGAATTGTAAAATATATATCGTTTTATAAATTGTTAAAATAAGTTACTATAAATAAGTGATTTTATATCCCAACTGGGTTTGTTTACAAATTTTTTAGTATGAATTTTTATTTATTTTTTAAAATATTTTTAGTATTTATTTTTGCAATATGTGGAATATTTAATTTTCAGCATATTAAGGAAAACCCAAGCCTTGCTTTGCTTTTTCTAGTTGTTTTTATCTGGTTAATGTTTTTTGTATCAAGTAAAGATAAAATTTCAATAAAAAACATTCAAAAAAATTTATATGAGAAAAAAGAGACAGGATTAGATCTTATCTTTAATCATCCTGCGATGATGTTAATTGTATATTTTTTATCATTAGCACTAATTGGAACAATCTTTTTAATATTACCAATTTCAATAAAGATAAATGAAATAAAAATAGTTGATGCTTTTTTTACCGCAGTAAGCGCTGTCTGTGTTACAGGGTTAACAGTTCTTGATACAAAAAATGATTTCTCTGGATTTGGACAATTTGTAATATTACTCTTAATTCAACTTGGCGGACTTGGTATAATGAGTATTGCAAGTATTGCACTTCATACAGTTGGAAAAATTAGTCTGCGTCACGAGAAAATATTATCTACTGATAGAGAGTTATATAAAGGAGATCTTAAAAATTCTATAGTATTAATTTTAAAATTTGCATTCATAACGGAATTTATTGGCGCATGTTTATTGAGTGTATTATTTTATTTTGAAAATCCAAGTTTTGGAATGGCTATTTGGAAAGGTGTATTTACTTCAATTTCTGCTTTTTGTAATGCAGGATTTTTCTTAAATCAAAATAGCTTAATAGGATATCAACTTAAACCATTTGTATTATACATAATTTCTTTTTTGATAATTTTAGGGGGATTCGCTCCTGCTACAGCAATTCTTGTTCCTAAGTTTTTAAAAGGAAAGAAAGTGACAGTTCATACGTCAGTAGCAATTATTACCACAATATCATTGTTATTATTTGGAACAGTAAGCTTTTTATTTTTTGAATGGAATAATACATTGTCGGGATTATCTATCATGGATAAAATAAATAATGCTTGGTTTATGTCAGTTTCTTTAAGAACAGCAGGATTTAATTCTGTCGACATCTCAAGTGCATTGTCTCAAACAGTAATAATTATGTGCTTTTTAATGTTTGTTGGAGGAAATCCTGGGGGTACAGCAGGAGGAATAAAAACAACAACATTTGCAATTTTGGTTTTGGCTTTTTGGAATAATATAAGAAATAAAAATGCTATTGTTATAAACAGCAGAGAAGTAAGATATAAAGTCGTTGTAACAGCGATTACGGTTTTGATTGCGACTTTGTTAATTTTGCTTTTTATGTTGTTTGTATTGTTGGTGACACAGCCGATAACAGCAAAAAATTTAATTTTTGAAGTGACTTCGGCTCTTGGAACCGTCGGTTTGTCTTTAGGAATCACTCAATCATTAGATGAAATTGGTAAAATAGTGATTATGTTTACAATGTTTATAGGACGTATAGGATCTTTAACTCTTTTTACATTGCTTGGGGAAGATAGCTCATTTAAAAAAACACAATATCCTCCTGCAAAAATAAGTTTAATGTAACGTTTTTATATAGCGAAAGGATTATTTATGGCAAAACAAATTTTGATAATAGGACTTGGAAATTTTGGAATGTCTTTGGCAAAATCTTTATCTCAAAAAGGTGCCGAAGTGTTGGCAATAGATAAGAAAAGAGCCCTTGTTGAGGAAATAAATGAGTTTGTATCTGAGGCTGTTATTATGGACGCCACTGATGAGGCAGAGCTTGCAAAGTTTGAACCTCAAAATAGAGATTGTGCTATTTGTGCAATTGGTGACGAGTCAAAAGAAAATTCTATAATGTGTACCGCGCTTTTAAGACAAATGGGAGTACCATTAATTATATCGCGTGCCAATGATAAAATGCACGAAAGAATTTTAAAATTAGTTGGTGCGCATCAAGTTGTTAATCCAGAAGATGAGTTTGGAAGAAGATTCGCAAATAAAATATTATATAGAAATGTTATTAACGAAACGCCACTAGGCAATGATTTACATCTTGTAGAAATTTGTGTGCAACCTAATATGGTTGGAAAAAATTTAGTAGAATTGGAGCTTCCTAAAAAATTTGGAATAATTGTTGCTGCAATAAGACGTGGAAAGGAAACGCAAATAATGAGGCCATCTCCTAATGAAAAATTATCTTTAGGAGATAATTTGATTATTGTTTCTAGTGAAGATTCGATAACAAAATTGATGAAAGAATTTTAATGCGTTTAGTGATTTTTAGGATAAGAGAATGAAATTATCACACTCAATAAAAATTAGCATTTCGTTTTTAGTATCGATCAATTTACTTATTGCTTTTGGCGCTATTTGGCTTTTTATGAGAATTGCGCCTGCAATAGATCTTATAGTAAAAAATAATGTTTCATCATTAGAATCATGCCAAGGAATGCTCGCGTCTTTGATTCCAACGGAGAATGAAAGTATAGCAAAAAAGAATTTTAGAATTTTTGAATATAATTTAAAGAAAGCGAAAGATAATGCACTTAAAAATAGTGAACGAGTAAGGGTAAATACGATAAGGAGAAACTATAAAAAAGCATTTGACAATGATATTGAGTCCAGAAGCCATATTATGCTTGCGATAGATCAATTGGCGAGGATAAATAAAGATGCAATTTTCAAGTTAGAGAAAAAGGCGATGCAATTAAGTAAAACGGGCGCTTGGGGAATTGTGTTTATGGCAGGTATGATGTTTCTATTATCGATGTTACTTCTTCAAAGGCTTAATAAAAAGTTTTTGTACCCTGTGGAAGAAATATATGATGTTATGAAAGCTTGTAAAAATAATGATAATTTGAGGCGATGTACAGGCGTCAATATGAATGAGGATATGAAATTGATATTTGATGAAACTAATAAACTTTTGGATGAAAGAATAAAATATGAATAATTCTTTTGATAATGTAAAAGAAGCGCCAGATATACATTCATCTTCAGATGAATATGCGGAAAGGTTTAAGGGGGAATTCGGAGAGTGGGCTCTAAATAAGCAGGGAAAGGCAGTCCTAAAGATTTTATCTAAATATAATAATGTAAAAACTGTTCTTGATGTAGGTGGAGGGCATGGCCAGATAACTCCTTTTTTAACTGGAAAAAATTATAATGTTACTATTTATGGAAGTTCTGAAGTTTGTAAAAAAAGAGTTGAAAAGTTTTTAAACAATGAAAATTGTAGTTTTAAAATTGGCTCATTAACAAGTTTGCCATTTGAAGATAAAAGCTTTGATGTGGTTTTATGTTTTAGACAAATTTGTCATCTTGATTTGTGGCAAGATGCGATAAAAGAACTACTGCGTGTTTCAAAAAACATAGTAATTATAGATTATCCAACGTATAAAAGTTTTAATATTTTAAATAAAATATTTTTTAAATTAAAAAAGAAGATAGAAAAGAACACAAGGACATTTAAGATTTTTCAAGATGAAGAGTTGTATGATGTTTTTAAGAAAAATGATTTTGACATAAAAGAAAGGATTCCACAGTTTTTTTTGCCTCTTGTTTTTTATAGAGTTATGAAGAAAAAGTTTTTATGTAATTTTTTTGAAATAATATTTTCTTTGATGGGTTTAAGGAAAATGTTTGGTTCTCCTGTGATTATTGAGGCAAAGCGAAGATGAAGCTGATTATAAATTCTGATGATTTTGGATTTTCAAAAGGTATAAATAGAGGAATTATTACTGCTTTTAAAGAAGGGCTAATTAGTACGACTACCGTTATGATTACGATGCCTGATGCAAGTGACGCAATCTCTCTTTGGAATGAAAATCAAAAATTAGGACTTGGACTTCATGCAAATATTACAAAGGGAAAATCGTGCTTAGGGCTTAAAAGCTTAGTAGATG
>CAZHSB010000001.1:0-100995 GCA_964534945.1 uncultured Bdellovibrionales bacterium | reverse complement strand
ATTTGTTAATTCTTCTTGAACAATTTTTATTATTTGTTGATCTGGAGTTAAACTTTTTTGTACCTTTTCTCCTAAGGATTTCTCTTGAATGCTATCACAAAATTCCTTTGCTACTTTAAAATTTACATCAGCTTCCAAAAGTGCCATACGGACAGCACGCAGGGTGCTTTCGAGTTCGCTTTTTGAGATAACGCTTTTTCCCCTGATTAAATTAAAGGCCCCCTCTAATTTGGAATGTAGAGAATCAAACATAGTATAGTTTCCTTTTTAAAAGCTTTCAAATATTGGCTCGTTTTGTTGTGGCATGATTTTTACATCTTTCTTTGCATCTTTTTCCGCCTTATATTTTCCAATAATATATTTTTTCCAATTTATCAATGCTGTTAGACAACTTGGAGAATATTCGCCTTTTTCCTTGCATATCGGATTAGGATACATTGGTTCAAATTTTGATGTTGATTCTAAAAAATCTTCGCAATCATCAGACAAGTAGATAATTCTATCGACAATTTCACTTGTCTTTTCTTGATTCTTTTTATCTTTTTTATTGGTATCGATTCCTGCAAAAAAATCAATATTTTTTATTTTATTCTCTTCATCATTGCAAGTTTTACAGTCGTTTGAGTAGGAAGAATGCATATCTGCGCAAACATATCTAATCATCTGGTCGTTTAATGAAATGATAGTCATTAAGTCTGCAGTTTTTTTTGTTTTTGAATATTTAAGATGTGCACTTTTTAAAGCTGTTTCTATCTTTGGAAGTCTTGCTTTTTCAATTTTATTAAAAAATTCATCAAGTTCAGGGACAATATCATTTTTGTCGCTTTTATTTGAAGAGTAGTTGCTTGTTGTTACATGTTTGTAAGCATCTAAACATTTTTTATCGTCAAAGCCAACGCTTGCACAAGTTGCAATAGGGGAATATGGATAAAGTTTCAATGTTTTTTCTACTACTTCTTTACATTCTTTACTCGTAGCATCTTTATTGTAGCCTAAATTTTTATAAAAATCTTTCATACATGTAAGCTCAATTAATTTTTCATAATTTAAAAGAAGTTTGTTTCTATTTTCTATTGTTTTGTTATTTTTATACTCCCTTTCTGCCGCAACGATGGCAAGTTGCTTTACGGAAAGATTGGTATTTTCTGAATCCTCGTCATCTGTAGTAGTATCGATTTTCTTTGTTGCATCTAGTTTTTTTGTTTGTGTAAAAACGCTTGTGGTATTTTTTGAGACCTCAATGTTTTTTAGTGCCTCTTCTTCTGTTAAGGCAAAAGCATTTAAATTAAACAATACACAAGCAAAAATAAATGATAATATTTTTTTTAACATAAGATGAATTCCTTTATTTCTAAATTTAATTACGAGATTGAATTTTTGATAATAATCTTAAAATTTCCATGTAAAGCCAAATAAGGGTTACAAGTAAAGAAAAAGCTGAGTACCATTCCATATATTTTGGAAGTTCGTGAGATGCTGCGGCATTTTCTATAAAATCAAAATCAAGAATTAAGCTAAAACTTGCGATTGCAACAACAAAAACAGAAATGCCAATTGAGAGCAATCCATTTCCATAAACAAAAGACATATTCATGCCAAACAATCCCATGATCAATGTTATAAGATAAAAAAAGAAAATTGAAATCATCGAAAGGCTAATAATTTTTTTAAATGTATCTGTAGCTCTTATAATTTTTGATTTATATAAAAATAGCATACAAAAAAGTGTTGCAAATGTAATTGTTACTGCTTGAAAAACGATTCCATTAAAGGCCTTTTCAAAAACAGTGGATAAGCTTCCGAGCAACAATCCTTCTATGCATGCATATGCTGGAACAAGCATCGGAGAAAGTGATTGTTTAAAAGTAATTACCAAAGCCAATACTAAAGTTATAAGAGCTAGAGGAAGATACATCGCAAGAAATTTTGGATTTGAAAAGCTAAAAGCTGCAAAAGCTATACAAAGAGACATGCTTATTAAAGTTTTATTAACGATTCCTCCCATAGTTAATAATTTATCTGGTGTAATATCGTAGGTCCTCGCATTGGAAAAAGTACGTTCTGATAATGTTGGATTTGATGTTTGCATAAAATGTTCCTAAATTTTAAGTTTAAACATTTGTCATTTTACAGTATTTTATTAGGAACTTCTAGTGCTAAAAATGTGATTATTTTATTAGTTCGACAGCAAAGTCCGAAGGCTTTTCCATGGCAAAAATAGCGCCATCTTTTTCCTCTGTTATTTTTTGAGAAAGATCATTCGTAAGCTTAATAGCCTCATCTGGGGTTGCATTTATTTCTTGTTTAATGGTGTTTCCGCCATTTGTTTTCATTATTTCTTCAATTTGTTGGGTATTTTTTTCCACTGCGTTTTTTAATTGATGTAATCTAACTTCAGCTAATTTTATAATAGCCAATGTGTTTATAATTGAATCTTTTCTAGAAAAATCGACAGTTTCTATTCCAAATGAATCTTTTGCATCGTCAGGGAAAACTATATCAAGAGCTGCGCCGATTTTTCCTTCTATATAACATTTTGCATCTTCTCCTGTAAGAGGTTTTACTCCTTCGTATTCACTTTCATTTGCAAGGCTTCTAATATTTGATAACAAAGCATTTGCTTCTGTTTGTAATACATCGACTTTATTGCTTGATAAATCACTATTTGCGACTTGCTCGACAATGCCTTGAACACCTTTGAATAAGTTGTCAATTTTATCAGTGGTTTCAAAAGCCAAATTTACGATTGAAATTGCTTTATTTGTTTCTTCAGTTGATTTTGTATTTGAATTCTTTCGCTTATTTTTAATAGATACAACGTCAACATTTTCTAGCGTTCCTGTAATTGCTAGATTTTGTACTTGACTGGTAGCGACTTCCTTCGTTGGTGTCTTCACCTTTTCAAGTATTATGTTTGTGTTTGCATCCTCTATTTTCATACCTTTTTTCTTCCTTTTCCTTTCCTTTTCTCCCTGCGATGTTATATATCGTCATAACTTTAGTAAACTTTAATCATTTTTTCATAGAAATAAAAAAAATGTTTTATCTTAAAAATTTTTCTTATGTATGTTTTGCAAGTATAATAATAAATTTTATTGTAGATCTTGATGATAATTTTATCTTTTTATTATTTTAGTATGTTATGTTTGTTAGCATGTTGATTTATTGGTATATTTTCGAATTTTTCAATAAATAAAAATTATTAAAAGCTTGCTTGATTAAGATCTTGTAGAGGATATTATCTTAGAGTTATTTTTTACAATTTATAGTGGGTATCAGTTAATTTAAGGGTGTAGGTTTTGCTTATTTGATTTGTTATGATTAGCTAAAAGATCGTGGATTAGAAGAGGTCAGGAATTAGGAGAATCTGAAAGTAAGTTATTTTTATTAAAGGTGACTGTTAAATAGTTTTATAATTTATCAAAACTATTTAACAGTCACCTTTGTGACAGTAGCTTCTTTCGAGCTCGGCAAAGATGATGCAACAATAAAATCCAGAAAGGAACATATTAGTATGTTGGAAAGGATTTTGATTATCGTAGCTTTTGTGAGTGTATCTTGTAACCAGAATCTCTTCGCGCAAAAAGCGGAGGATTCATTTTTCGAATCGGTGCATAATCGGCTCGTCGAAACGGAAGCATCTGAAAAAAAATCTTTCGATGTTTCTGCTGTTTCGGCAGATTTGACTGCAGGGCTTTTTGGTCTTGCAAGCAGAATGCTTCCCGAAACTGGGAATTCTTCTGTGAATGTCATGGCTGCAGCTAAGACGCTCAGCCTTATCGAATCGGGAGCTCAGGGGCAGACTAAAGAATCTTTGCAGAATGTATTTTCTGCAGATGATTTTTATGGGCTTTTCTTTCGAGCTTTCAAAAGTCGAAAAGAAATCTCTATTGGGGTTTGCCCGTATAATTTTACGGAAGAATTTCAATCTAAAGCAAAATGTTTCGGCTTTGAATTAAAAAATCAAGAGTTAACAAAAAGATTTGTTGACTCGCTCAATGAAGAGATTGAGGAACGAACGTCTATTGCGTCTGCAATTACGTTTAATTCTCAACTTGAGGCGATTTTTACGGTCGTCTCTGTGGAAGATGTTCGTTGGACATTTAGATTTGAGGCAGTTGTTCAAAAGTCGTTTCGCAATATTGATGGGACAAGAAGTTCTGTCAATTTTGTTGCTGGAGAAGTAAAAGGTGCCAAGCATCTTTGTAATCCAGCAGATGGATGGTTGATTGAAATGAATGGGGGATATAACCTGTTCATTTTTGAAACAACTAGCGTGAAGTCAATTCTTAAAGACTTGCAGAAAGGCCTTGTCAAATTTGAGGGAGTCGAGGACGTAGTCCTTGAAATCCCTAAAGTGAGGATTTCCTCTGAGTTCGATTTTGAATCAATTCCGGAATTAGAAAACATTTTTTCTAATTCTTCTGATTTTGGAATAATGATGGAAAATCGTAATCCGAAAATCTCAGTTGCCAATCAAAAAAATAGGTTAGCAATTGATGAGGCAGGAATCCTTTCCGCCAGTGTTACTTCGGTAACTATGGTTTCAAAAGGTTTATTTCGCCCCAAAGAGTTGATGGGTAAAAGGGTAACGTTTAATAAGCCTTTTGTCGGCGTTATCACTAAAACCGCCAATATTGATGGAAAGGTTGATCAACAACCAATCATTGTCTTTACTGTCGATCATGTAGATTGATTGGTAAAAAGTGAAGTTGATAACTTTACTATTTAGTAACGTTATCAACTTGAAGTAGGTATTTTCCTTTAAGGTTTTTGAAAAACTGATACCTACTTCCTTTTATGTCTAATTATATCTAAAAATTTATTAAAAAATAAAGATAATTTTTACAACAAAATCCTTTTTGTTTTTCCTGCTCCTTGAGTTTGTTTTTTAAAAGGGTTGTAAATTGCGCTTAGGTTTTTTAGGGACAAAATACTTGGGCTTTCCATATAAAGGTATGAAATTGTATCTCCGGCGCTTTTGCCAAGTAAGAAATCTGGAAGATATTTTTGCTTTACACATTCATAAATATATTCTGTAGCTATACGACTATTTTGATCTAATGCTCTATCTAGATGCAATGCAATATGAAAACTTGTTACTCGTGGATTATATCTATCATTTGATAGGGAAAATTCTTCTCCAGAAATTGTACTTAGTGCTTTTAATCTTAAAATTTTCATTGAGATTTTGGGATCTGCTTGATTAAATTTATCAAGTACATGGTCAGTCGGTCGTAAAACTTTATGATAAAGGTCAACAAGACAAGATAAAGTAAAATAGATAGTATTATTTAAAATTAAAATTTCATTTATTGTGATGTCACGAGTTGAAAAATAAGTTTCTATGCTAGATAAAACTTCTATCCCATGACCATACTTGCTGTCTTCTGCCATAAACGCTTTTTCAATTTCTTTATCAATATTTGTACTTTCTTTTGAACCAAATCTTACAACATCAATATCACGAGGACGCCTAAAAGAAAAATTGTAATTTAATGCAAGTCCAAGGGCTAATCTTGCAGCCCCTCCCTTATATCCATATTGAGGTGGAATGGGTGGAAGAAGATCAATGTTTGGCATTTTTATCGATAAAATATTATCTACAAAGGACTCAAATTTTACATTCGGCGCAAGCTCTTTTATATGAGGAGGAATCTCTAAAAAGGAAAAAGATTTTTTTATATTTTTTATTTTGTTTAATTTACTTGAAGTATCGTCATTGTACATTTAAAAAACCTAAAAAAACAAGAGTATTCGAACAAATGTATAATCTTACGAACTTAGCAAAATGAGTCTAAAAAAAATTTTTGTAAGATTTTTTTTTGAGGTATCTTGGAAAAGTTGTGTTTTATAAGGAGAAAATCATTATGGCAGTAAGAAAAAACCTAATAAAATTAAATGGCAGTGAATATAAGTGGAACGGAAATTTTTGGTATGATACAAAAACTTTCATGATTCCATCAACCATCACATCTGGAACGCTCACAAAAGAATTAAATAAAAAAATGGGGCTAAAACCTAATATTGTTATAGAACATGCAGTTGCATAGTAGTAAGTAAAAAGTGTTAAAAAACATTGAGATTTTTTTTATTTTACCCTATAGAAAAGATTTCAATGTTTTTCCTTTAACTTCCTTAAAAAATCAAATAAAAATTCTTTAGTATTTTTGCTTGGATCTTCCAAAACGATTTCTTCTAATTTCTTTTTTATCTTACCAACTTCTTTCCCTTCCGGTAAATTAAAAATCTTCATGACATCTTCACCAGAAACTTTTAATTTTAAAAAATCTTCTTTTTCTTTTAATTCAATTTCTTTTTTGTAATTTATTAAAAAGTTTTCTAACTTCTTTTTAAAATCCATATCACTCATCATTGGTGGTTTGTCAGCTTTTATAAGAGAAAACCATATATCAAAATTATTGCCAATATCTTTTATAAGTCGTCTGATTCCACTAGGTCCAGCTTCTAAACTTCTCATATGAAGAGATACTGCATTTAAAACAGTAGCTTGAATTTTTTTAGGAAAACATAATCGTTCTAAAAATTTTTTTGCAATTTGAACGCTTATTTTTTCATGCCCGTAAAAATGACGTTCATTATTTTCATCTATCGAAATGCATTTGGGTTTTCCTACATCATGTAAAAGGGCAGCTAATCTTACTTCTAAAATTGGTGGAGTATTAGATATAACATCAAGTGTGTGAAAAAAAACATCTGCTTTATGATATTTATTCTGCGTACAACCTTTCATTTTTGAAAGTTCTGGAAAGAGAGTGCCTAAAAATCCAAATTCATCTAATTTTTCCAATGCAAGAGATGGGGCGGGGGATATTAAAATATTTGAGAGCTCATCTTTTATGCGCTCAATGCTTACTGATCTTATTTTCTCAATATTTTTTTTAGCAGAAATTATAAGATTATTTTCTGGAGTTCGATTTTCTGCATAAGAAAAACGAAACATTCTTAACATTCTTAATGGATCATCTAAAAAAACTTTGTCAGGATTTATTGGACACTTTAAAATATTATTTTCTAAATCATTCAATCCATTGAAGGGGTCAAAAATTTTTCTTTCTTTTACAGAATAAGCAACGGCATTTATTGTGAAATCTCTTAATGATAAGTCCGAAGTAAGATTATTTTTTTCTCCTCTAAATTCTGTGATTTCGATTGATAAATTCTTATCGAATACGGTAACGGTCCCGTGTTTTTTTCCTGTCTCAATAACTTTAAAAGATTTTTTTAGATATTTTGTTGCAGTTTCTATATCAATAGGAATACATATATCGATATCCTTTACTTCTTTTTTAGAAGCGATATCTCGAACAACACCACCTACTAAAAATACATCGCAGTTATCTTTTAATGTATTGTAAATTTTTTGAACAAGTAAAGTCTTGTCAATAAGTGTGTTAAGTTTATTATCTAATTCATTTTTCGAAATCATATTACTACTTTATAAGAATATTATTATAGGTGCAAGATAAGCGCAAGGAGAGCCTCTTTTATAATTTAATATTTTAAAAATATTATTGACGGTTTTGTAATTTATTGAATTTTTTGATGAATATAAATAACAGACATTATGAATCACGCATCGTTTTTAGATGGTGATTTTCGATTAGAAATTAGAGAAAATGGCAATGATGATCGGTGTATAGTTACAGCTAGTTACCATTACCATTTTATATGATTTATTGCGAAAATTACCTCTAAAACTCTGAAATCTTCATAAGAGATACAAACTGTTCTTCCTTAAGCGCAGCTCCTCCTACCAAAGCCCCAGCGACCAATGGAACTTTAATGATTTCTTCATAATTATCCGGCTTAACGCTTCCACCGTATAGAATTGGAGGGCAAGTATTTTGAGTTTTCTTTTCCCAATAATTTGCGATGAATTCATGAGTATCTTTTATTTCTAAAGTTGTTGCAACTTTACCAGTTCCGATTGCCCAGACAGGTTCATAAGCGATGATAAGATTCTTATCTTCCTTATTTCCAAGTAATGAAATTAGTGCATCAATCTGTTCTGCTAATACTTTATTAGTATTTCCACTTTCTCGAGCATCTAATTTTTCACCAATGCAGAAAATGGTAACTAAACCTGCATTAAGCCCTGCCATTGTTCTTTTTGCGACAAGCTCCGAGTCCTCATTAAAAATGTTTCTCCTTTCTGAGTGTCCAGTGATAACAAAATCTGCATTAATTGCCTTTAACATAGGAATTGATATTTCTCCCGTAAAAGCGCCTTTTTCTTCAAAATATACATTTTGAGATCCAACAAGGAGAGAAGTCCCTTCTACTGCTTTTTTTGTTTGAGAAACATTTAATGTTGCAGGAGCTACTCCGACGATAGTTCTTAACCCCTTTAATGCATCAGCAAATTTTTTTGCTAAAGATGCGGATTCATCTTCTGTTAAATTCATTTTCCAGTTTGCGAAAAGATATCTTTGAGTCATACGTAATCCTTTTTTAAAATAAAAAAAATCTATAAAAAAATACATAAAAAAAGCGAGCATTTTTAATAAACTTATTATTAATTAAAAAGTACTCGCTTTTATAATGGTAGATGTTATTTACCAATTAATTTACAAACATCAATCATTCTTGAAGAGAATCCCATTTCATTATCGTACCAAGCAACAACTTTAACCATTCTCTTTTCCATAACCATTGTGCAAAGTGAATCAACAGTCGATGAATTTGTACAACCTGTAAAATCAATAGAAACTAAAGGCTCTTTGCAGAATCCCAAAATTCCTTTTAATTCGCCATTTGCAGCTTTTTCTAATTCAGCATTTACTTCTTCAACAGTAACATCTTTTGACACTTCGCAAACAAGATCTACTACAGATACATCTGGAGTAGGAACACGCATTGCGAATCCATCGATCTTTCCCTTTAATTCTGGAAGTACCAATGCAACAGCTTTTGCAGCTCCAGTAGTAGTAGGAATCATTGACAAACAAGCAGCTCTTGCTCTTCTTAAATCTTTGTGTGGAAGATCTAAAATTCTTTGATCGTTTGTATAAGCGTGAATAGTTGTCATTGTTCCACGAATAATACCAAACTTTTCAGATAATACTTTTGCAACAGGAGCAAGACAGTTTGTCGTGCAAGAAGCATTACTAATTACATTATGATTTGCAGAATCATAAGATTTTTGGTTAACACCATAAACGATAGTAAGATCTGGTTCTTTTGCTGGAGCAGAAATGATAACTTTCTTAGCACCTGCTTGAATATGTTTTGCTGCATCATCTTTCTTTGTAAAAAGTCCTGTGCATTCCATAACAACTTGAACGTCTAAACTCTTCCAAGGTAAATTTAGAGGATCTCTTTCAGATGTAATTTGGATTTTATCTCCATTTACTACTAAATAACCATCTTCTGCCTTTACATCAGCCTCAAAAGTTCCATGAACTGAATCATGTTTTAAAAGGTGAGCTAAAGTTTTTGCATCAGTTAAATCATTAATGGCAAGTACTTTTATGTCTTTATTTTGACCTGTTTTGTAGATTTGACGTAATACATTTCTTCCGATTCTACCGAAACCGTTAATAGCAAGATTAATGCTCATAATACACTCCTAAAAATTAATAAAAATAATAATTGATTTTCTTTGATATTAATCACGAAAAACATAAAACGATGGTTTTTATTCACCATTCCTTTTAATATTATATTTCCATTGTGAAATAGTAACAAGAGTAAATATTTATTTTTAACAATTGAGGTTTTTAGTTCTTTAATATATAGTAACCTTACTTGTAAAGTAAGTTATTTTTTTATGGAGTTTTACTATGCCAATGCCTGTTGAAGTTACACCGATTGCAACGCTTGTTGAAGAAACGATGGAAGTTGCTAATCAAGTTGTAAATAATGCTACAGAACCTGGAATCTGGGAGATGATAACACATTCTGGTTCTGCTGTTTTTATGGTTCTTATGATTTTAGTTATTGCAAGCCTTTTTTCTTGGGCCATAGTCTTTGCAAAAATTTTTCAATATAAAAGAGTGAATAAAGAATGTAAGGAGTTTAGAGAAGTCTTTTGGCAAAATAGGAATTTTGCAAGGATTGAAGAAGCTACTGAGCATCTTTCAAATAACCCTTATACTAAAATTTTTAAAGCAGGCTATCGAGAACTTTTACAAATTAATCCAAAAGATAATGCAAGAGATGCTTCGAACAATGGTTATTATCTCGATATCTTAAGAAGAATTTTAGAAAGAAGTGCAATATCTGAAATAAGGAAGCTTGAGTTTGGAAATACTTTTTTAGCAACTGTTGCTACGGCGGCCCCATTTATTGGACTTTTTGGAACTGTGTGGGGAATTATGGTAGCGTTTCAAGGATTAAGTGCAGTAAAATCAACGACGCTTCAAGCTGTTGCGCCGGGAATTTCAGAAGCATTAATTGCTACGGCAGTTGGCCTTGCGGCTGCAATTCCTGCATCAATTGCGTATAATTTTTTTGCTGTGAAAGTAAAAAATTATAAGGAAGAAACACAAGGATTCATTTCTGAGTTTTTAAGCATTTCTGCAAAGTATTTAGTGGGAAAATAAAAGATGGGATTTTCTGATAGTCATAGTGATGGCCCTGTTGCCATGATAAATGTAACACCACTTGTTGATGTTATGCTCGTTTTGCTAGTTATTTTTATGGTGACAGCCCCAATGCTTCAACAAGGAGTCGATGTAAATTTACCAAAAGCCACGACAGCACCACTTGCAGGATCTGAGGAGCAAGTAGTCATGTCAATTGATAAAGAAAAGAAGATTTATGTTGGTTCTAAAAATGAGCTTTTGTTAGATGAAATAGTTAAAAAGATGCCTGCCATACTAGATGCCAAAAAAGATTCTCAAAGAAAAGTTTACATTAAAGCAGATAAAGATATAGATTACGGATTTGTAATGAAAGTAATGGGAAAGCTTCATGAGGCTGGCATAGATCAGATAGGCTTGGTTTCTGCGCCACTTGATTAATTAAAAAGAAAAAAGCTTAAATATTAAGATGTAGTTTTTATATGGTTAAAAGAGAATTTGATAATTTTTATGGAATGAATAAGGAATTTTTTGGCCCTGGATTAGCCATTTCAATTTCGTTGCATGTAATTCTTTTTTTACTTGCCTGTTTTAGGATGAGAACGGTTGCGTTTGATTATAAAAAAAATGAGCCTTTTGTCGTTTATTCTGTAAGTGTTGAGGGAGGAAAGAAATTAGGAGGAATCTCTCAAGTATCAAAAACTGGGAAAAAAGAGCCATTAGTTCCTTTTAAAAAAGTTGAAGAAAAGCCTGCTCCTGCACCAAAAGTTGAGCCGAAAGCAGAAGTAAAGGTTAAAGAGGAAGTAAAAGTTAAAAAAGAACCGCAAAAAGTAGAGGCCAAAGAAAAGGCTGAAGTTTCTGTTGCTGATAAAAAGAAAGATGTCAAAAAGGAAATAAAAGAAGTAAAGGAAGTAAAAAAAGAAATAAAACCTGCAAATAAAGCCACGACAAGTACAGCAAAATCTGGAAACAAAAATACAGTGAATAATAAGAATGCAAAACCAAATGGAGTTAAGGGGGGCACAGGGACAGGTGGAGGAAATTTAGATACTCAACTTCAAAAAGCATTGCAAAGGTATATTGGAGAGTCTTCCGATGCTGGAGGAGTTGGCTTTGGTGCCGCTAAAATTACCGGTGGAAATGGTATGGGAGGAGGAGTCGTAAGACCACCAGAATTTTTTAAATATAAAGATGTTCTTGTAAAACATATAAAATCAAATTGGAATTGGTTTGATACTTCTCAGCCATATAAGGCGCAAGTTGAAATGTTTATTGACAAAAAGGGCATGATCACAAATTATAAAATAGTGACGAGTTCTGGGCTTGAAAGGTTTGATGACTCAATTTTAAGAGCGATACAAAAATCTTCTCCTGTTCCGATTCCGCCAGATAATGTGTATGAATTTTTTAAAGAAATAAGGTTGGTATTTGATCCAAGAGAATAAATTATTTTTAAAAAAAGAGTAATTAATGGAAACATCAAAAAATATTGATAAATTTGAGAAGAGGTTGTTTTTAATTTTTCTTGGCAAAGAAAAATTAAAAGATATAGAGCCAACAAAAGCTATTCATAGACTTTTTAAAATAGTGCTTTTTGTAATATTGGCTTGTATGGCTCTTAGTTATCCATTGGGATTACATTTAGGGTGGGGGTTTCAAGAAATGAGACCTGTCACATGGGTATCTTTTTTTCAATTACTTTTAGTAAGTTTTATTTCGAAAAATATTTTTATACTCAGGAAAGATGAATCGTTAGATTCAAAATTGTGGTATTTCCTTTACATATTTTTTATTTTTCTTGCGTTTGATGAGCTTTTAAGACTACATGAATCTATTGATCATCGCATATGCGACATCTTCGGCTTTGATAGGCATGGTCCCGCTGATCATATTGATGATCTTTTGATACTTTTTTATGGCGTTTTCGGGGTGTTTCTTTTAATAAAATACTTTTCAGAATTAATGGTATTTAAAGAATCAGTAAAAATATTTATTGGTGCGGCAATTTTTGCGACTTTAATGGTTGTTCTTGATTTCCTTGGTGGCAGAAATGGAGTTATGGATTTGTTTTTTAGTGGAGAAGTGTTAACAACCATTTTGAGAGTACTAGACATAATAGAAGAATCTTGCAAAAGTTTTGCTGAAATTTGTTTTGTCGGAGCTTTTTTGAAAGCCTATTACAGTTGTTTGAAAAACTTTGGTAATGATGTTTCTTAACATATTTTAATTTTTTAGATAAGACATATCCTCTAAAGTTGAAGTGTAGACATATTGCTAAATAAAATTTATCATAAAAAAGTTTTTAAGTGTTAATTAGGATTTTATTGATATGAAAAAAATATTATACTTTGTTGCTTCGTTTTTATTTATCTCAAATTGTTTATATGCAGCTGCTACTGATATTATGATTCAAGGGGCTGGAAAACGTTTTCCAATTGCTATTGCATCTATTTGTAACCAGACATCCTACAAATTAGATCCAGAGAAAACAATAATTAGTAATTTAGATGTAAGTGGATTCTTTAATGTGTTGGATCCTAACACGTATATAGAGTCAAAAGGTAAGTGTGATAATGGTTCTTTTGCCTATTCTGATTGGAGTATAATCGGTGCTGAAGGGCTTGTAAAAGGAGAAGCTGTTAAAGATGGTTCGCAAATTACAGTAAAAATGTATTTGCACGATGTCGCAAAACAAGGGGTTGTCGTAGCAAAAGAATATAAAATAAGCGGTCCAGCTGGAATATCAACAGTCGCAAATAGGTTTTCAAATGTTATATTAGAATATTTTACGGGATCTTCGGGATTTTTTGGATCTACGATTGCTTTTTCTGGAAAAGTTGGGCGATTTAAAGAGTTATTTTTAATGAATGCAAATGGAACGGAAATTAGGCAGATAACAAGGGATAGAGGGCTCGTTTTATCTACATCTTGGTCACCAAATGGTCAAGATTTAGTTTATACTTCTTATAGAGATAGGGCTCCAGATTTATTTAAATATTCTCTTGCTACTAGGCGAGTAGTAAGGCTTACTTCGGGAAACTCTCTTGAAATAGGGGGACAATTTTCACCTGACGGAAATAGCATCTTATTTTCAAGAACAAGAGGTTCTGGAGCAGATTTAATCTTGATGAACACAAATGGTGGAATTATTAGAAATGTTCTTTCGGAGGGGGGAATTATCAATGTTTCTCCTTCATGGTCTCCAGATGCAAGGGAGATTATTTTTTGTTCAAATAGAGGAGGCGGTCCTCAAATTTATAAGATGGCAAGCAATGGAAGTGGAATCAAGAGGATTAGTTTCGTAAGTTCAAATTATTGCACTTCGCCTGCTTGGTCACCTACGGGAGAAAAAGTAGCCTATATTTGTAGGGCAGAGGGGAGATTCCAAATTTTTGTAAGTGATGTTGACGGTTCTAACACGCAACAACTTACGACATACGGTAACAATGAAGATCCATCGTGGTCTCCTGATGGAAGATATTTAGTTTTCGCATCTACTTTTGGTTCTTCAAAAGTTTTTAATATTGCGATGATAAAAGCAGATGGCACTAATTTGAGACAACTTACTTTTAGTACTACTGGTTATATGGATCCTAGCTGGGGGCCTGTCGAATAAAATTAAATAATGATCAAAAGTAAAAATTTTTATTAAAAATCTATTGTATTTATTTGGATTTTATATTATTTTCTTATGAGTTGAATTCACCATAGATTTTTATGGCGAATTTATAAAATATATATATTTTATAAATACTTTTGAAATTTTTAAACGATTTGAATCTTGTGATTCTAAAGGTTTGTAAAACAAGAAAGGAGTTTATGTTTTTTTAAGATAGGAGATGCGTAATGCGAAGTCTAAAAATTTTATTAGCTTTAGCAATGCTTGTTGGCCTTTCTGCTTGTTCTTGTAGAAAGACGAATATTGCTGATGCAACAGAGGGTGGACCTTTGAGTGATGTTCATTTTGCTTTTGATTCATATGCAATTGATTCTTCTGCAAAAGAAATTTTGAAATCAAATGCTGAATGGTTAACTGAAAACGATTCTGCTTCAGTTACTATTGAAGGGCATTGTGATGAAAGAGGAACTGCAGAATATAATATGGCACTTAGTGCTAAGAGAGCAAATGCTGTTCAAGATTATATGAAGTCTTTAGGAATAGCTACTTCTCGTATGACTACTGCACCTTATGGGGAAGAACTTCCTTTAGATGCTGGCCATAATGAAGCTGCTTGGTCTAAAAACCGTCGTGCTCATTTCGACGTTAAATAGTTTGAGATGTTTTACGTTTAAAGAGGTAGCCTTTATAAGGTTACTTCTTTAGATGTGTTCCTCGTTATCTTCCTTTTATTTCTTGTATCTGTGTTTGCTATGAAAAAAAATTTTTATCTATTAAGTCTTTTTTTATTATCTGCGTGTTTTTCCTCGAATACTTCAGACGAGATCATGTCATTAAAAAGATCTGTTGAGAATCTTAGATCTTATCAATTAGAACAGTCTTCTGAAGTTTCAAGGCTTTCAGAAGAATTGCAAAAGGCGAATGGAACAATAGAAGAATTGCAACATTACAAGGATCAAATGCAAGAAATCCAAAATCAAAATATTGCCTCTCCCGATGTGAATATTCAACCAGAACTTGTCGGGAATTTGGCATCTGATAAAGTGTCGCAGGGGGAGCCAATGCATGCGATAGTGCCTGAGGCAATGTTAGCTGAAGATGAAGTTTTTGCGTCGAAACAAAATATTGAATTTGGGCGTGAAATGCTTGAAATGTTAGAAAATATAAAAACAAATAAATTTAGAGAAGCTTTAACAATAATAAACGATTTAATGACTAGTGCTGTAGGGGAGCAACAAACAAGAGTGCTTTTTTGGCAAGGAATTTGTTCCGATGCTGTTGGTAATAATAAAGATGCACTTATAGCTTATAATTCTCTATTGACAACTTTCAAAAATCATCCGCGTGCTCCAATGGCATTATACAATCAAGCATTAGTGTTCTTACGTTTAAAAGATAAAAATGCCACAAAATTAAGTTTACAAAAATTAATCAAGGAATATCCGGGTTCGGAGTATAAAGAAAAGGCACAGAAAAAATTAAAAGATATTTAAAATTAATATGAATAAAATTGATTTTAATGTTGATTCAGAGTTTGTTGGGAAAAGATTAGATATAGCATTACTTTTGTTATTAGAGTCTAAAGATTTATCAAAAATGTTTTTTTCTCGATCGAAGATTCAAGAGTTTATAAAAAATGGAAATGTTCTCATAAATGGAAAGCCTAAGAAAGGCTCTTATGCGCTTCAATTAAATGATAAAATAGAATGTGACCTTGACATCGAAGAAGAGGTAAATTATATCAAACCGTGGAAAGATGTAGTGCTTGATATTGTCTATGAAGATGATGATTTGCTTGTTATAAATAAGGGACCAGAGTTTGTTGTACATCCAGGGGCAGGTAATAAAGATAAAACGCTTTTAAATGCAGTTATTGATAAGTTATCGTTTAATAATGAATCTAAAAAAAATGTCAGGGTTGGTATCGTTCATAGAATAGATAAAGATACTACTGGTCTTTTAGTCGTCGCAAAAAATGAATTTTCGCAAGTTAATTTAATGAAGCAGTTTAAGGAACATTCTGTAGATAGGCAATACATGGCGCTTGTCCTTTCAACTCCAAGAGCAGATAGAGAAGTTAATAAGTCAGATGAAGGTGTTATAAATACTTTCATAGGACGTCATAAGATCAATCGTTTAAAAAGAGCGGTACTTGAAGATGAAGGAAAAATTGCAATTACTCATTGGAAAAAAATAGAAGAAATGCGTTATGCATGTTTATTGTCGTTTAAATTAGAAACGGGCAGAACTCATCAAATAAGAGTACATATGGATTATATTCATTCTCCTATTATTGGAGATAAGATGTATGGAGATTTTTCTTTGCTTCCATATAATTTAAGAGTTGCAGAAGAAAAATTTGGACGTCAGGCATTACATGCAAAAAATTTAGGTTTTATTCATCCTGTAACTGGAAAAAGGTTATTCTTTGATTCTTCTTTACCGGAAGATTTTCAAAGTTTAATAGAAATATTTAGAAAAGGATAATAAAAATTTTTAAGTTTTTTTATTTATGGTAAGATATTTTTATAATTAAATTATTTTTAAAAGGGATTTTATGGAAAAACATGAAATTGATGCTATAAAAAAATTAATTAATGCTGGAGATTACGAATTAAAAAAGCTATATGAAGAACATGTTGATTTAGACAAGAGAGTTGAAGTGTTGTCTAATAAAAGTTATTTAAGTCCTGAAGAACAGTCTGAATTTGCAAGTATAAAAAAAAGGAAATTACAGGGAAAAGAAAAAATATTAAAAATTGTAAAAGAAAGTAAACTTTTATAATTTACAGTAATTTAATTTAAAGTCTTCGTATATATGCATAAGGGTTTATTTGTGAAAAACATTACTTTAATTTTGAGTATTATTTTTTTATTTTTAAATATTTCATTTGCTGAGCCTAATGATTTTGATAATCGATTTAGTAATCATGATAATAATTCAAATCATACAGTGAGAGGCTATAATTCTTCTGGACTATATGAAGGTCAATTTAAAAGGCAAGATGATAAAACGATAAAATCTTTTGATGATCATGGAAGATATCAAGGAAAATATGAAGATTTTGGCAATACAGTAAAAAAATATGGCTCTTCAGGAAAGTATGAGGGAAAATTAGAAAAGTCATTTGGGGGAACATCAAAATCTTTTGATTCATCTGGCCATTATAAAGGAAAGTATGAAGAAGATTCATCTGGACGAACTATTAAGCATTATGATGAGCGAGGACAGTATGTTGGAAAATTAGAAAAATCATCAGATGGTTCATATAAAAAATACGACGAAAAAGGAAGATATTTGGGAAAATATTCTAGCGCCGAGGATTTTTAAGATAAATGAAAATGGTTGCGGGGACTGGATTTGAACCAGTGACCTCCGGGTTATGAGCCCGACGAGCTACCAAGCTGCTCTACCCCGCGATATGATGTCATGTATAGTAGATATTTTTATTTTCTTTGTCAAGTTTTAAGAAAATAAAAATATGATACAGTATAAAAGTGTTAATGCCTTTTGAAGCATATTTACTTTTACTTGTTTGTATATCGGAAAGTTTTTAAATAATATTAGATTTTAAAAACAAATTTAATTATAGGTATTCATTATGAGAGATAAAATCTTATTTTTGTTATTTTTTATTTTTCCAAAAAATTATTTAAGTTTTATATTTGGGAAAATTGCCAATATAACACGACCTAAATATTTAGTAAGGTTTGTAATAGGACGCTTTATTTCTTTTTATAAAATCGATGTATCGGAAATCTCAAAAAATTTAGAAGAATATGAATCATTAGGAGAATTTTTTAATAGGGATTTAAAATCAGGGGCAAGAAAAATTGAGAGTAATTTTGTAAGTCCTGTTGATGCATTTTTAAGGAACGTTGATGAGGTAAAAAATCTTTCAATTGAAGTTTTAAAAGGACAAAGATATGAGCTTGATAAATTATTAGGTTCTAAAGAAGAAGCTAAAAAGTTTCAAGATGGTTTTTTTATCAATTTATATCTTTCACCAAAAGATTATCATAATGTTCATAGTCCATTAAGTGGAATATTAAAAACTATTCGTTATATACCTGGAAATCTTTGGCCAGTAACTGATTGGTCTTTAAGGTCAGTTAAAAACCTTTTTTCTGTAAATGAAAGATTAATTTTTAATATTGAATCAGAATTTGGAAATTTGTTACTAATTATGATAGGTGCAACAAATGTGGGAAAAATGACAAACAAATTTTTAAATTTTGAAACTAACAATTTAAAAGAAAGAAAAGTAAAAGAATTTAATATAAATGAAAAAATAGATATCTTTGAAAAGATAGCAAGCTTTAAACTTGGATCGACAGTTGTACTCGTTTTAGATAATAATTTTAAAGATAAAATTGATTTTAATAAAAGAGGGGAAATTTCATTTGGGGAAAGATTAGGCGGAAAATAAGAAACAAAAATAAAAAAGCAAAAAAAAGTCGACCCATAAAATTATGGATCGACTTTTTCGTTTAAATATTTACTTTAATAGCCTTCACCAATACTGTTTACATTGAAGAATGTAGCAATAATTGATCTCAAGATAAATGCGCCTAAAGAAATAACTAGCAAAGATAATGCTACCTTATAACTTCCCATTGCAGCACAAACAATTGCAAATATTCCTGCAACAATCATTATTAAAGCTCCAAATGGACCTTGGATGGCTTTTAATAATTTATCTGCAGCTTTATCGATTCTATCTGTATTTATCTCAGAATTATTTTGAGCCATTGCTTCTAGGCCAGAACCTGCAGTTAAAATAACAAGACCTAAAAGAAGAAGGCATACTTGAGCTTGTCTTTTTGTTGGTGCAATTTGCATAGCTCCAATATATCTACAAGTTCCTTCATAACACGATTTAATTTTTTCTAGCATAAGATGCTCCTTAAAATTTATAAAAAACGATATAAAAAATTTGCAAGATAACTTGCTCCAGTTTTAACTTTTTAGTTATCTTGTAGTATTTCGGCAATGCTTCTAAATTTCAATAGTTTTTTTAGTATTTTTCTGATTTACAGTAACTCTTTTTAAGGTTATTATCTGAAATTGTTATAAAAAATTAAAAATTTTAAAGGAATATTATGAAAAACAGTGTTTTTTTTATTTTGATAGTTTTTAGCTTGGTTTTTCAGACAAGTGGTTATGCTGGAAATGGTGATGAAGGATTGTTTAAGGAGGGGATACCACCTTTAATGCAAAAGCAAAAAAGAGTTTTTAAGAGGCAAAATTTTAGTAAATTGGTGAAAATTGCAGAAAAGGCAGTTGTTAATATTTCTGGCGAATTGGTAAAAAAAGAGAAAGAAAACGGAAAAGAAGAATTTGATGGAGGAAAAATTGTTTCTCTTGGATCTGGATTCATTATAAGTAAAGAGGGCTTTATCTTAACCAATAATCATGTCATAGAATCAGCAAAGAATATAAAAGTTAGATTCGATGGCGATATGAAACAATATAGTGCAAAAATATTGGGAAAAGATCCACAAGTAGATATTGCTTTATTAAAGATAATTGAAGCAAGAAATGATTTTAATTTTTTGTATTTAGGAGATTCTGATAAGTTACATGTTGGCGAATGGGTCATTGCTATTGGAAATCAATTTCAACTTGGGCAAACAGTTACTGCAGGAATCGTATCAGCTGTGTCTAGGCAGGTTCAAGGAAATCAAGCTTTTCCTTTTGCAAACTATATCCAAACAGATGCCTCAATAAATCCAGGAAGTAGCGGTGGGCCGCTTCTTAATACAAGAGGACAAGTCGTAGGAATTAATACTGCTATATTTAGCCCATCAAGATTTGGGGGAGCAGGCTTTAATATCGGCATTGGATTTTCAACACCGATGAATCAAGTTAAAAAAATTATAAATCAATTAAAGGAACAGGGAAAAGTTGATAGAGGTGCTTTAGGAATTATTATTCAACAAGTCGATGAAGAAGTAAGAGAGGCTTTAAATTTAGAAAAGATAAGTGGGGCATTAGTTGCCGACGTTTTGAAAAATTCCGTAGCGGAAAAAATAGGGATAAAGATAGGAGACGTTGTAACAAACTTTAATGATTTTCAAATAAAAGATTTTAGTGAGTTATCATTAAGAGTTTCAGAAATGCCACTTGGTAGTAAGGCGAAAATTGGCCTTATAAGAAATGGAAAATTTTTGACTTTAAACGCCACGATAAATAAATTTGACGCAAAAGATGATGAAAAGAAAAAGAAAGAAAAAGATGAAGATTATATTATGGGACTTTTATTAAAAGATATGAATAAAAAATTAGCGGATGTTTTACAGCTTGAGGATTTTGAAGGTGTTTTGATCACGGATATAAAAGATGATGAAGCATTTCTTGATTCTGGAATACAAAGAGGGGATTTGATAAAAGAAGTTGCAGGTAAAAAAATAACAAATGTAATTGATGTTAAAAATGCTATAAAATCAAAATCATTAAATAAGCCATTTTTAATTCTTTTAAAGAGGGGAGAACATACAAGATATTTGATATATAAGCTTTTACCTAAGCAGGAAAAAGAAAAAGTGCAAATAGGTAGTAAAAGTAAAATAAAAGGTAATATAAGAGATAAAAATAGCAAGAAAAGCAATAAAAAATAAGAGATGAATTACTTAAAAGCGACATTTTTTATTTTTTTAATGATATGATACAATCAACACCAATGGGTTGTTGATTGTTATTTAGTTATGTTTGCTATATTTATTTTTTTAAAAAAGTTTTTTCATGAAAGAATTTCAAGAAAGTAAAAAAATCTATATAAGGCTTCTTGTGTATTTGAAACCTTATAAAGGTTTATTCATTTTAGGCATGCTGTGCATGATTATATTTGGTGCAACAGATGGAGCTTTGCCTTTTATAATCAAATATATTTTAGATGAAGTATTCGCTAGTAAAAATAAAGAATTCTTATTTTTTCTTCCACTTCTTTTAGTGGTTTTTGCAATATTTAGGGGACTTATGGATTTTTTGCAAAAATATTTGATGGGATTAGTCGGATATAACATTATAAGAGATTTAAGGTCTAAAATTAATGATAAGCTTTTAGAATTTTCTCCAAGTTATTTTATTAATAATAAATCTGGAGATTTACTAAGTAGAATTACAAGTGATGTAACACTGCTACGAACATTGCTTACAGATTCTTTTTCATCGCTGTTAGGAGATTCCATAAGACTTATTTCCTTAGTTTCCGCCGCAATTTACTTAGATCCTATATTAGGGATAATTGCCTCTATTGCTTTTCCATTAGCTGTTTTTCCTGTATATAAGATAGGAAAGAATGTAAGGAAACATAGTAAAAAAGGACAAGATGGAATTGGCGCATTAACTGCGATGCTTACAGAAAGCATTTTGGGAAATAGAGTTATTAAAATTTTTGGACGAGAGGAATTCGAAAAAGAACGGTTCAAGAAAAACAATGATAAAGTTAATAAAGAATTTATAAAATCAGAACAAAAGAAAGCAATTACAGGTCCAATAAACGAAATATTAGCATGCTCTGCTGTTGCGGGAGTTATTTGGTATGGTGGATACAATGTGATTGAAGGTTTTAAAAGCCAAGGGGAATTTATTGCATTCTTAACTTCTGTATTTTTAATGTATGAACCATTTAAAAAGTTAAGTAAATTAAGCACAAATATTCAACAAGGATTAACGGGAGCAGATAGGGTTTTTGAAATATTAGACCATAATCCAGAAATTGTAACACCTGAAAATCCTCAATTACTTCCAAAAGAAAATAATATTTCTTTTGAAAATATTACGTTTTCATACAATAAAGACTCTAGCGATTTTGCATTAAAGAATATAAATTTTAAAGTTCCCGAAGGGAAGAAATATGCTCTTGTTGGATTATCAGGCGCAGGTAAATCTACACTTGTTGATTTGCTTCCAAGATTTATGGATCCTAATGAAGGGAAAATTTTGATAGGTGATGTTGATGTAAAAAAATTAGATTTAGTTGAGCTTCGCTCAAAAATTGCAATGGTAAGTCAGCATACTTTTTTATTTAATGATACAATTTTTAATAATATTCAATATGGAAATTTAGAAGCTTCAAAAGAGGATATTATCAGCGCTTCAAAGGTTTCGTTTGCTTATGATTTTATAAACAAGCTTCCAAATAAATTTGATTCTATTGTTGGAGAATCTGGATACGCTCTTTCTGGAGGAGAACGACAAAGAATATCTATTGCAAGAGCAGTATTAAAAGATGCACCAATTTTAATTTTAGATGAAGCCACGGCATCACTTGATAATCAATCAGAAAGAGAAGTTCAAGAAGCGCTTGAAAAATTATCAAAAAACAGAACTTGTCTTGTAATTGCGCATAGGCTTTCCACAATCTTAAATTCTGACTGTATTGTTGTAATGAGAGCAGGACAAATCGTAGAAATGGGGACTCATGAGGAACTTTTAAAATTAAATGGCGAGTATGAAAAACTTTATGCTTTGCAATTTAAAGAAGATAAATAAAAATATTTTTTATGATAAAAACATTTACAAATAAGATAAAGAGTTTTTTTAAAGTTCATGTTCTTGCTTTTTTAGGATTTGTTATAATTTTTATTGTAAACAAGACAATAAGATGGCATGTAACTTTCTTAGATGGGGGAAAAATTTTCCCTAAAAAAGGAGTTATTATTTTTTGGCATGCGCATCAATTGTTGATGGCACCAATTACAAAAAAAAGTTTTTTTCATGATAGAAAAAATGTAAAAATATCTGTTTTAATCAGCCAACATAGTGATGGAAGATTAATAGCAAATGTAATGAAATATTTTAATTATGGCTCTGTTGCAGGTTCTTCTACAAAAAATTCTAGAGCATCGAGTCTTAAATTATTAAAGGATCTAAAAGAAGAAGATGCTTATATAGGAATTACTCCTGATGGGCCAAAAGGCCCTGCTTGTAAAATGAAAATGGGAGCAATAACACTGGCTTCTTTATCAAATATGCCAATTATCCCTATAGGGTATGATTTTAAAAGAAAGTGGGTGTTTAATAGTTGGGATAAAATGTTTTTTCCAAAACCGTTCTCTAAGGGAGTGCTTATTATAGGCAAACCAATTTACATAAAAGAAAATTTAACTGATGAAGAAGCTGAAAATTATAGAAAGCTTGTAGAAGATGAATTAAACAATATTTTTAATATGGCAGGAAATTATGAATGCTAGTTTATTAAAAATTTATGATTATGGAGTTTTTGTATTATCTTTATTTGTTTGGCCATTTTTTTTGCTAAAGAAAAGAGGAAGATCTAGACTTTTAGAAAGATATGGATTTTGGAAAATAAAAAAAGATGAATATATTTGGTTTCATGCAGCATCATTAGGTGAAGTAAAAGGAATTCTTCCGCTAATAAAGAAAATAAAGCAAGAAAAACCTAATCAAAAAATATTACTTACAACGACTTCTGTTACAGGATTAGATGAGGGAAAAGATTTCGTTGATGAAAATCATTTAATGGCTTTTGATAGTAGTATTTATCATTCAAAAATTTTTAAAAAATTTTCTCCAATTAAAATTATAATTTCGGAAACTGAAATTTGGCCGTCTTTTATAACATATTATGCAAAAAAAGGAATTCCACTTTTTCTTATTAATGCAAGAATTTCTAATAATACTATAAATAAGTATAAAAAATTATCTTGGTTTATTACTCCTATTTTAAATAAGTTTACTAAAATTTTAGTGCAATCAAATAAAGATTTTGAATATTTTGAAAAGATTAATGTTGATAAAAATATTTTATCAATTGCAGGAAATTCAAAATATGAATTTAATCCAAAAATAAAAAGTCCTTACGAGGCATTAGAGCTTAGCAAAAAATATTTTCCAGATTCAAAAATAAACAAGATTATTACACTAGCTAGCATTCGTCCAAATGAAGAAAAAATATTATTTCCGATCTTAAAAACATTATACGAAAATAATGAGGATATCGGAATTATTGTTGCGCCAAGACATAAAGAAAAATTTTCATATTTTGAAGATGAATTAAAAGATCAAGGGTTTAAATTTACTAAGTGGAGTGATAATAATGGTGGAAAAAAAGATTATCAAGTTGTTTTGTTAGATACATATGGAGAATTAGAAAAAATATTTTCTTTTTCTAATCTTGTCTTTATAGGTGCTAGCTTAATTAATATTGGTGGTCATAACCCAATGGAAGCAATGCAATACGGAGCCTATGTTTTTATGGGAGAATATTTTCAAAATTATTTTGATATTGTAAACGAACTCTTATTGCAAAATGCCATATCAATTGTTAGGACAAAAGAAGATATCGAGGAGCTTTGTATCGTGTTATTAAATACACCTAGTTTATTAAAAGAAAAGGGTGCAATTCAAAAGGAATTTTGTAAGCACCTAATGGGCGCAACAGAAAAAATTTTAAAGGAAATATGAAATATTTAAAAATTTTATTATTACCAATTGAATTTATTTATTTCCTAATTACACATATTAGAAATAGGCTTTATGATAGTTCAATTTTAAAAACAAAAAAGTTTTTAGATAAAAAGATAATTAGTGTTGGAAATGTTTCTCTTGGCGGAAGTGGAAAAACACCACTTGTCATTTTTTTATTGGAGGAGCTAAAAAAGAAAAATAAGAAAGTAGCGGTTGTAACAAGAGGATATAAATCAAAAATAAAAAAAGGTTTTCATCTTATTGAAGATAAAGATTCATCTGATCTGATAGGTGATGAGCCATATATGATTTATAAAAATGTGAAATGCCCTGTTGTTATATCTCCTAAAAGAACATTGGGAATAAAGGCGTTAAAGGATAAAGCAGACATTATTTTACTAGATGATGCAATGCAACATAGATGTGTGGCGCGGGATATAGATATTTTATCAATAGATGTTAGTACAAAAAAATCAGTTGAAGATATTTTATCAAATAGATTGATTCCAAGAGGTTTTTTAAGAGAAAGCGTTAAAGACGTATTAAAAAGAACTGATATTATAGTACTAAATTATAGAGGTGTATATTCTCAAAAAAGAGAGGAAATAAATATTTTAAAGAAAGTTTTGCCTAAAAACATACCTTTATATGAGGGGTTCGTAAATAAAGTAGAAATAGTAGATTATGAGTATAAAGTCATAGATATTGAAAAAGAAATCGTGGCATTTTGCGCCATATCAAAGCCGCAAAGTTTTCTTAATACATTAGAAAATAAAGGACTAAAAATTTTAAAGACATATAAATTTTTAGATCATAAAGTGATATCAGAAAAAGATTTAAAAAAAATCTTTAAGTATGCACATGAAAATAATTGTAGCGTTGTTTGTACAGAAAAAGATTTTGTCAAGCTAGATGATGTATGGCAAAAACAGTGTTACTTTGCTAAAATCAGAATGGACGTTATTGGTAAGGATAGTTTTTTAGAAAATATTTTAATGGAGAAAAATTAAATGGGGAAAAAAATCTTAATTATACTTTGTATCGTATTTTTAATTTTTGCAGGAGCTTCATATTATTCTTATAAGAAATTTACAAATTATGTCATTAGCCTTGCATCAAATTCTCCTGTGGAGGTCCAAAGTATTAGTATCCCAGAAGATGAGTTTCTTAAAAAAAGACGTTCTTTTGACATATTTTTAAATAATTTAAAATCGGGGATTTGTGATGGCGAATATGTCATTAAGGGAGAAGAGATAAATCTATTTATAAAAGATATTGATGACAAAATTGTGCTTACAAAATGGATTTATGGAAATATAAAAGATTCCAAAATTGATGTATCTTTTTCAATACCATTAATTAATTTATTAAATACAAAGATTTTTCAAGGTAAATTTTTAAATGGGATATTAAATTTTGAAACTCGTTTTGATTCTAAATTCCCAAATGAAATTGAGTTAAAGACAAATATTATTGATTTTAATTCGAAACAGATACCTTTTTTAAAAGATTGGCAGAAAATAACGTTGCAAGATAATACTAAAAAATATTTTGAAAAGGTTGATAGTATGAATTTAGTAGATGATAAAATCATCGTAAAATGTAAAGAGAACAAGTAGGTCCAGTATTCTTTACATAATTATAAAAATTATTTTTTAAGAGGAAAAATGAAAGTCTTGAATTTAAAATTAGTTTTTTTAGGAAGTGTTATTTTACTTTATTCTTCTTTTGTAAGCGCAAAGGAAAATATTATTTTAAATGTTTCTTACGATCCAACGCGAGAATTTTATCAAGAATTTAATAAGGAATTTGTTAAATTTTATGAAAAAGAAAATAAAGAGACTATCCAAGTTAGACAATCTCATGCGGGGTCTGGAAAACAGGCAAGGGCGGTTATCGATGGATTAGAAGCTGATGTAGTAACATTGGCATTAGCGCTTGATATTGATGAGATTGCAAAAAGGGCACAGCTTATGCCATTAGATTGGCAGACGAGGCTTCCACAAAATAGTGCTCCTTATACATCAACGATTGTTTTCTTAGTTAGAAAAGGAAATCCTAAAAAGATAACTGATTGGGATAGCCTTGTAAAAGATGGTATTCAAGTTATAACTCCAAATCCAAAAACGTCAGGTGGCGCTAGATGGAATTATTTGGCGGCTTGGGGATATGCAATGAAACATAATAATAATTCAGAGGAAAAGGCAAAAGAGTTTGTAAAAAAGCTTTTTAAAAATGTTCCTGTATTAGATACAGGTGCAAGGGGATCAACGATTACTTTTGTTCAAAGAGGAATCGGAGACGTTCTTGTTACTTGGGAAAATGAAGCATTTTTGGCAATGAAAGAATTAGGCAAAGGAGAGTTTGAGGTTGTTACGCCATCAATTAGTATCTTGGCAGAGCCAACAGTTTCATTAGTTGATAAAAATGTTGAAAAGCATGGAACAAGGAAAATAGCAGAAAGTTATTTAAAATTTTTATATAGCGAAACAGGACAAGATTTAGCTGGTAAGTGGTATTATCGACCACGCATGGAGTCAATGCAGAAAAAATATAATTCTCGTTTTCCAAAATTGAATTTATTAACAATTGATGACGAAATGTTCGGCGGTTGGCAAAAAGCGCAAGAAAAACATTTTGACGAGGGCGCAATATTCGATAAATTTTATGAATAGAGCTCATGAGCAGAAAAAGTGATGCAAAAAAAGTAAAAATAGGGATTTTTTCAACGTCACTTCCAGTTCAGGGAGACGAAAAATGTAGATATTCATATCTAAAAAAGAATGGCTTTGAGATTTATGAACATCCGCAAGTTACAAAAATTTTTGGGCATGTGGCGGGTAGTATTGATGAGAGGGTAAATGCTATTTATAAAATGTTGGAAGATCCTTCAATCGATATTTTGATGTCATATTGGGGAGGGGCGAATACAAATCAAATACTTCCTTATCTAGATTATGAAATGTTTAGAAAATATCCAAAACCGATTATTGGATATTCAGATACGTCAGCATTACTTTTGGCTGTGCATAAATTTGCTAATATAAAAACTTTTATGGGGCCTTGCGGAATTACGTTTGATAAGCCTGATCCATTTGAATATAGTTTGAAATATTTTAATGATGTAGTTATTGATAAAAGGCCTTGCAAAATAGATGACTCGCCGTATTTTGCAGATGATCTTTATTTCTTAAGAAAAGATTCTAATCATCGTATTATGAAAAAAAATGAGGGAAGAAAGATTTATAAACATGGAAAGGCTTCAGGAGATGTCATTGCTTCTAACTTACAAACACTAATGGTGCTTGCGGGGACAAAATATTTTCCAGATTTATCTAATAAAATTCTTTTTTTAGAGGAATGCGAAGATGTTAACACTATGATGGTTCATAGATTTTTTACGCATTTATCGCAAGTGATAGATTTAAAAACATTGTTAGGAATTTGTATCGGAAGATTTAGCTCTGATTCTAAATTTTCTAGAGATGATCCCGAAACATTGATTTATGATGATCTTTTTAGAGACTTAACAATACCGATTATCTATAATTTAGATTTTGGTCACACAGATCCATTGTTCACAATTCCAATTGGTGGTAAGGCTAATATAGACACGGAAGATAATATTATTAGTTTTTTCTAATATAAGATTCAAAAAAAATAAACTCATATTTCTTTATCGTTGGTTGTTATTTTTTTATATAACTTTATAATATCAAGGGTTTTTCTTTCAATGGATTTTTAAGGAGAAAATATTCTTTGCAAAGTAGGAAAATAAAAAAACATAATACGCTCCCTGGATTTGGAATTACTATGGGGTTTACTCTAATTTATATTAGCTTTTTTGTTTTGCTCCCGCTTTCTATGCTTATTTTAAAAGCATCTGATTTAACTTTTTCAAAATTTTGGGAAATTATTCTTTCTCCGCGTGCGATAGCTTCCTATAAATTAAGTTTTGGCGCATCGCTTGTCGCGGGGATTGTGAATTCATTTTTTGGATTCTTAGTTGCTTGGGTGTTGGTAAGATATAAATTTTTTGGAAAAAAATTTATTGACGCGCTTGTAGATCTTCCCTTTGCATTACCGACGGCGGTTGCAGGTATTATGCTAACAAGTTTATATGCGATTCCTGTCGTAAAAGATAGCGCGACTTGGTACAGTGGTTATTTAGGAATGTTGCTTGGTAAGGTAGGAATAAAAGTTGCGTTCACAGAGCTTGGGGTTATCTTTGCTCTTATTTTTATAAGTTTACCTTTTGTTGTTAGAACTATCCAACCAGTTTTGGCAGATTTAGAACCCGAACTTGAGCAAGCGGCAGCTTGTATGGGAGCAAGTAGATTTGTGATTTTTTTTAAAATAATTTTACCGAATTTGTGGCCTGCTATTTTTACAGGTTTTTCTTTAGCATTTGCAAGATCATTAGGAGAATATGGATCTGTTGTTTTTATATCTGGAAATATGCCGATGAAAACGGAAATAGTACCACTTTTGATTATGACGAGATTAGAGCAATATGATTATCTTGGCGCGACATCATATGCGATAGTTATGCTTTGTGTTTCATTTGTCCTAATGTTAAGTGTAAATTTTATAAGTTTTTTTACAAGTAAGAGATATGGAAAATAAATAAAGAATGGTAAGAAATATTTTTAATGTAACAGAAGAAAAAAATATTCCATTTATGGTAAGAATCGGCAGGTGGTTTCTAATTGCCATAGCATTAGTATTTCTTTTTATGTTTTTAGTGATTCCTCTTTTTGCAGTTTTTGCAGGGGCATTTGCAAAGGGATTTGATACTTATATGGCATCTATAAAAGATCCTGATGCACTAGCCTCGATAAAATTAACGTTGTTTGTAGCCTTAATCGCGGTGCCTGTTAATTTAATTTTTGGGCTTATTGCTTCTTGGCTTATTACAAGATTTAGATTTTTTGGAAAACAAGTACTTTTAACGCTTATTGAAATACCGCTGGCGGTTTCTCCTGTTATCGCAGGAATGATGTTTATTTTGCTATATGGATCGCATGGGTTTTTTGCGCCGATTCTTAATTATTTTGATATCAAAATAGTTTTTGCTTTTCCAGGAATTTTGCTTGCTACAATTTTCGTAACGCTTCCTTATGTAGCAAGGGAGCTTATACCTCTTATGCAAGAACAAGGGTACCATGAAGAAGAAGCGGCGCTTACGATGGGAGCAAGTGGTCTTAGGACTTTTATATCAATAACGCTACCTAATGTGAAATGGGGACTCTTGTATGGTCTTATTTTATGTAATGCAAGAGCTATGGGAGAATTCGGCGCTGTTTCTGTTGTATCAGGTCATATTAGGGGAGTTACTAATACGATGCCGTTACAAGTTGAGGTTTTATATAATGAATATAATTTTACGGCGGCATTTGCTGTATCGTCACTTTTAGCATTGTTAGCTGTCCTTACACTTATATTAAAAAGCATTATTGAATGGAAATATAAGAAAGCCTAAATAAAATGGCAGAAATAAAATTAAGAGGAATAAATGGCAATAATTTTAGAAAATATAGTAAAAGGGTTTAACGAGCATTTAGTCGTAAATAAGCTTAATTTAACTGTTAATGATGGCGAACTTTTTGTCTTATTAGGAAGTAGTGGAAGTGGAAAAAGTACAATTTTAAGAATTATCGCAGGGCTTCTTTATCCTGATGAGGGGGCGGTCTTTTTAAATGGTAAAGATGTTACTAATTTTTCTCCACAGAAAAGGGATGCTGGATTTGTATTTCAAAATTATGCGATTTTTAGAAATATGTCTGTTGTTGACAATATAGAGTTTGGCTTAAAAATTAGAAAAGTAAAAAGGAAAGAACGTTATCGTCGTTCTCAAATGCTTCTTGATCTTGTAGGGCTTAGTGGACTTGGAACGAGATTTCCAAATGAACTCTCTGGTGGGCAAAGACAACGTGTGGCACTTGCAAGAGCTTTAGCATATGAGCCTGCAGTGTTGTTATTAGATGAGCCCTTTGGGGCACTTGATGCGGAGATAAGAAGTCAGCTTAGATGTTCTTTAAAAGAGATTCAAAGAGAATTAAAGGTAACTACGATTTTAGTTACGCATGATCAAGAGGAAGCTTTTGAGCTTGGAGATAGAATAGGAGTTTTGGAAAAAGGAATTTTAGTAGAGGTTGGAACGCCCAAAAATCTTTATTACAAACCAAAAAAGGAATTTGTTGCAAAATTTTTAGGAGCTGGAAATGTAGTTGTTGGCAGGGCTGAAGGTGGAGAAATAAGACTTGGAACACAAAGACTTCCTTTTCCACAAGATGCACCTTTGCATGAGGAGGGAGCACCTGTTAGGCTTTTGTTTAGGCCAGAAATGGTAAAGCATCAAGATGTACCATTTAAAGATTGTTATCCGATAGGCGAGGGAACATTAAAAGAAATTAGGTTTTCAGGTGCAATAAATAGGCTTTGTTTTGAGCTTGAAACTTTTTTGGGAACAAGGCCTGTAATGCCCGCACTTTCTTATGGGCAACGTTTTGCCAACGTTGCTTGTAGCGAACCGAGTGATATTTCATTGAATATTAAAAATGATGTTGAGATTGGAAAAAAACAATATTTAGCATTATCTTCTTATCATGTTTTAGAACCAAGTGCTTTAAAATTTATTACACTAGTGAATGATTTTGAAAAACAAGATGGTGCATTGACCTTAGGAAAAGAGCTTGCATTATCATCGCATGGAGTTTTAAGTTTATTTCATTCATGTGTGAGAGGAGAAGCTTTAGAGGAAGTCCAAAAAAATTTAAAAAAGATACAAGATAAGATAAGTGTAGGTCATTTATTTCATTTTGATACTAAAATAAGAAGTGGAAAATTAATAAAAGAATTTGTTAGAGAAGTTCAGGAAGGGTATTATGATGTTTCTTTAGTTGATGCTCCGCAAAATAATAATATACAGGAAATTTCGAAATTAAGTTTTTTAACAAAAAAGCTTTTGGTATCTGCAGGAGTTCCTGTTTTAATTTCTAACTTTCGAACCTTAAGGTTAGATAAAATGTTAATTTGTACGGCAGGAGGAGAGCCTGGGAAAACAGTTATAAGATTTGGGGCAAGAATTGCACGGCATTTAAGAAACGAAGTTACACTTTTTCATGTATTAAATACAAAATTAAAGGAAGAAAGAGAACGAATGAATCGTTATCTTATGAAATCTTCACTATTATTTGAATCTTATAAGTTAAATTGTATTTCTTGTGTTGAAAATGGAGATTTTATGAGTGAAATTTTAAATAAAGTAAACAAAGATGATATATCTTTAGTAGTTATTGGAGTTCCTCTTTCACATGAAAAGGAGGTTTTTGATTTACTAAAGGAGATTGTAACTCATACCACAAGCAGTGTCCTAATAGTTCCTTCAATTTAAGAAAATTTTTATTTTTTCCTACTTTTGTTTAATTTTAGATTGAAATTTTTGATGAGAATTTGGAGAAAACAAGCAGGGGGATTTTTTAGCCATGCAATTCTCCCCCTGTCCATTTTATGATTTATTGCTGATAAAACAAAAATTAGATAGTTCTACGTCTCGTACTAATTTTATGATCAGCATTCATTATTGCAAATCTTGTCTTTGCAGGATCTAAATCCAAATGTTTGCATATTGATGAGAATGAAAAAATATATTGATCATCTTCGTTTTCATAAAAAATCTTATCACCAGTCTTATCGAACATATAATCTACAGCTTCTTTTCTGTAATCGCCACCTGCATTGTAGTCTTCAACTGCTCTAAGAATGATTGCCCTCATAAGTTCACATACTGGATCATAGCCTTTATCTGTTAAGTAAGCAGGATCTTGTTGATATAATTTTGACATGGTGTAGCTCCTAAAAAAGTAAGTTAAAATTTTTTGATAAAACTTTTTTAGAACCTAAAGAAAAACTTTTTACCGAGAAAAATGCTTCTTAAAAATTAAAACAAGAAAATAAAAATCTTTTTAACTTAAAAAAGCGTTTTCGTTTAATTAATGTATGGAAAATTATCAGTAAGAAAAACCGTGAAGAAGGGATTGCCTTGGCTCACAATAACACTTATGGGGATTATTAAAGAAAGTGTCGCATATTTTTTTGTTTTTTTACGAAAAATTTTTTAGGGCGTTATCTTTGATATATTTTAAATAATTTTCCAAATCTAACAGATTGATATTATTGGGATATTTTATTTTTAACGAATTTAAGTTTTTAATTGATAAAGAATAATATTTTTCAAAATATACCAAAGCTTTATTTATTATGCCTAAAGATAAAACTTCTTTGTGGATATCTGGTAATAGGTTAAAAATATTTTTATCTTCATTAATAAAATCGTTAAATAAGCTTGTTTTTTCTTTTAACCATAATGTAACGATTATTGATGGTTTTTTTTCAATAAAATCTGTTCCTTGAGGTTTTCCAGAAATTTCTTTAGATACGGAAATATCTAAGATATCATCCATAATTTGGAAGCACATTCCTATATTTTTCCCAAATTCTTTAAAATCATTTTCCAATAAATTATTTTCATTATTAATATTGTCATGATTTAAAATATAGCTTCCGAAAGTTGATAAAGAAAAAAGAGATGCAGTTTTATGTTGCATGATATTTAATGAGTCATCGATAGATAAGTTTTTTAGATTAACTTCCAATTCTGCATATTCTCCTTCGATTAATTTCAATGCAGTTTTTTGAGTTTCGATAATAAGAGGCTTGGGAAGCTCAATAATATAGTCGAATGCATATGCGAAAAGATAATCTCCAGAAAGAATAGCTTTTGAAATTCCAAATTCTTTTTTTAAGGTTGTTTTTGAGCGTCTATAATCGGAATCATCAATTACATCATCATGTATTAAAGTTGCATTATGTAATAGCTCTACGCAAGTTGCAAAATTTATAGTACTTTGATTAATGTTGTTCCTTAAAAGATTAGCTATAACAAAAATAATTAAAGGTCGTATACGTTTTCCTCCAGAGAAAACTTGATATTTTGAAATATTACAAAGAGAAGATGATTTATGAAAACTTGAATTGAAATTTTCATATATTTGCTCAAGTTCAATATTATATTTTTTAAATAGGAATTCGATTGTGTTTTCTTGCATATTCTAATAATAAGTATATTTTCTTATTAAATCAATTGCACAAAAATTTTGGAAAAATGAAGGAATAATTTAAATGATCGATAAATTGATTTTTTGGTTTAAGGCTTCAAGAGGATACTCACTTCCAATGAGCATTTTTAGTTGGCTTGTCGTCTTCAGTTGGTGTTTTAAAGATAGTGAAAATATTTTTTATGGTATTCTTGCATTAATCGGGATCGTATTAGCACATGCGGGGACGAATTTATATGATGATTATATTGATTTCAAAAATGAGATTCCAAAACAGGATTGTAAACGAGTTTATTTTAAAGATGGGAAAGTAGGGTTAAATAAAATATTGTTGATATTATCGATTTGTTTTGGAGTTGCTTTTTTTATTGGGATTTTTTTTGTACTTAAATTTGGAATTAATATTATTTTAATAAGTGTATCTTCAGGAATTCTTTGTCTTTTATATCCGAAATTAAATCATTATGCTTTAGGAGAATTCGCGCTTATCCTTTTGTTCGGTCCATGCCTTTTCTATGGGATAAGTCTTGTTATGGGAGTTGATTTTGAAATTATTTTGCTTTTGGTATCTGTATTGGTGGGAATCCTTACAGTTATTTTACTAGATACACATGCGCTAATGGACTTTGATTCTGATAAAGAGTCGAAGAAAAGAACATTATTAATAATATTTGGAAGTAAAAAAAATGCTCTATTTTTTTTGTTTTCCTTAATTTTTTTATCTTATGTCATAATGATTCTTCTTATGCTTTTTAAGCTTATTTCTCCCTTGGTTTTGTTGATAGTATTTACATTGCCTATGGTAAGAAAATTATATGGGTATTTAAAAGAATACATAGTGCATGCAGATTCCAATAATTTTTTACGAAATTTTGTTCTTGCTAGAAATTTAGTCGTGGCATTGGAAATGATATTAACGGTATCAATATTGCTAAGATAACAAACAATTCTAATTTTAAAAATTTTAACTTTTAAATAAGATGAAAAATAATGAAAATGGCGTCCCTAACGGGATTCGAACCCATGTCTACAGCGTGAAAGGCTGCTGTCCTAGGCCGGCTAGACGATAGGGACGCACTAATATTGTCGAAACGACTTGATTACAATATAGAAAAATTTATATTAAATCAAGTTTTTACATGAAAAATTTTTATTTTAGGGGAAATCTTTATTTAATATTAGAAGATCGAAAATTAAAAAATATTATTTAAGGACAGTCTTTTTTTATCTTTTAAGGCTAACAAGGGGAAAGATTAATAGAAGATATATATTTTTTACGATTAGCTAAGTTGGAGAAATATTTGAATTCTTGATGTTATTAGAAATTTAAGTAATAATAACAAGAATAAAGTTTTAAGATATATAGCAAGAAAGTTTTTTATTATTTAAAAAAGGGAAAATCATGAAAAAAATATTTCTTATTTTGAGTTTGTTTTTGGTTATGTCTTGTACTCCAAATCTTAGAAGCCAGTTGACTTTATATGAATTAACCCCAACTCAAACAGAATTTCAAAGAGATTTTTATAAAGATAAAGTTTCCCCAAAAGTTAGGATCGGTATAGTAAATGATTTAAGAACTCAAAAGGTTGTTGGCGAAATTGAGGGGCGTTCTTTAACAGAGCTTGGAGACGCTACTAGAGTTGTCCAAAAAGGGCTCGAGAAATATTTTTCAATTAATGGGTATGATATTTCTTTGTTTAATGCTCCAACAGTTTTAGGCGAATTATCGTCTTGGGTTGTCGCTGTTAAGCCTAGGGCTTTATCTACGTTATTAACTTCAAAGGCAGAGATCATGTTGTCGTTGTTAAATAGAGAAGGAAAGGTAATTTATAAATCAGTTTATAATGGAAACTTTTCAAATACAGGGATATTTTTTACTCAATCAGATGTCGAAAAAGCTTTAGCAGAAGCCATGCATGTTGCTTTGCAAGAAGCAAGTAAGGATGGAAGATTAAGAGAATTGATTTCTGAAAATCAATAGTTGGCTTCGCATATAAAATTTGATTGTTAGTGATATTGGTCACTTTTCTTTTATATTCTCGAAAAGATAGATAGTAAAAACGATAGTTTTTATAAATTTATTTTTTTAGGAGAATGTATATGGAAATTAGTAATAATTTTAATTTAGATGAAAATGCACTTAGAAATTCAATAGCAGAAATTCTTTCGTTAAAAGCAAACAAGCAGATTTTAGCCTCAGATTTAACGAATGGAAAAAGGGTTAATGAAGAAGAGTTATATAGTGCTATTAATTATGGCGTTTTGAACCAACAAGACAGTGAGTTGGGAAAAGAATATTTAAATGAAATTTCTTTTCAGATAGAAAATTCGGAAGATAAAAAATATTCTTTTGAAGAGTTAGCTGATACAGCATTAGGAAAGTTAAAGAGTGCTGGAAAAATTAGTTGTGATTATTTATTAAACCTTTTAAGCTTTTCTTTAGGTAAATCTTCTTTAGATTCAAATAGTGAAAGTTTAGATACTAAAAGGGTAGAAGGTGCAAAATATAATGATACGCCATTAAGATCATTAGGTACTGTTATAAATAAATTTTCAGAAAATGAATCGTTATCTTTAGATTCTGCACAAAGAATAAAATCTAATTTGATTGGAAATTGTGAGGCTTTACAAGATGAAGTAAAAGACGATATCGGAGAAATAGGACCTGTCTATTTAGAAGAATACCCCAAGAACTTTGTTTGGAGGCCCGAAAGTTATTTATACAAAAAGCTTGCCATATTTTTGCCATCAAGCTATGAGGGGAGAGTAAAAAGGTTGGCTTTATATAACAGTGCTGGAGAAAGGTTGGAGGTACAAAATAAATATAATGTAAATAGTAAAGGTCAATTGGTATTTCATTTTAAACAGGCAGGAGATAAATATCCAGATGATGTTGAGGTTAATATTAATTTATGGGATGAAAGAAATCAACGAATAGTAATTCCAGAATCTAGTGAAGAAATTAGAGGATAAAAATAAATACATGATAAGGGAAAAAACATTATAAAAGTTTTTATAATTGCAATAAGAAATGGAATTTTTCCATTTCTTATTTACTATTTTAAAATTCTGTTCATAATCAATAGGAATGTTTAAAAGTTTTTTCGCACATTTTCTCAAAGGTATTTTTTTATTATGGTTTCAAAAAGAATTTTAAAAAACGATAAAGAAGCTTTGTTATTAAATATCAAAGAAAATGTCCTTCCAATCATTTTAAAGGATCCATACCTTTCTCCATTTTCCGATTATTTCAATAAGATTAAGGAACAAGTATTAGCAATAGAAAAAAGATTAACAGAGAATAAATGTTCATTATGGGATTTTGCAACGGCGCATGAATTTTTTGGGCTTCACCAAGAAGATGACGAATGGATATTAAGAGAATGCGCACCAAATGCAACACAGATTTATTTAATAGGTGGTTTTTCTTCTTGGAAGCCGTCAAAAGAATATGCATTTACATCGACTGGTATTGGAAATTGGGAAATACGACTTCCAAAAGATGCATTGAGGCATGGTGATTTATATAGATTATTGATTAAATGGAATGGTGGAGAGGGCGAGAGGATTCCGTCTTATTGTGAAAGAGTTGTCCAAGATTGGAAAACGTCTCTTTTTTCTGCTCAAGTTTGGAATCCTGAGAAAAGTTATCAATGGAAAATTTTAGATTTTTGTCCGAATCAAGATGAGCCACTTCTTATCTATGAATGTCATATCGGAATGGCGACAGAAGAAGAAAGGGTAGGAACTTATGTAGAGTTTGAAAATAATATTTTACCAAGAATAAAAGATGCAGGTTATAATACAGTACAAATAATGGCTATCCAAGAACACCCTTATTATGGTTCTTTTGGTTATCAAGTTTCTAATTTTTTTGCACCATCTTCTCGATTTGGAACGCCTGACGAGTTGAAATCATTAATTGATAAAGCGCATAGTTTAGGCCTTAGAGTACTACTTGATATTGTTCATAGTCATGCAGTTAAAAATGAAGTTGAAGGAATATCAAAATTTGATGGTACGTATTCGTTATTTTTTCATCAAGGCGCGAGAGGAGAGCATCCTTTATGGGATTCAAGATTATTTAATTATTCAAAGACAGAAGTCTTAAGATTTTTACTTTCTAATATTCGTTATTGGCTTGAAGATTATAAGTTTGATGGTTTTAGATTTGATGGTGTTACAAGCATGCTCTATCACAACCACGGCATAGGCACAGCTTTTATGAGTTATAATGATTATTTTTGTGATAATTTAGATAGAGATGCGTTAACATATCTTACTTTGGCAAATAAGCTTGTTCATGAGGGGCGTCCATTGGCCATTACACTGGCAGAAGATGTAAGTGGCTTCCCAGGTCTTGCAACTTCTTACGAAAATGGTGGAAACGGATTTGATTATCGATTGTCAATGGGAATTCCTGATTTTTGGATAAAAACTTTAAAAGAAAAAAAAGATGAAGAATGGCATGTCGAGGGAATATTGTGGGAACTTACTAATAGAAGAAATGATGAGAAGACGATTTCATATGCAGAAAGTCATGATCAGGCATTAGTTGGAGATCAAACAATAATCTTTAGATTATTACAAACACTCATTTATGATAGTATGAGAATAGATCAGCAAAATCACCTTATTGATAGAGGGCTTGCGCTTCATAGGCTTATAAAGTTTATAACGCTTGTTACTGCGGGAGATGGTTATTTAAATTTTATGGGAAATGAGTTTGGTCACCCAGAATGGATTGATTTTCCAAGAGAAGGAAATAATTGGTCATATCATCATGCAAGAAGACAGTGGAGCTTAAGAGATAACCCAAACTTGCAATATCACAAAATTGCTGATTTTGACAAAGCGATGCTCGAACTTGTGAAACAATATCATGTTATAGATGGACATAGTTATGTAGAGAAGATATATAGTCATATAGCCGAACAGGTATTATGCTTTAGAAGACGGAATTTATATTTTCTTTTTAATTTTAATCCTCAATCTTCTTATGCGGATTATAGGATAAATGGTGTTGAAGCTGGTAAATATAGATTAATCTTTGATACTGAACGATCATGCTTCGCGGGGCTTGGTAGAATACAGTGTAGTCAAGAAATCTTAACAGAAAATGAAGAATTTGAAGACTATACAGAGACTTATTTTAAGGTGTATCTTCCTACAAGAAGTGCATTTGTATTAGAAAAAATAGAGTAGCTAAGTAAATGGTTGAAAAAGAAACAATTTTTGAAAAAAAAGAAAAATCTCAAGAAGAGCAACATTTTCAAGATGAACAAAGGCGTCTTTTTGAAAAATTATTAGAAAAAAAGAAAGCTGAAGAACAGAAAAAAAATCAAAATGAATAAATAAAAAAAGAAGCAATTTAAATAAAAGCCGCGATTCGTGAGTAAGGAGGCTTTTATGATAGAGAAAAAAATTTGCTACTTTAAAACAAAAAAGCATTTAAGAGAAGAAGAATACTTTAGACAAGTTCAAGAAGCATTATTAAAAAGACTTCTTGATAAAATGTCAGAAGACGAGAAAGAAGAAAAGAAAGTTTTAAAAAAAGCTTCATAAGGTATTTTTATTTTTTTATGTGTTTTATTAATTATCAATTAAACAACATTGGAGCTTCTAAAAGAGAGTCCAATAGAAAATCTGCTTTGTTGATAATGTTTTGATTAGGTGGTAATAAATCTTTTACATGAACCGCGGTCATTCCAGCATTTTTAATGGCAGTTATTCCTGCCTCTGAGTCTTCAAAAGCAATTATCTTACTAGGATCACAATTTAAAAGTTTACCTGCTTTTAAAAATATATCTGGAAATGGTTTTGCATTTTGTACTTTATCTTTTCCAATCACAACATTAAAAAATCCTAGAAGTTCCAATTTGTCAAATTGATCTTTTGCACGCGATGTTTCGCAAGAAGTTGCAATAGCACAAGGAATATTTTTGACTTTTAAAAAAGTTAAAAAGTCTTGAACCCCTTTTTTTACGGGAATTGTGTGAAGATCAAAATAAGCATATAAAAAATCGGAGCGAATATATAATAACTCCTCATCAGAAATTCTGTTGTTAAGAAAATTCTTAAAAATTTGGAAAGAGTCTTCTGTTGAAATGCCAAGTGATTTTTCATATACATTTAATGGTAATTCAATACCATGCTTTTTGAATGCCTCACTAAAAGCACGAAATGTAAGCATTTCTGTATCCAATAAAAGGCCATCTTTATCGAAAATTACAGCTTGATATTTTTCCATAAAATTAACTATCCTGAAAATCTATAAGTTTGTGGTTGGGGTTTTTTTCCTCAGCAAAATCTTTTTGCCATTCTTGTGCATACAAAAATATATAATCATTGTTTCCATCGTAAGCTATAAGACTATTACTTGGCAAACTAAAAGTTTTTGGATCTCCTTTTAGCCATGCACCGTGACGATATGGTAAGGTATTAATTTCGGTTTTGACATGGTATTCATTTAAAAATCTACTTTGTAAAACTTCAAATTGTAAAATTCCAACTGCCGCGATTAATGGATCAGAATTTAAATTATTTAATTCAGTTAATATTAAAACTGCACCTTCTGCTGTAAATTGTTCGATTCCTTTTTCGAATGCTTTTCTTTTTAAGGCATCAATCGGACGAATCCTTGCAACAATTTCTGGTGGAAATTTTGGCATTGGTTGAAAAGTAAAGTGCCCATTGATTGAAATTGTATCACCGATTGCAAAAACTCCTGGGTTTACAACACCGACAATATCTCCTGGATATGCATAATCAAGAGTTTCTCTTTCTCTTCCAAACATACTATGAGACCTTGAAAGCTTTATTTCTTTTTTTTGTCTTGAATGTTTTACTATTAAATCTCTTTCAAAACGTCCAGAATTGACGCGTAAAAAAGCCATACTGTCTCTATGCTTTGGATCCATATTGGCCTGTATTTTAAATACATTTCCACTAAAAGGATATTTTATGGGATCTATAATAATTTTTTGATTGTCATCATTAAAAGCAATTCTCGCGCGTGGTTTGGGCGCAAGTTTTGTAAAGAAATCAAAGAAAAATTCTACACCAAAATTTGTAAGAGCAGATCCGAAAAAAACAGGAGTTATTAAACCATTTAAAAATTTTTCTTCATTAAAACTTTCTCCTGCAACTTCTACTAGTTCAATTTCTTCTAGTGTTTTTTCTCTTAATTCTTTATCTTCTAAAATAGAATTAAAAAACTCATCTTTTGTATATTTTGTTTCAAGTGCTTTTTTAGTTGTTCCACCTTCTTTCGACTTTTCAAAAATATAAACTTCATCTTTTTCAAGGTGAAAAACGCCCTTAAAATCTTTTCCTTTTCCAATTGGCCAATTCACAGGAGTCGTTTGAATACCCAAGACTTCTTCAATTTCGCTTAAAAGATCTAATGGATTTTTCGCTGGCAGATCCATTTTGTTAATAAAAGTTAATATTGGAATATTTCTCATTTTACAAACTTTGAATAATTTTCTAGTTTGTGTTTCCACACCTTTTGAGGCATCAATTACCATCACGGCGCTATCTGCTGCTGTTAATGTCCTATATGTATCTTCAGAGAAATCTTGGTGCCCAGGAGTATCAAGTACATTGATAACGAAATCTTTATAATTAAACTGCATGGCAGATGCTGTTATGGAAATGCCTCTTTCTTGTTCCATTTCCATCCAATCAGAAGACGCTTTTTTTTGGTTTTTTCTTCCATGGACCATTCCAGCCGTTCTAATCATGCCTGCATACAAGAGAAGCTTTTCTGTAAGCGTAGTTTTTCCAGCATCTGGGTGGCTTATTATCGCGAAAGTACGCCTTTTTTCAATTTCTCTAGTTATTTGTGCTTCTAAAACATTATTTTCAATCATGGGAACATATTTTAGCTACAAAATCTAATGTAAGACAAGCTTTTGTCCGTCTAATACAAAAAATTTGTATCTTTTTAATTTATATAATTTTTTGTAAACTTTTGAATTGTATATTTTTATAAGAGGCAATATGAGTAATAAAATATTTGTTTTAGATACGTCAGTAATTTTGCATGACCACAATGCAATAACACATTTTAAAGATCAATATGTAGCGATACCAATTACCGTTTTAGAGGAACTTGATAAATTTAAAAAAGGAAATGATACAAAAAGTTATTCCGCGAGAGAATTTATTCGCTTTATTGATAAAATTTCAGAGTCAACAATGCTTCAAGAATGGGTGCCAATTACAGAAGATGGAGAGGGAAGATTCAAGGTCGTATATCCAAAAGTAAAAAAAGTAGATGCAGAAGTTGTTTTCGATGATGATAAAGGAGATCATAAAATTTTGAATGCTGCGCTTACTTTACAAGAAAATGAAGATAAAAAAGTAGTCTTGGTGACTAAAGATATAGCGCTTCGTGTAAAAGCAAGGGCGTTGAATATAACTGCCGAAGATTATGAAAAGGGGAAAATTAAAGATGTAGAAAAGCTTGAGACAGGTAAAGGTTATATAGAGGTTGAAACTCCAGAACTAATTGATAAGATTTTTGCAGATGGATATTTAGAAGAAGATGAATTTAAAGATGTTGATTTTCAAGTTAACTCTTTTTATGTTTTAAGATGCGGGAGACAATCGGCATTAACATTTTATAATTCCTCAAAAAAGATTTTAGAACGCATACAAAAAAGAGCTGTTTATAGAATTGAACCAAGGAATGCGGAACAGATTTTTGCGATAGATGTTCTTATGAGGCCAGATATTTCCCTTGTGACACTTCAAGGTATTGCAGGAACAGGGAAAACTTTATTGGCATTAGCGGCTGCTTTGGAACAAAGGAAAAATTTCAAACAAGTTTTTGTTGCACGACCTGTAGTTCCTTTAGGAAACAAGGATCTTGGATTTTTGCCTGGAGATGTAAAATCAAAAATGACTCCATATATGGAGCCATTGTGGGATAATTTAAAATTTATAAAGTCTCAGTTTAGTGATAGCTCAAAAGAAAGTAGTAAAATTGATGAATTGATAAAGACAGAAAAAATTGAGATAGCACCCCTTTCATATATAAGAGGAAGAAGTCTCTCAAATGTGATTTTTATCGTTGATGAAGCACAGAACTTAACGCCCCATGAAGTAAAAACAATTATTACAAGAGCAGGAGATAATACGAAACTTATTTTCACTGGTGATATTCATCAAATTGATACGCCATACCTTGATTCCCAAAGCAACGGTCTTTCTTTTTTGATAGATAAGCTAAAAGGGAACAAGCTTTTTGCCCATGTAAAATTAGAAAAAGGCGAACGTTCAGAACTTGCGAACTTAGCAAATGAACTTTTGTAACCTCGCAAAATTTATGTATAATTTTACAGTGAAATGATTAATCTAATAATCTTTTAAATTTTTTTTGAATATGATAAAACTCAAGAAAGTTTTATGCGTATTTTTGATTGTGATGGTTCTATGGGATTTTCTGAATTAGATAAATTAAAGAATTTTAAAGAAAAAAGACAAAGAGAAATAGTTGAAGAAGGAAAAGTACTAGAAGATTTTTACAAAAAATCTGTTTCCTTTGGAGATTATTTTAGTGCTCAAGCGATAGTTCATAAGGATTATAAGGCCATTACTGATGAATATTCAAAAATAGAAATGACATATGGAGAGCTAGAAGAGGATATTAAGAAATTTTCTTCTGGATTACAATCATTAGGTTTATCTAAGGGTGAGTTCGCTTGCATATTTTCCGAAAATAACGGGCGATGGGTCGTGATAGATCAATCTATTACAAGATGTGGCGCCGTAAGCACTTTAAGAGGTGCAAATGCTCCAAAAGATGAACTAGAATATATTATGTCTCATAGTGAATGCGTAGGCATAATTTTACAACACAAAAATCTATATGATAAATTAAAAGATGTTTTATGTAAATTTAATCTAAAATTTATTGTTTTAATGTTTGATAAAACTAATGCTCAAGATGAAAATGGTAAAGTTTATTCATATAATGATGTTTTGCAAATAGGGGAGTTGCATCACTTTGTAAAGCCTAAAATAGAGTTAGATGATAATTACTCAATGCTTTATACATCAGGAACGACTGGAAATCCAAAAGGTGCAATAATTACTCATAAAAATATTTTATCTCAATTAGTTTCGATTACTAGCTCTATACGTTTACAAGCGGGAGAAAAATCATTGGAGGTTTTACCTGTCTGGCATGCTTATGAGAGGACATTACAATATTCATGGTTTTGTAACGGTGCGCATGTTCATTTTACAACGCTTTCAGGGCTGAAGAAGGATTTAACTAAATATCAAGTTGATTTAATTTGTTCTGTTCCTAGAATTTGGGAGACAATAAGAATTGGAATTTATCAGAAACTAAAACAAACGTCCATGTGGACATATTATTTCTTCGATTTGGCAGTTAAGTTTAGTATTTTGTATAAAATACATAAGATGTATAGCGAGAGGAGAATAACTAATAAAAAAACTAAATACAAGACACGATCAAAGATATATCACAGAATAGTTCGTACTTTTATAAAGCCGATACACTTATTTGCAAGCAAAAAAATTTATAAGAAGATAAGAGAAAATTTTGGATTAAATTTTAGAATATCGATTTCTGGCGGTGGTTCTCTTTCAATGAAAGATCAACTTTTTTATGATGCGATTGGTGTTAATTTAAGAGAAGGATATGGACTGACAGAAACATCTCCAGTAGTCGTTATGAGGAAAAGCTATGAACCAAATTATTTAGGTTCTGCAGGGCAACCCTTGTTGGCGACAGACATTAAGATTGTGGATCCTGATACATTAGAAGAAATAGGAATGTACAGAAAAGGGGTTTTGCTGGTAAAGGGACCTCAAATAATGAAGGGATATTACAAAAACAAAGAAGCAACAGATGCAGTGTTAAAAGATGGTTGGTTTAATACGGGAGATTTGGGATTTATTACAAAAGAAAATAATCTTGTAATTATTGGAAGGTCAAAAGAGACAATAGTTTTATCTAGTGGAGAAAATGTTGAGCCAATTCCAATTGAGGCTGCATGCTTAGAGAGCCCATATATTGATCAAATAGTTTTGGTAGGGCAAGATGAAGGAAGCGTAGGCGCGTTGGTTGTTCCGTCTGATGAAGCGCTAAAAAAGTGCGGTGTGATTGCAAATGAATTAAAATCTACCAAGCGTTTAACAATTCAAGATACGACATTAAGAGAGCTTATAAAAAAAGAAATAAATACTTACATAAAGAGCAAGTCTCAATTAAAGCCATTTGAGAAAATTAAGCAATTTGAAATATTAAAAAATGGTTTTAATCTTGAAAACGGAATGTTAAATGAAGTTTCGAAAATAAAAAGAAATGTAATATTTGAAAAATATAGCTCTCTTATAATGAATATGTTTTCAAAAAATAAAAAAGATAAATAAAAAATTTATACGTTTATCTTGTAAGGTGTCCATTCGCTATAAGATGTATCTTTTTCTTTTTGGTAATGACAAACAAAAGACTGATTTTGGCCTTTAGTGATTTTTATCATTCTTGCTGAGATTCCAGGTCTATCTGGTAAGTTGGTTGTTAAGTACAATCTTTGTCCTGCCAATGGTGAAATGACTAATCCATTATCTTCTCGTTTTACGCAAACTGCCTCATAATTGCTAACATAAAATATTGCACAATCCGAAATAGATAATTTTTCAATAGGTACGGGCTTTGCCGTGCGATCTGTTATGATATCTGGTATAATTGCCAAAAATGGCTTATCGTTTTTTATTTCATGGTTATATGTATAGGCAAGTAGCATAAATTTATGGTCCTTATCAATAAAACTAAAATCTCACTATATTTGATTAATAAAAGTATCAAAAAGATTCTCTGATTTTGCTAGAATTTGCTTTTTTGGGGAGCAAAAGTGCCAGAGCGCTTGATCTTTTAGTATGAAAGAAAATAATGAAAAAACGAAAACATATTATCCAAGAAGAATTATTTTTAGCAAGTCACACACTTTTTCTGCTATTTACTCTTTTCCGTATAAAAGAAGTGATATCTCAAGAACTACGAATACTGTAGGGAAAAAAGTTTCAAACCTTTAAATGTTATATTTTTTTAAAGATTTTAGAGCAGAATTTATAGGATCTTCGATGATTTCTTTATCTACCTTTTCTAATAATTTTTGATTAAAAGTTTTCGTAAGTTGTGATTTTTTCTTCTTGTATTTTATATAATTAACATTGGTTAAAAGATTTTTTGCTTTTTTATCTAAACTTATTAACGATCCAATGTTTTTTTTTGATTCTTCTTCTAATCCGTCGGCTAAATTTGCCAGTAAACCTGCATAATTTGTTAAAAATTCTCTAACGTAAAAAGCTTCTAAAAACTCATTTGCAACTGCCATATAGTACCTCAAGATTTATTACAAATTCTAACTTTTTATTATGATGCAGTTATTTTTACAAATGTTTCTTTTTTTTTGTAAACATTTTTTAGGGGGATTTTGGCCTTGATAGTCAAATTAGTATCTGATACTATTGCAAAAATTTTTTATTTAATATATAAAAAACAAGTCTTATGAGCGTGCACCAATAGCTCAGCTGGTAGAGCAGGAGACTCTTAATCTCTTGGTCGTGGGTTCGAATCCCTCTTGGTGTACCATTTTTCTTTTTGATCTGTGATATCTTATTTTTTCTTTCCAAATAACGTTACTTTCTTTTCACTTACTTGGCGCTCTAATTGGTAGACTCTTTCTTTTAGTTTTATGTAGTCAGGGTGATTTTGAATGTTTATATTTACTACGGTAAAATTTTTTCTTACATTCTCTGGAATCATAAAACCTCCTATTTTGATGTAAAATGAAAAGTAATATTAAGTCTGATTTTACAGTCGTGTTGCTTCGATTTTTATTTTTTAACTTATCAAAATTATTAGAGAGCGCATTAGAATATATTTAACAAATCTAGGATGATAGAAAAAATAAAAGTGAAAAAGCTAGTTGACTAATGCTGTCGTTCGTGTAAAATTTATCCTTGGTTGTGTGGGTAAGATGTCTTGCACGATTGATTTATTTTTGTTTTAAATTGATCATTCAAGATATCTAGTTTGTTGAATGATGTCCCACAATCGATTTTAAGTAAGATTTATTAATTTTAAATTTTTTTGGAGAATTTAATATGCGAAAAATAATAGCATTTACAGTTTTATCTCTCCTTATCCCTTTTGCTTCGCAAGCAAAAACTTTAGAGGATATCCTTGTTGAAAAAGGTATCGTTACAAGAAATGAACTTGCTTTGGCTAAAGAAGATACTGCTGAGGAACCTGTAAAAATTTATTGGAATGAGGGAAGTAGAGTAGAATTTCCAGATGATGGTTTTACTGCTAGAGTTTATGCAAAATATCGTACGAGATATGAGTTTATTGACAATGATAATTCCGAAAATGACGATAATTTTGAAAACACCAACTTAAGAATTGGTATTGATGGAACTGCTCTTTATAACGAATTTTATTACAAGTTTGAAGCTGACCTTGAGGGTGATGCAGGAGACCTTGTAAGAGATGCTTACATCCAATGGCAACCTTGTGATAATGCAAGGGCTCGTTTAGGACAATGGAAAACAGAAATTTCAAGACAATTTAATACTAGCATAAGCAATATGCAATTTCTTGACAGAACTGTTGCTTCGGATGTCATTACTAAGGGATACCAACAAGGTTTTGGTGCTCAAGGTGACGTGCTAGATGGTAAGTTAAAATTTGGTGCATCAGTTAGAGGTGGAGATAGTGTAGATGAAGGAAGAAACTTACCTGGTGTAGACAATGATGTTGCTGGATTTGCTTTCGCAAGATTAGACATCCTTGGTGAAATGAATCCTTTTGAAGAAGGTGACCTTGGGAACACTGAAGACTTGGCATTAAATGTTGGTACTGCTTATGGGTATTCAGATTTTAATCAAATTGATACAACATATTCTTCTCAAGCCATAAGCACTGATGCTAATCTAAAAATTAAAGGTTTTTCACTAACAGGTGAATATTTTTATGATAGATTAGATCCTGAGGGACCAGAAGATACTGCAGATTACAAAGGGTTCTATGTTCAAACAGGTTATTTTGTATTACCTCAAAAGTTAGAATTAGCTACTCGTTATGGATACTCTGATTGTGATGATGGAAAGTACTGGAGAGAATGTTCAGGAAATGACAACATCAAACAAGCATCTGTTGTTGCAAACTACTATTTCTGGGGACAACATTTAAAAGCACAAGTTGGCTATGATGTTATTGAAGAAAAAGATTTTGAAACAAGAGATAAAGACACAACTAATAAATGGTTAGTTGGTGTGTCGACTTGGTGGTAGTCTGGCCAAAACGCTTTTAGAGTTTAATTAAAAGGGAAAAGCTTCCTAGTTATAATATAACTAGGAAGCTTTTTTTTATTTCATTTATAATTTTTATATAAAAATTATAAAGAAAAAATATGTATGTTTCATTTTTAATCTTGTATGTTTAACTGTTTAACTTTACTATAAATAACATGAGTGAGACAATTTTTTCAAAGATAATAAAAAGAGAAATTCCTGCTACAATAGTTTTTGAAAATGAAACTGTTTTGGCATTTAAAGATGTGAATCCAGTTGCTCCTGTTCATATATTGGTAATTCCCAAAAAAGAAATTCCTAATGTCAATTCTTTAGAAAAAGAAGATGGTGAAATATTGACAGATCTGTTCGAAGCTATAAAGCAAATAGTAATCGAACAAGGAATATCAGAAACTGGATATAGATTAGTTATTAATAATGGAGAAGATGCTTTGCAGTCAGTAAAACATCTTCATATCCATATAATAGGTGGTAAGATGCTGGGTTGGCCTCCGTGTTAACGTTATTAGTAAGAAATATGATTTTGTGTTAAAATATTTGTTTTTAAAGAGGAATTTATGTCAGATTTAAAAATGTGGCAAAAGCTAGTTTTTTTTGGATTTGCAATTTCTATTACAGCACTTGGTGCAAGGGAGCTTTATAGATGTTCTCCTAGTGTTAATAAAATTGATACTGAGCTTTATTTCCAAGGGGCATTTGGCCCGCGTTCATATGAATATGCAATAAATAATAAAGATAAAAAAAATGATTTTACGATGATAAAGAAAACAATTCAAAAATTTAAAAAAGGGGAGCTTTAAATGGTAAAAAAAATTAGTAAAGGTATTTTGTTGTTATCATTGGTATCAATTTTGTGTCTTGATGCATGCGTTTTTGTGCCGTTCATTGATTCATACAAGAGTATGGGAGTCACAGAGGCAGATAGGCAAGGATTGCTTCCAAAGACATTAAAAAGCTTTCAAGATAATATTTATTGGGGTTCATATTCGAGGGCAGTAGCTTCGGTAAAAGAGGAATCAATTGATGATGTTCGTGAAACTTTCAAGCGATATAAGGAACGAAAAATAGTTTCTATAAAGACAGAAGATATTGCTTTTTCTGATTTATCAAAAACAGCAACAGTTCAGGTTTTGGTAAAATATTATGAAATACCACAGTATGTAGTAAATGATGAGAATGTAGAAGAAACTTGGAATTTTAATTTAGGGGAATGGACTTTATCAAAAAGGGTTATTTTAAGTGATCAAGAAAAATAAATTTTTTTTCAAATGTTTTTTTAGTATTTTTTTATGTTTTTTTTCATCTTGTGTTTTGAAAGGAGGGGTTGTCTCCGTAGGAACTAATTCTCCGAAAAGTGATGATGAGATGTTTTCTTTGGAAGTATTGGAAAAGATTAATGATGGAGAAAAAATTTATATATTAGGTCAAATTACGAGCGAAGTTAAAGCCCCTGTGAAAGATGTGGTGTTGAATTTAAGGTTACTTGATATAAATTCAAAAGTAGTTAGTGAACATGCATACATTCTTTCAAAATTAATGGGCAAGGATAAGAGTGAATTTATTAATGCAGATGAGCCTAAAAAGTTTTTAATTTCTACTGATCTTAAAAAGTCTACTGATTTTCAATTGGAACTTTTGTGGGGAGAGGAGGCATTGAAGAAATTTACAAAACCTAATGCACAAGCTCAAACTAGTACTAAAACGGAAGTATTGAAAATGAGCAATTTATATTTTGATAAAAAGATAGTCTCTCCTTCAGGAAAGGATTTACAATATTATTTTGTTATAAGTGGAGATTTCGAAAACTTATCTGATAAGGTTGTAAAAGAAATTTCTTTAGCAGTTTCGTTTAAAAGTAAAATAGGGGACAAAAAGTTAAGTAATGATGAAGAATTCTTAGAAATAAAGGATGTAGCATTAAAACCAAAAAGCACAAAAAAATTTGAGATGGAGTTAGAAACCATTTTAAGTGGAGATGAGGTTAATCTTTATACGCCTGATATAAGAATTGTAAGTTTTTCACATTAAGAATTTTTATAAAAATGAAAAAAAAGCTATTTATCAGAACATACGGTTGTCAGATGAATGTTTATGATTCTGCAAGGATAGAACGCCTTTTGGAAAATGAATATGAGAAAGTGGATTCTGCAGTTAATGCAGATCTTATAATTATAAATACTTGTAGTGTGCGTAAAAAACCCGAAGAAAAATTATTAGCTGTTCTTGCCTCATTAAAACCATTAAAAAAACAAAATAAAAATTTACTTATTGGAGTCGGTGGTTGTGTTGCACAACAGTATGGTCAAGAACTTTTTAAAAACGCGCCAAATGTAGATTTTGTTTTTGGAACGCATAATTTATCGTTAATTCCAAATTTTATAAAAGATGCTCAAAAAGAACATCAATGTAACGTAGATTATAGAGAAAAATGGGAAGATCTATCGTTATCAAATCCTCCATTAATGGGAAATTTATCTATATCTGTAGGAATAAGTAGAGGTTGTAATAATCGCTGTGCTTATTGTATAGTTCCACAAACAAGAGGACCTGAAGTATCAAGGCCTAAAGCTCAGATTGTAGATGAAATAAAACAATCTGTGGAACATGGTGCTAAAGAGGTTTTGCTTTTGGGACAATGCGTAAATTCTTATGGAAGTGATTTAAATGAGAGTATGACTTTCGAGAAATTACTTGATCAAATATCAAAAATCGATGGATTGGAAAGAATTCGTTTTGTAAGCCCACATCCAAAACATATAACAGAAGAATTTATTTCTCTTGTATGTTCAAATCCAAAAATTTGTAGGAGTATTCATCTTCCTTTGCAGGCTGGAAATAATAGAGTGCTAGATTTGATGAATAGAAAATATACACGAGAACATTACCTTGAAATTATAGAAAAAATACGATCAAAAATACCAGATATGGCTTTTACTACAGATATCATTGTTGGTTTCCCTACAGAAACAGAATCAGAGTTCTTGGAAACTATTGATATAGTAGAAAAAGTGGGATTTGTGAATAGTTATTCATTTGTTTACTCACCACGCCCTAACACTGAAGCCTTAAAGTTAGATGACAAAGTTTCTTATCAAGAAAAGTTAGCAAGATTAAAATTTTTGCAAGACAGACAATATGAAGTTTCAGCAAAAGTTTTAAAATCTTTTATTGGTAAAGATAGTGAAATTTTAATAGATGGTTTTTCTAAAAAAGATGAAAATTGCTTTAAAGGAACAAATTCTCAAAATATTACTGTGAATTTTTCCTCAGATTTTAATACAAGGTTTGATGGGGACTATTCAAAATTAAAACTAGGTGATATTATAACTGTTAAAATACAGGATAGTGCAAGATTAACATTGAAAGCGTAGGAATATAATAAAGGATTTTATGTCTCAAGAAAAAGCATTGGAAATGGTTGTCGTTGGACTTGTTATGGATCGCAATACGGAAAGCCCTGTTGTAATTCTAAAAGAATGTGATGGAGATGGGTGCCTCCCTATTTGGATTGGATTTTCTGAAGCTACAGCGATTGCTACTTCTTTAAAAAATGTTGAATTGTCACGTCCTCTTACGCATGATTTAATTTCAAATATTTTTGATTCTCTTTCTGTTAAATTAGAAAGAATTGTAATAACTCAAATAAAAGATGCTACATATTATGCGGAACTTATTATTTCTGATGGATCAAAAACATATATTGTAGATTCAAGACCAAGTGATGCAATAGCTTTGGCACTTAGAGAATCTGCTTTAATATACGTTACAGAGACCGTCTTAAAATTTGCAAAATCGACAGGTGCCTATGGTAGGATGATGGACGGTGAAGTAAATTTTAATAATAAAGAAAAATTAAACGACGAGAAAGATGAAGACGATAATTCTGAAAATCGAACTTTGTCATTTGAAAAAATAGATAAAGATAAGTGGGAAGAATTGCTGGATAATCTTAATCCAGAAGATTTTAAATATAAGGTTTAATATTTATTTAAGCTAAGGGAAAAATTATGAACAAAAAGAAAGATAGAAAGGTTGAAAACTTAAATGAAAATAAAAATATAGTAACTCCAGAAGTTGTCGAATCTGAAATAGAGAAAACTTTTGTTGAAGATCCGTTATTTAGATTTATAAAAAAATGGCAAGGAGTTATTTGTTGGGCGATCATCATTTTAATTGGTTGCTATTATGCGAATCAAAAATTTACTGAAGTAAGAGAAAATAGTAAACATGACGCTGCCGATAGTTTTGCTAATCTTCGTTCTCAATATGCCAATATAATAACTTTAAATAAAGATATTAAGGAAATGCAATTAGAAATAGATGGATCTCAAAAAGAGATGAAAGAGGATAAAAAAATAGAAGGTAAGAAAAAAGATCTAGAAGACTTAAAAAAGCAATTAGAAGAATCTTATAAGATATCTGATGAGTCTATAAAAATTTTATCAAGTGATAGAGATTATGATACTGTTACTATTCTTTATTCTGCGCTTCTTGATAAATCGAAAAATGATATTGAAGGCTTTAAGAGCAAGATTGGAAAAAGTAATTATCAAACTTTTGCAAAAGAAAAAGATGATAAGGCAAGATTTTATAAAGAGCTATCTGCAATAATAATGGCAAAATATTATTTTGAAAATGGGACACAAGATGGTGAAGCTAAAGATTTATTAACGCAACTTGCAAAAGATGGAATATATTTTAATGTAGTTGCTTTTAAAACATTGGAATCTTTGTCTACAGGAGACGATGCTCAGGCGTTAGATAAGTTAAAAGAAGAGTTAAAGGTAAAGTATCCTGAACAAACTTTTTAAATTACTTTATTAATAAGTTTATTCTTTATTGGTTATTTAGGAATCGTTTCTATGACTTTTTAATAGGGCGATTTCTTTTTTGTATCCGTCAATTTCATTTGGCGTTTCTAAAATAAAAGGTAAATTTTTTAAGCTAGGGTGGTTTATCACTTTAGAAAGAGTTTCAATTCCTATATAACCGTCACCAATTTTTTGATGCCTATCTTTATGGGATTCAAATGGATTCATCGTATCGTTTAAATGAATAGCTTTTAATTTTTTAATCCCGATTATCTTATCAAAATTCTCTATAACATCATCTAAATGATTGATTATGTCGTATCCAGCATCAAAAATGTGACATGTATCTAGGCAAACTCCCACTTTCTCATTTAGATTAACTTTTGAGATTATATCTTCTATCTCTTCAAAAGAACGTCCTATTTCACTTCCTTTTCCTGACATTGTTTCAAGCAAAACAAGTGTTGAAGTATCTTTTGTTATGCTTTCATTTAACATTTGAGAAATATATTTAATTCCGATATCAACTCCTTGAGATACATGGCTTCCCGGATGAAAATTATATAGGCTATTTGGAATGTGTTCTAATCTTGATAAATCATCTTGCATCATATTTTTTGCAAAAATTCTTAATCCTTCATCTTTTGCGCAGGCATTCATAGTATATGGTGCATGTGCTACAATGGAGCCAAAGTTATATTTCTTTGCAAAGGCGACATATTTTTCCATATCATTTATATCGATAGGCTTTGCTTGTCCGCCTCTTGGATTCCTTGTAAAAAATTGAAACGTGTTTGCACCAATAGATAACGCCTCTTTCCCCATGGCGAGAAAACCTTTTGATGAAGATAAATGGCAACCAATATAAAACATAAACGATCCCTATTAATTAGAAAAAATAAAAAAAGAAAAAATATAAAGAAAAATCATCATGTTGAAGTGAAAGTTTTTTACTTGAAAAATGGGGTGAATAGTGGGGCTCGAACCCACGACAACTGGAACCACAATCCAGGGCTCTACCAACTGAGCTATATCCACCACAAGTTGCAAAAGAGTTTAACTAATAGAGAGAAAAAAGTCAAAAATTAGCAATCTTTTTTTTCATCTTTTGGTATGTCGGTTTTATCGTCTTTTTCTTCAATCTTTTTAAAATCATTAGTGTTTTTGTCGGTATTAATGCTTGGTGTTAAAGAATCCGAAAAAGAATCTTTGATATTTGATGAAAAATCATTTATAGATGAAATAAAATTTCCTAATTTTTTAGCAAACTCTTGAAGTTTGTCTGGCCCTAAGACAATCAATGCTATAAAAAAAATTACAATGAGTTCAAAAAAGCTAAGCCCAAACACGAATGTTATTCTTCCTTCTGTATTAAAATTAAATGTTGATAACCTAGTAACGTCGGAAACAGATTAGTAATAGATAATATCATTTTACTAATTGTCTCCCAACTACATGAATTAGCAATGTTTTTATTTAAAAATAACTCTATGGGGACAGAGGAAACTTTTGTTGATAAAATTCTAAGTCTTGGAATATTTTGTAAGAGATTTAAAATTGTTTTTTTTGTAAAAAATCGCAAATGTGTTCTATCCAAAATTCCCTTTTGAGTATAATTAAAATTTCCAAAGAGTAGTTGTAAACGAGTCAGTAAAAATGCGACATTTGGAACTGATAATAATAATTTTCCAGATGGAGATAACTTTGTTAATAAGTTTTCTAAAAAATTTTTTGGATTCTCAATATGTTCTAAAACATCTAAAAGTAAAATTAAATCATATTTTTTATCCACATTATCTATCGACGGATAGATAAAATGATAAAATTCTTTTGCTACTTTCCTTGCATGTTCGTCGACTTCAACGGCATCAACGTTAGGAAAATTATTTTCACTTAAAATTTTTCCTACAATCCCCTTTGCGCAACCTACATCAAGTATTGCGATATCTTTTTTTTCTCGTAAAATGTTATTTATTGCCCAAGTGTGACTAGAACCAACGAAAGGTTTATATCGATATCTTGTGGCATCTCTTGTAGCTACCATTATCCAAAAATTATGGCAAAAATTATTATATAATGCAATAATCTAAGAAGGTTATATTTTAAAAATTTGGGAAATATAATGATAAACATTGATCGAATATTAGAAGATTTACACATAAAAAAAATAAATAATAAATCTGGAAGAGATTTAAGTACATTTAAAATTGGTGGAGAGTTAAGAAATTTAATTTATATAGAAGACGAAAAAAAATTATCTTCAGTATTAAAAGAATTTCATAAAAATAATGTTTCATATATGATTTTAGGAAATGGATCAAATGTTCTTTTTAAAGATGATATGATTGAAGATGTGGTCATTAAATTAGGTGAAAATTTTTCAACAATTAATGCTTTAAATGATACAACATTTCAAATAGGAGCTTCTTATCTAATGCCATCGCTATCAACACTTTTTTCAAAAAATTCTTTATCGGGATTTGAGTTTGCATGCAACCTTCCTGCGCAGTTTGGCGGTGCATTATACATGAATGCAAGTTTTAAGGGGCAAAAAATATCAGATGTTTTAGAAAATATTAGAGTTTGCAAAGAAAATGGTGAAATTGAAGTTATTAATAAAGATGATCTTGAGATAATGATAAAGAAAATATCGATTCCAAAAAATTCAGTTATTATGGGAGCTAAAGTAAAGTTACTAAAATCTGATAGAGAAAAAATAGAATTAAAAATAAAAGAAAATAAAGATTTTAGATTAAAAACGCAGCCAAAAGTTCCTTCTGCAGGTTGTATATTTAAGAATCCCTCCATAGAACATTCTGCGGGAATGCTAATTGATAAAAGTGGGCTTAAAGGAATTTCTAGAGGAGGAGCGATGATTTCGACGCTTCATGCAAATTGGATTATTAATCCTGATCTTAAAGCCACAGCAAGTGACGTAAAGGAGCTGATGGAAATAGCGAAAGAAAAAGTTTATGAAAATTTTAAAGAAATTTTAGAACCAGAAATTGTTATTATGTAAAAAGGTTTAAAGATTATGAGAAAAAAGGGGAAGATTTTATTTTTTGTTTTTTTTATTATTTTAGTAAATGTTTTAATTTTTGGTTATGTATATTTTAAAAATTATATTTCGGTTTCCTTGTTTTTAAATGGAAATAAGCTAACGTCTAATGATGAAATTTTTGAAAAATTTGAAAAAAAGACAGATGTTTTTTACTGGTATATAAAGAAAAAAGAAATTGAAGAGAACATACGGTTATTACCTTATGTAAAAGATGTAAAAATTTATCCAAAATCCGTTAAAAATTTTGATAAAATTAATATTGATATTGTCGAAGAAGAGCCTTATTTTTTATCAAAATTAAAAGATAATAATTTTGAACTTATATCTAATGATGGGAAAATTTTATCGATTTTAAGCAAAGTGGATATATTAAAAAATAACAGAGATTTTTTTAATATATTGCCGACAATTACTGGTTTGGATGTTAATTTAGATAGTGCACAAACCATGGCTTCAAGGTTACTACATATAACAAAGTTTATAAAACAGCTTCGAAAGAGTTTTAAATATACAGTGTATTCAATTAATTATTTGCCCTCTGGAGATGTGGAGTTGTCTTTTGCTGAATTAAAACCGAAAATTATCATGGACATTTCAAAAAGTGAGAAATTTTTAGAAACTCAAATACGTAGATTAAAGGCAATTGAGATAAAATTGGGAAGTAATATAAATACTCTTTCTCAAATTGATTTGGGGTTCGGCAAGGTCGGAGTATTAACAAAATAAAGTTTTCTATTGTTTATATTTCTTAAATTATTACTAAGACTCTAGACTAAAAAGGATTGCGAAAAAGTCGTTAGATGTTTATTATATAAAGCGGTTGAAATTTGCTACCAAGTTGTTTAGGGAGAATGTATGGCAAAGGAAAAAATATTAACAGCTATGGATATCGGGTCATCTGAAATAAAAGTGGCAATTGGAATTCCACAAGATGATCAAGAAATTCGTATTATAGGAGTTGGTAGTTGTGCGTCAAAAGGCGTAAAAAAAGGTGTGGTAATCAATATAAATGATACTCTTAGGTCAATTGCACAGGCGGTTTCTGATGCAGAGGACATGGCAGGGATAAAAGTTCAGAAAGTTTATGCTTCAGTTTCTGGAAATCATATAGAGGGCTTTTCTAGTGATGGTATTTTCCCTATTCGTGGAAGTGAAATAGATAAAGAAGATATTAAAAATGTAATTTCTGCTTGTTTGGCGGTTAAACTTGATTCGGGGCGTGAGCTTTTACATACACTTCCTCAAGAATATATTGTAGATGGCGTTGACGGAATTCGTGATCCTGTGGGAATTTCTGGTGTGAGATTAGAGGCTAGGGTGTATGTTTTAACGGCAAGTTATTCAAGTGATCGAAATATTGTAAAATGTATTAATCAAAATGGATTTGAAGTCGGAAATTTAATGGTTTCTGCTATAGCGTCTGCTAGCTCTGTTTTAAGGGAAGATGAAAAGGAATTAGGAGTATTGCTTTTGGATATTGGTGCAGGAACGACTGATATTGCAGTTTATAAAAATGGTGCAACACAGTTTGTAAGTGTAATTCCTTTAGGAGGAAATAATATTACTTCTGACTTGGCTACAGGATTAAAAACACCAATTGTAGTATCAGAGGCAATTAAAAAATCATATTCCCCAAATGCGGGTGTTTTTTCTAATAAGACGATTAGTGTTCCTGTAATAGGAGGTAAAGGCCAAGAGGAAGTTTCGACGATGCTTGTTTCTGATATAATTGAAGCTAGAGTAAAAGAAATATTTAAGCTGGCTTGTGAGCTAGTTAAAAAATCATGTGATTTTCAAATTTCAAGCGTTGTACTTTGTGGTGGTACGGCAAATTTAAGAGGGATAGAAGTTTTTGCTGAGGATGTTTTTAAATGTCCTACTCGTGTGGCAGAGGTAATTGAGACGAGTGGATTGGCAGATTTGATAAAAGATCCTCAATATGCGACAATAAGTGGCTTGTTGAAGCTTGCCAATTTAAGTGCTTCTTATTCTTTGCAAGAACCAAATAGAGCATATGGTCCAATGAAGATATTAAAAAAGCTTGGAAGTTGGCTTTGTGAGAACTTTTAGATAAAATATGGGAGTTAATGTGGCTAAAATAAATGTGGAATATCTTGGTGATTTTCGTTGTAATGTGTCTTCAGCGGAATCAAAAATATCTTTTATTACTGATGCTAGAAATGACGAGGGAGGAATTTCTCCTACAGATCTTTTAACAGCTTCTTTGGCAGTTTGTACTGTTAGTATGATGGATTTTATTTCTCAAAATCATAATTTTTCAATTGATGGAACAAAAGTTGAAGCGATAAAAGAATTAGATGAGACTACGCATACAATTATAAAATTTATTTTAAATATAAAACTTCCTAATTCATTAGGGGAGAAAGAACTCCATATTTTAAGAGAAACCGCAAAGCATTGTCCAGTAAAAAAAGCATTAAATAATGACATAGAAGTTCAAGTTAATTTTATAGATTAACGTTGTTTAAAGTAGATTATTTTTTTTGTAATACTTTAGTTTTTTTTATGATTTCTTTTTCTTTTTTTTTATTTTGATATCGTCTTGCCAAACCAAAGGTTAAGGTTTGAAGAATATCAGAAATAAGTTTTGCTAAAAACTCAATGATTTTTTTTATAAAGTCATTGAATTTTATTTTTACTTCTTCTTGCATTAGGTCTAATGAATCGTCATAAATATACTGATCGCCTTTTGCTTGAGTGGTTTTTTTTATTTCTGTTGAAACCTTTTTCCCCTTTTGTGTAAAATTTTTATTTAAAGGATTGACACTCCCTTGATTTGTTTGAGTTTGTGATAATTTTTGTTCGTTTTTTAAAGACACAGCCATAATGTTTTTATTTTATATGAAAAAAGAAATTATGCTATACATTATAGAAAAAATATTGAATCTAGGTTATTTTAATAATGGCTTTTTGAAATAAATTTTATTTTCTAGAACAAGTACTAATAAAAAAATAGCTTAAAAGATTTTTTATGATAAATATCAAAACAATAAATGTAACGCCCATTTCTCAGCATTGCAGAGTCTTGTGGTGTGAAAAGACATCGGAGGCTACTATTGTTGACCCAGGGGGAAGTGGGAAAGAAATAGCCGAATTTATTAAAAATCAAAAATTAATTCCTAAAAGTATTTGGCTTACACATTCTCATTTTGATCATTGTGGTGGAGTTGCTACATTGAAAAAGATTTTTCCAAATATTAAATTATATGCTCATAGTTTGGAAAAAAATATGAGAGAAGAGGTTGTGAACATTATGGAAATGTTTTGCATAACTGATAAGTCTTGTCAAAATTGCCCAGAACCAGAAGTTTTTTTAGAGGATAATTTAGTCTTAGCAGTTGGTGAAGAAAAGTTCATAACTTTTTTTACTCCTGGGCATTCTCTTGGAGGTTGTTCGTTTTATAATGAAAATAATAAGATTCTTATTTCAGGCGATACACTTTTTGCGGGGACTATTGGGAGAACAGACCTTTTTGGCGGAGATCACGAGGCAATATTAAAAAGTATAAGAGAAAAACTCTTTGTATTGCCTGATGACACTATCGTTTATCCTGGGCATGGGGAAAATACTACAATTTTGTCAGAAAAATTAGATAACCAATATTTTAATTAAAGAGAGATGAAGAACAATATTGATGTACAAGATATATTAAATAGTTTAGAAGCCGTTGAAGATTTATATTCTCCGATTCCTATAGAAATATTAAAAAATGAAAAGGAGGAAACTTCTTTTACAGAAAATGCGGACAAAAAAAATAGTAAAAATTTAATTTGCGAAAAATGGGGAAATCAAAATGCATCTTTCCTTATTTTGGGAACAGATGATGATAATAGTTTTTCTAAAAATGACATACTTTGGAAAAATATATTAGAATTAGGAATGAATCTTAAAGAAAACGAAGTTTTTTGTGTAAAATTAAATGATAGTTTTGATGAAGACATTAAAAATTACAAAAGTATTTTGTGCTTAGGAGAAAAAGCTAGGTTTTTTTTGGAAGGAATATTTAAGGATATTCTAAAGTTATCTAAAATGAACGTTGAAAATAAGATAATTATTATGCCAACTTTTTCGATTGATGATGTTAAAAAAAATATGGGAGTCAAAAAAATTTTTTGGAGAGACTTAAAAATTTTTTTAAAAGAAATTGAGAACCAATAAAATATTAAATAAAGAAAACAAGAGAAATAAGAAATGCCAAATATAAAAAAGTCAGAAATATTTGATTATGATTTGCCTCGAGAAAAAATAGCGCAACGCCCAGTATATCCTTATGATAGCGCAAAATTACTAGTTTGTGACAGGAAAGATGGTAAAGTTGTAGAGAGCGTTTTTTCTAATTTTGAAGATTTTGTGTCTTCAAAAGATCTATTGATTTTTAATAATACAAAAGTTATTCCTGCGAGGTTCTTAGGTGAGATTGAAACGGGGGCAAGAGTAGAAATTTTATTGATAAAGAAAATTTCTCAAAATCTATGGGAGGCAATTGGAAAACCGTTTAAAAAATTTAAGAAAGGGACAATTGTTACAATAAATAAAAATTTAAAATTAAAAATAGAAGATTTTTTAAGTGATACAAAGTTTTTGCTTGCTTTTTTGGAAGAAGATGAAGGGACAATTTTTGAAAATGGAATTATGCCGATCCCTCCTTATATAAGAAAGGGGATATCAGATGAGAAAGATAGGATAGATTATCAAACAAATTTTGCTAAAATTTTGGGTTCAATCGCTGCGCCGACAGCAAGTCTTCATTTTACAAAAGAGCTTTTAGAAAAGATTGATAAAAAGGGAGTTAAGAGGGAATTTATAACTCTTCATGTTGGGACACCAAGTTTTTTGCCACTTTGGAAAGAGGAGAGCAAGGAAGATGATAACATGAATATAAGTGCGCTTCCTGGCGAAGAATTTTATATATATTCAAATGATATTATAAAAAAAATTGCAGACACTAAAGAAAGTGGGGGAAAAGTTATAGGTGTTGGGACAACTGTTGTTAGAGCTTTAGAGTCAATGGCTTTAAATAAAAATGGAAAAGATGGTGAATTTTTTAGTACTTCTCTTTTTATAAGCCCAGGTTTTGAGTTTAAGTATATTGATACAATGGTTACAAATTTTCATCAACCTGCGACAAGCCATATATTACTTGTGCAGGCTTTTATGGGGAGATCTTTACTTAAAAAATCTTATGATTTTGCATTAAATAATGATTTTAGATTTTTAAGTTATGGAGATGGGATGATAATTTTTTAGAGAAATGAAATAAAGAAATAAAGTAAAAATAATATGTCAGAAAAAATACATAAATACACGTTAAGGGGCCAAGATGGGGAAGCAAGGCTTGGAAGCTTTTCAACAATTCATGGCGAATTTGATACACCTAATTTTATGCCTGTTGGAACAAGGGCAAGTGTAAAGGGAATTGACCATGAAAGGTTAAAAGAAATAGGGACAGAAATTACCCTTGTAAATACATACCATTTAATGCTTCGTCCAACATCAAAACTTATAAAGGATTTCGGGGGAATTCATAAGTTTTGCGCATGGAATGGACCGATCTTAAGTGATAGTGGCGGATTCCAAGTTTTTAGTTTAAAGGGCATCAGAAAAATATCGAAAGAGGGAGTCGAGTTTCGCTCGTATATTGATGGATCGAAGCATTTTTTATCACCAGAAAAATCAATAGAAATTCAAGAAGATTTAGGAGTGGATATTGCGATGGCTTTTGATGAATGTCCTGATGGTCGTTTAGATTATAAAGCGGTTGAAAGTTCTTTATCTTTAACTTTAGAATGGGAAAAACGATCTTTAAATGCTAAAAAGAGAGGAGAAACGGCACTTTTTGCTATCACTCAAGGAGGAATGTTTAGAGATTTAAGACATCGTGCAATAGAGGAGCTTTCGGTGCTTCCCTTTGATGGGTTTGCTATTGGAGGACTCAGTGTTGGTGAAGAAAAAGAAAAAATGTATGAAGTCTTAAGTTATCACCCAAGAGAACTTCCAAAAGATAAAATTAGATATTTAATGGGGGTGGGAACTCCACAAGATATAGTTGAAGCAGTTTTTAATGGCGTAGATCTTTTTGATTGTGTTATGCCCACACGTGCAGGACGTTTTGGGAGAGCATATGTTTCTGGAGACGAACCATTTATTAATATAAAAAATTCTAAATATAGCACTTTAGATGAACCACTTGATAAAAATTGTGATTGCATAGCATGCAGGAATTACTCAAAGGCATATCTTCATCATTTATTCAAGGTAGGAGAAATGTTGGGACCAATATTATTAAGCACTCACAATCTTGCCTTTTACTTAAATTTTATGAAGAAGATTCGTCAAGCAATATCAAATGGAACATTTTTTGATTTTTATAAAGAATATCAGTCTAAAAAATGATATTAAATAAAGATACGCACTTTTAAAAAAATACTAATTTATGTATAATAAAAAATGTTTTATTTTTAGAAATTTAGTTAATAGTTTTTTGAGAATTATATGAGAAAGATAGTTTTAGTATTGTTAAATGTTTTATGTGTAAGTTTTCCTTTTGTGCAGTTATCTTTTGCAGATGCTGGTGGTGGAGCACAAGTGGGGCAAGTGCCTAATCAGCCAACTTTTTTAGCGCTTATGATTCAAATGTTACCACTTTGTATCATGATTTATTTGATATTCTATTTTTTTGTAACGCGTCCACAAGAGCAAAAAAATAAGAAGCAAGCAGAAATGATTGGTGCTTTGAAAAAAGGAGATAATGTAAGGACTTCTTGTGGAATTTGTGGAAAAGTGCAGTCTGTGGAAGATCAATTTATTTTTATAGAAATTGCACAGGGGGTAAAGGTAAAGTTTGAAAAAAATGTTGTAATTGGAAAAATTTAAGGTTATCGATTTTATTTGGAGAAATGTTGTATGACAGAGTTAAAGAAGAAAATAATTGTGTTTTTTGTAGTGTTAGGTGGTGCAATCTTGTTTTTGCTTCCGACCATTATTCCGAATATGGGAACTTGGATTTCAAAGCCAATTTCATTAGGGCTTGATTTAAGGGGAGGCGCGCATCTAGTTTATGAAGTTCAAGTAAAAGAAGCAGTGACTAGTCGTTTACAAAGCACAGCAAATGTTGTCAAATCTGATCTTAGGAAGGAAAAGGTTCCTGTTATAAAAACTAGAGTAGAGGGAAATAGAGTTTATTTTACGCTTTTAAACAAGGCAACCTCTTCATTATCGCAAGAGAAGATAAAAGAAAATTTTAAAGAACTTACTTTTGTAAAAGAGGACGCAGGCTCTGGTAATCAAGTTGATTTAGTATATGAAATAAAAGATGTTACCGATATTGAGCGTAGTGCGGTTTCAAAAGCTGTAGAAACATTAAGAAATAGAGTAGATCAGTTTGGAGTTTCTGAACCTACTATTCAAAGGAAAGGTGAACGTCAAATACTTCTTCAAATGCCTGGAGTCACAGATGTTGAGGGAGTAAAGAAGATAATTGGTTCTGTTGCTAAACTTGATTTTAGATTGGTTGCTGATGAAGATTCTGCTTCAAGAAGTGTCGTCTTAAAAGATAGGAATGGTGCTTCTTATAGAGTTGATGATACAACGTTAATGACAGGTGATGTTATTAGTGATGCAAGAGTTACGTTTGATCAATCTATGGGGCAGCCTGAGGTTTCTTTGTCTTTTACATCTGAGGGCGCAAGGACATTTTATAGGATCACTGCTGATAATGTTGGTAAAAAATTGGCCATCATCTTAGACAATGTTGTTTATTCTGCTCCTGTTATTCGTGATGCAATATCTGGAGGAAATGCGAGTATTTCTGGAGGATTTACGGTTCCAGAGGCGAAGCAATTAGCTCTTGTGTTAAGAGCGGGCGCATTGCCAGCACCACTTGTTATACTAGAAGAAAGAACGGTGGGTCCATCTTTAGGAAAAGATTCAATTGTAAGTGGAGTCATCGCTATTGCAATTGGCTTTGTCGCAGTTATATTTTTTATGGTTATTTATTATAGAAAATCTGGATTTATTGCAGTTTGTAGTTTAGCTTTAAATTTATTACTTATTTTAGCGTTGCTTTCCGCATTTGGCGCAACGTTGACGTTGCCAGGGCTTGCGGGGTTAGCGTTGACAATCGGTATGGCGGTTGATTCTAACGTTATTATTTTTGAAAGAATGAGGGAGGAATTAATAAATGGTTCCTCTAGAGATGTGGCTGTGGAGGCAGGGTTTGACAAGGCCTTTTCAGCAATAATTGATTCTAATTTAACAACGCTTCTTACAGGAATAGTCCTTTTTTGCTTTGGTACAGGACCTGTAAGGGGTTTTGCAGTCACTTTATCAATAGGTGTGTTGACAACGTTATATTGTGCGACTTTTGCAAGTCGATTAGCTTTCGATGTTTTTGATTTGAAAAATAAGGATACAAAGTCATTGTCAATTTAAGAGTTTATAAAAAGGAATTTAAAAATGTTTAGAAAAATATTCGTACCTAAGAAAACAATTAATTTTTTATCACTTGCAAAGCCTGCAGCAATTTTTTCGACACTTTTACTTGTGGCGTCTTTTTATACTTGGTTTGCAAAAGGTCCTAATAAATATGGAATAGATTATAAGGGAGGTTATGAAATAGTGGTAAGTTTTAAAACTCCTGTTGATAGTCAACATATCCGAAATGCAATAGAGAAAATTGGAATAAAAGATGCTGTCGTTCAATCTTTTAGTGGTGCTGATGAATTTTTAATTCGTTTATCTAATGATGAAAAAAATCCAGAGGAAGTAAAAAAAGAAATAAATGCGGCATTTAATGAAAATATTCCTGAGTTGGTTGGGAATCAAAATGCTTTTGAGATATTAAAGGTTGATTATGTTGGTCCTACTGCTGGGGAAGAGCTTAGAAGACAAGCATTGATTGCTGTATTAATTAGTATAGTAGGAATTTTAATATATATCTCAATTAGATTTGAGTTTGCATTTGCTCTTGGAGCAGTTGTCGCGTTGTTTCATGATATTTCCATCGGATTAGGGCTATATTTGATGTTTGGGCAAACAATTAGTGTTACGACATTAGCAGCAGCCTTAACACTTTTAGGATATTCCGTTAACGATACAATAGTAATTTTTGATAGAATTAGAGAAGATCTTGTTAGTGCTAAAAAATATGTTTTAGAAGATGTTATTAACAAGGCGGTTACAGAAACATTATCAAGAACAATTATAACGAGTATTTTAACATTATTTTCTGCAGTGGCATTACTTGTATTTGGTGGTGGGGAAATCAAGGATTTAAGTTTATTTTTGGTTATAGGTCTTGTTATAGGTTGCTTTTCGACTATTTTTATTGCTTCTCCTATAGCATTATGGTGGTCAGATCGTCAAAGTGCGAAAGCCGCTGCTGCAAAATAGATAGTTATAAGCGACGATTGTTATTTGATAAAGAAAGGAAATGCTTTTTTGATAAGAAAGGCATTTCCTCTTTTTTTATTATAAAGGGAAAAGTTGGATAAAAATAAAATAAAAACAAGAGAATGGCTCATTAATTTTGTAAAAGAAGCGAAAGATAGCGGAAAAGTTGTAGGCTTTACTTCGGGTGCCTTTGATATTTTGCATTTTGGTCATGTATCATATTTAAAAGATGCTAAAGGATTTTGTGATTATCTTATAGTAGGTATTAATTCTGATGATTCAATAAAAGAATATAAGGATCCTAGAAGGCCAATTATTTCTTGCGAAGCAAGAACTGGTTTGGTAGCTGCGCTTGAATGTGTTGATTTTGTATTTAATTTTGAAGAATTAAATAATAATGAGAACATTTCGCTTTTAAAGCCAAATATTTATATAAAAGCGGGAGATTATTCAAAAAGTAAACTTTCTTCTGCTCCTATTGTAGAAAGCTATGGTGGAAGAGTTGAGCTTATTCCTGTAGTCCAAAATATTTCCACAACGGAAATTATAAATAAGATATTAGATCTCTATGGAATGCAGAATTTTTGCTCATATGATAAAACAATAAAATATGAAAAAGTGCCTGCGATTTTTTTAGATAGGGACGGAACCATCATTAAAGATAATGGATACATTAGTGATCCTAGTAGCGTAGAGCTTTTACCGAACGCCGTCGAGGGGTTAAAAAATTTTATGAAATTAGGTTTTAGATTGATAATTGTTACAAATCAAGCGGGTATTGGGCTTGGATATTATACAAAAGAAGATTTTTATGCTGTAAATAAAGAAATGATGAAGCAAATGAGTGCAGAAAAAATATTAATTAACAAAATTTATTTTTCCCCTCATTCAAAATCTGACAACTCTACATGGAGAAAACCAAATATTGGAATGATCGAACAGGCTTGTAAGGATTTGAATGTAGATATGGAAAAATCTTTTTTGATAGGAGACAGTACAACAGATACTCAGACGGCAAATAATGCTAATTTAAAAAGCATAATAGTAAAAACTGGGAATGCAGGAGAAGATGGAATATATGATGCTACTCCAGATTACATTGCAAAAGATTTATTAGATGCAAGCATGATAATAGAAAAAATTAAGAATAGTTAAAAGGAGCCTTTAATAAATTTTTCTATAAGGAAAATAAAATTACAAAAACATTAATCTTCTTTCTTAAGTTGTGTGGGGTTTGTCTCATTTAACGATATAGATGTTTCATCAACAGACGATGAAATAACATACTCTTCATTTGCCCATGCCCCCAAGTCCAACAATTTGCAACGTTTTGAACAAAATGGCAAACAAGATAAATCTTCAATACAACTTTCTATAATCTTTTTTTTACAATGTGGACACTTCATACAAAAGTTCTTAAAATATATAAATTCTAGCAAAAAATGACAAGAAAACTGTTTTTCCCTGCTAGAATTTATATATTTTTGATAAAAAAGAAAATTAAATAGCGATCTCTTTTATGCTATTTAAATTTGAATGCTCGCAATCTCCTTGAGAAATGATTGCATGTTGAAGTGTTTGCATATCAAGATCTAATGCTTCACAAATAAAAGAAAAGGTAAGAGGAGTTTCAAGATCTTCTCCTAATATCCAAATTTTAGCAGTCTCTTTTAAATCTCCTTCTCCGCTTACAAAATCAGTGATTGCTCTTTGTAATACGGCAGCTAAAAGCTTTTTTTCTGGAAGATATTGATTTTGTGATGGGATCTCAGAATTTGACCAGCCTTTCATATAATTTCCTTTTTAATAAAAAATAAAAATTTAAAGCAAACAAATGCTATCATTGTAAAAGTATCCTTAAAAAGTACCTTCAAAAGCGTGAACAACCCTTATCTTGCAAAAATACCTCTTACAATAGTAACAACATATATATATTTAATGAAATGTAATCCTTGATATATCTTTTCTAAAATCACTTATAGTCAACTTAAAGGCAAGATATATATTGAACCTAATAGTAAAGAACTTTACTAAAAACATTAAATAGCGAATCCACACAGGCTTACTAACTATGAAAACTTCTCAAAAATCAGTTTAAAAACACACATCTTAAGCCAGTCTGAACTCGCAACTTTCTGACTAAAAAAAACAAAACCAAAAAGGACTCAAAAACCATTGTTATTACTTATAATCAAAAAAAAGGCGAAGTGCAAGAAAAAAATGCATTTGAATAAAAAAAATATAAAAACCTAAAACAATATTCTATGGAAATTACACCTCTAAACAAAATGCAATAATATCAGCTATTTATTGATAATATTAATTTCTCTATATTAGTGTTAAGTGATTTTTTTAAAGCTTCAATTGATTTTTTTGTGGCAGATTTTTCGTTTTTTGTAAGTTTTATATTTGAAGTTACTTCATCAAAATTTTTTCTCATTTTTTTACTTGCTTCTCGTATTGATAAAACACGACCTGCAAAAACTTCATAAGCGTTTTGTGCTTCGATATTAACTTCTCCGCCAATCTTATCTAACTCCTCTTTTAATATCGGAAGCGATGAAATGTCATCTTGTAAATCTTTCAAAACAGGAAGTCCATAAAGCACACCTTTTGAATATGTTTTTAGCTCTGTGCCTTTTTTATAATTTGGGCTTAATGATAAAAATATTCCAAACTCATCTGCTAATAATGAATGACGTCTTAATATTCGTATTTTCTTTGCTTCTAAATCTTCTAAATAAGTTTTATATTCAGAGAAATTTTTGTTTTCTAATTGCAATGTTTTTATTTGCTTTTCGATAGTTTCAAGAGATCCTAGCACGGTAGTGTTTTCTAAAAATCCATAACTTTTTAATGCTTTTTTTACTATTTTTAAATTATCCTTTGCTCCGTTTAAATCATTTTTATCAATAAGACTTTCTATTCCAAATATTTTATAGTGGTAAGTAGCTGGAAGGGAATAATGCAAATTTGAATAAGATGGAAAAATTCTTTTCATTATTTTTATGCTAAAACTAGGATCTAAATGAGAAACACTTATCTCAGTGGCTCTATCATGTTGTTTTTCATTTAATGCATCTTTTAAAAGCTCAAAACTAATAGATGTCTTGTAATAATTAGACGACAAATCAAGGGAAATCCAACATATGAAAATAACAACTAGCCCTAATATGGCGCACAAATATCCTTTTTTTTCAACCAAACTATTATTTATAGTTTTATAGTAATTCATGAAAATATAATATAAAATAAACCTTTAAAACAAACGTTAAAATTTTAACAGAATAAAAATTTAAAGACAATAGATTAATAATTTAACTTAGGTGAATATGAGAATGTTAGGCAATGCGATAAGAAAAGATTTTCCAATTTTTGATAATTTTTCTAAACGACTTTCTTTTTTAGATTCTGCAGCAAGTACGCAAAAACCAACGTGCGTTATCAAAAGGCTTTTAGATTTTTATTCAAAAGAATATTCAAATATTCAACGAGGTGCTTACGATTTGAGTGCTATTGCTACAAAATATTACGAAGATTCACGGGAAAAAGTTTCGAAATTTATTAATGCTAAAACTAAAAATTCAGTTGTTTTTACTAGGGGAACTACAGAATCGATAAATTTAGTTTCTTATGCTCTTGAAAATTATTTTCAAGAAGGAGATGTAATACTCCTTTCTATAGCAGAACACCACAGCAATTTAATCCCTTGGCAAATGCTTGCCAAAAGAAAAAATTTAAAGTTAATATTTGTAAATTTAGATGATAAGTATAATTTTGATTTAGATGATTATTTAAAAAAAATAAAAAAGTATTCTCCTAAATTAGTTGCGATGACGATGCTGTCAAATGTACTTGGTACGATTTTCCCTATAGAAGAAATTATAAAGACTGCAAAAGAATGTGGGGCATTAACATTGCTTGATGCCGCTCAGTTTGTTTCGCATTTTAAAATTGATATACAAAAAATAGATCCAGATTTTTTATGCTTTAGCGGACATAAAATTTATGGCCCAACGGGAATTGGCGTTTTGTATGGGAAAGAACATCTTTTAGAAAAGATGCAACCATTTCAAGGCGGCGGAGAAATGATAGAAACTGTTACTAAAGAATATGCAACGTATGCAAAAGCTCCACACAAATTTGAGGCAGGAACGCCTGCAATTGGTGAGGCAATAGCGTTAGGCACGGCAATAGATTTTGTTGAAAAAATAGGTCTTGAATCAATTAAAGAGCATGAAAAGAGTATTTTTCTTTATGCTATAGAAGAACTTTATAAATTAGATGAATTAACTATTTACTCTGAACGTACAGGGAAAAATAAATCATCAGTTATTTCATTTAATATTGATAACGTTCATCCACATGATTTTTCAAGTATTGCAGATTCTTTTGGGGTGCAGATTCGGTCGGGTTTCCATTGTGCCATGCCACTTTTAAACTCATTAAATATAGATGCTACATGTCGAATTAGCTTTGGAGTGTATAGTGATAAGGAAGATATCGATGCGCTAGTCGATGCAATAATAGAATCAAAAAAGATTTTTGGAAAATAATAAATAAATGCCAAAAGGGATTTTGTCTATTTTTTTTATTTTTTTTAGATAGTTTTCCTCTTTGCAATCTACGTTGGATTAACTATAATGAAACACGATAAAAATAATAAAAAGAGTTCTTAATGCCCGTAGATCATACAAGAAAAACAATCGTTCCAAATAATGAAGATATGCAATGCTGGACAGGGCTTTCACTTCTTGCAAATGAAGATTCTGAATCTCAAGATGGAATAGAAATAAAATCATTAAGGCCAAATGCTTTTTTGGATTATATAGGGCAGGAAAGGGTTAAAGAGGCTGTAAAAATTGCTTGCAGTGCCACTTTGAAAAGAGGAGATGTTCTTGATCATATTTTATTTCATGGACCTCCTGGGCTTGGCAAAACTTCAATGGCAAGATTAATAGCGGGAGAACTTGGAGTCGGTTTTAAGGCAACTTCTGGTCCTGTGATAGAAAAGCCAGGAGATTTGGCGGCTATCTTAACAACACTTAATCCTAGGGATATTTTGTTTATAGATGAAATTCATAGAATGCCTAGAGTCGTAGAAGAAGTTTTATATCCTGCAATGGAAGATTTTGAAATAGACATAATGATAGGAAATGGTCCTGCCGCAAAATCAATAAAAATTGATTTAAAACCTTTTACTCTTATTGGTGCCACAACAAGGACGGGGCTTTTAACATCACCGCTTCGAGATCGTTTTGGGCTTGTCTTAAGGCTTGATTTTTATGAGGTTGAAGAATTAAAGAAAATAATTTTAAGATCAGCAAAGATTTTAAATCTTCAAATCGATGATGATGGGGCACTAGAAATCGCCAAACGTTCTCGTGGAACTCCGAGAATCGCAAATAAGTTGTTAAAAAGAGTTAGAGATTATGCGCAGACAAAGGATTGTGATTCAATTGGTAAAATGATCTCAAAAGAATCGCTCGACTTTCTTCAAATTGATTCATTGGGACTTGATGATATGGATAGATTAATTCTAAGGACAATTATTGATAAATTTTCTGGTGGTCCTGTCGGTATTGATACAATTTCTTCTGCTATTGGAGAAGAAAAAGACACTATAGAAGATGTGTATGAACCTTACCTGTTGCAGGAGGGGTTCTTAGCAAGGACAAAGCGTGGAAGAGTGGTTACCGAAAAAGGATATAATCATCTTGGTTTAGAGTATAATGGTCAAGCGTCTTTTATTTAAATAAATTTTATGGTTACTAAAAGATTAAAGATAGCTGTTTGGTGGGAACGAGTTGAAATGCCTTTAAGGTTGGCAATTTTTGTACTTGTCGCATCTTTGTTGGCTTTAATAATTTATTGGCAACGTCCTCCTGAATTTGAAATTGAAAATTTCACAAGTAACCTTACTTTCTTCATTCTTATAAATCTTAATATTGCCCTTTTATTTGTTTTCATATTTTTAGTCGCCAGAAATATAATAAAGTTAGTTTTTGATAGAAAACGTAATATATTAGGTTCAAAATTAAAAGGAAAGCTAATCTTTGCATTTGTTGGATTAACGTTAGTTCCGACAGTAATTATTTTCATATTAGCTAGTGGAATGCTAACGCGTTCAATGGAAGAAATATTTTCTAAAAATGTTTTAGAGGCAATTTCTGGAGCAGATGATGTCGCCAAGAATTATTATAAATTAGTTGAAAGAAGATATAAAAAGATAGCAAAAATTTTAGATAAGACCATTTTATCAATTGGATTAAAAAACAAAAAAAATCTAGAAAAATCACTAAATGATGAAAGAAATAGATATTTTATTTGTAACATCGCAATTATTAATGAGGTAGGCGAAAAAATTGTAAATGTGCAAGATGAAATTTCTAAATGTAATATGTCATTAAACAGTGAATCATTGAGAGAGGTCAATAGAAAAGGAAAATCTAAAGTCGTTTTTAAGGCGATGCAGGAAAATCAACTTATAAGGCTTTATTATCCATTGATAATTAATCAAGAGAAATTGACTCTGATTCTTACAGGTTATGTCGATAGCGTAATCAACAAATCGTTAATTCAAATTGAAGATTCTTATAAAACGTATGAAAACTTAATGTTTCATAAAAACCCAATGAGATCAGGTTATCTTTTGACGTTGGCGATGATAACAATGCTAATTTTATTTGGAGCAATATGGATTGCATTTTACATTGCGAAAGACATAACTGTTCCTATTGAAAAATTAGCAAATGCGACGAAAGCTGTAGCCTTAGGAGATTATGACTATGTTATCAAGGTTGTGGGAGATGATGAGCTTTCGTACTTGAGCCGTTCATTTAACACAATGATCTCTGATTTGAAACAATCAAAGAATGAGACGGAACGTCATAGACTTTTTATGGAAACTGTTTTATCCAATTTGGCAGTGGGAGTTATAACCTTAAATAAGGATAAAAAATTAGTTGCCGTTAACTCTGCTGCTTCTGATATTTTTAATATTCCAAGTGGTGAACATGCAGGCAAACAATCATTACATGATATTTTTGATAAGGCTATTGCTATAAAATTAGAGGGGCTGTTGAATGATTCATCTTTAATATTTGATGAATTTAATACTGGAATGGCAGATTTGGAATTTACAATCAGAATAGAAGGTAGGGAGTACCAATTAGTTTGTACTGCAGGGGTAATTATAGATAGCTCTGGGGATACATTAGGGAGTGTTTTGATTTTTGATGATATTACAGATTTATCTCATGCGCAAAAAATGGCTGCATGGCGAGAAGTGGCAAGGCGTATAGCACATGAAATAAAAAATCCACTTACTCCAATAAAACTTTCTGCTCAAAGGATTCAAAGAAGTGCGAGGCAAAATAACCTTCCTGAACTTTATAACGAATCATCTCAAATGATAGTTGATCAAGTAGATATTATAAAAAGATTGATAGATGAATTTTCCAATTTTGCTAGAATGCCGACATCATCATTTGAGAAAACGGATATAATATCTTTTCTAAAAGATGTTATCACATCGTTTTCTGAAAATAATGAAGATATAAATTTTTCATCGGTTTTTGATGAAGATGAATTGGAGGTTTCTATAGATACAGGACAAATGAGATTGGTGTTTTTAAATTTATTTGAAAATGCTATGCAGGCTTTAAGGAATGCGAAGGTAGAAGATCCTCAAATTTTTTTAAAACTATATTATTTAAAGAAGAAAAAATCATTTTCGATAGAAGTTGCTGATAATGGTCCTGGGATTACGGACATCGACAAAACACGGATTTTCGAACCATATTTTACGACAAAAGCTTCTGGGACAGGATTGGGGTTGGCAATTGTAACATCTGTCATATCAGATCATAGGGGAAGAATTCGAACTTTTGATAATAAACCACGAGGAGCAAAATTCATTATTACTTTACCAGTAAGTCAGTCAGGTGTAAGAGGAACTATAAGGGGAAATATAGCTAAATGATACTTTTACGAAGGATCTTCTGCGCCAATATTTAAGATAATGGCTATTAATCCCATTAAAATATTTGCAATCCAAGCAGAAAGCATCGTTGGAAAAAGCTCCGCTCGTCCCATTGCGACACTTAGGGAATGTACCGCAAAATATATAAAACCAATTGTGAATCCTGCCAATATACTATTTGCAAGGCTTCCAGATCTTGCAGGCTTTAGCGCAAACGGAATTGCGATTGCACAAATAACTAGGCAAACAAAAGGAAAAGAAATCTTTGAATATAAATCAGCTTCAAAGCCTTTTATGGACAAACCAGTTTTTTCTTGATTATCCATAAAATTTCGCAATTCGAAATAACTCATGGAAAAAGGATCTTTCTTGGCTTTATAAAAATCTTCAGGTGTTTCATCAATAAGCATCGGAATCGATTTGTACTTTGATAATTTGAAATCATAAGTTTTTTGTGGAGTTTCAATAAAAGTATATTCTTTTACATTATCCATTGACCATTTTAATGATGGATTTATCCATTCTGCTTTTTCTGCATCAATTCTTTTTAAAACTTTAAAATCATCATTTATGATATATTTAGAAATATTGTTTAATCGCTTTGTTCTTGAATCAAAAAAATCTGCAGAATAAATTTCATTCTTATTTCTCCACCATAAGTTTTCTTGACTATATCCACCTGTTTTATCTTTTTTCCTCACGTCAATATTATAAATTTCTCGTGATTGAGATGTTGTCCAGGGAACTAGTGTTTCGTTTAAAAATAATGAAAAAATTGATAATAAAAAAGTTGTAAAAAAAATTGGCTTCATAAGCCAAAATAATTTTAATCCACTAGCTCTCATAGCGGTAAGCTCAGAATTTTTTGCTAGTAGCCCAATAGAAATCATTGCTGAAAAAAGAATTGAAAGAGGAAGCATAATACTTACCATATAGGGAATCTTGAAAATGAAATAAGATAATGTTGAAACAACAGGATCTGTTGCGGAAGAAAATTTATCAATTTTTTCAAAAAAATCAAAAAGCAAAAATAAAGTTGTCAAAGCCGCCAGCATAAGCCCAAGCGTTTTTAAAAAATGTTTTAATAAATATTTATGTATAATTTTCATAAACTAAAAATTTATTTTTCCTTTTTGATTTTTTTAAAAAATGTTCCAACTGATTCTATAAAATGAGCTGTTGATTGCCATTTTTCTGAGTTCATCTTTTCTAATAATATTGCAGTAAAGGCCCCCATAATAATATTGGGCATCCAAAGTGCTACATAAGGATTCATCGAACCCTTTTCTGCGATTGCCATTCCAATGGATAAAATACCAAAATAAGTTATAAATACCAAAAGTCCGATTATTGATGAAAGTCCTGCGCCCCAAGCTTTTTGTGCCCTTGGTGGTTGAATTCCAAGGGGCATTGCTACAAGCGCTAAAATTAAACATGCAAGCGGCATAGAAAATCTTTTTCCCGACTCGAGATCCAATCTTGCGATTCTCTTTGTTAACTCTTTTAGAGGAATTTCTTCATCTATGACTTCGACCTCAGGGAGTAGGGGGATCATCGTTTCTTCTTCAATTTTAAAATCTTGTACATCAGCAGTTTTTTTGAATAATGCAAATGATTTTAAATATTCTTCTTTTTGTTTTTCTAACTCTTCCAAAGACATTTTTTTGCTTTCTCTTCCTTGGATTTTTGCATCGGGATCATATATTTGATCCGCGCTTAAGACAATTCTATTTGTATCAAAGTGGGTGATATCATAATTCTTTTTGTCTTGTTCATGTATATCTCCATTTTGTAATTTTATAACTATTCGTTGATTTGCATCATCTGAAATAATTTGTCCCGATGATGATATCACAAACTTTTTTTGCTCTGATCTATCGTCTTGAATAATTACATGTTTTAAATTTCCTGTCGTATGATTTATATTTTCTGCATACACAGTAAGTTTTCCTAGTTTATTAAACATCGCCTCATCAAGTCCAGCTGTACTTTTAGATCTAGCAATTTCATATAGTACTGTTGATAATTTTCTATTTCCCCAAGGGCTTAAGTAAATAGATATAAAAAGTCCAACAATAGAAACGATAAAGCCAAAAAAGAAGATTGATTTACTTAGAGAGATAAGACTGATTCCACTTGCGCGCATTACGATAATCTCAGAGTCTCCAGAGAGTCTAGCGAATGCCAACATAACCCCTAAAAGAGCAGACATTGGAATAGCAATTTCTAAAAAAGTTGGAATTATTGCTATAAAAATAGTTGCAATTTGTGAGAAAACTAAACCTTTATTAACTATTAAAGAAGTAAGTTGAATGAGCCTAACAGTCAAAAGTATAGCTGTAAAAGAAAGCAAACTAATCATGAAACAAGATAAAACTTCTTTTAAAATATATCTATCAAGCAATTTCATATGACTATTAGTTGGAATTAGGTGCATGAGAAAATAAACATAAATAAAACAAAGGAGTGATATACTCACTCCTTATAAAGATTTTTCAGAAAGATAAAAACTAAGAAAAAAACTGCTGACTTTTCTTTTGTCTAGCATTCTCTTTTCTTATTTTCTTCTCTGATTCTTTTTGTTTTCTTTTCTTTTTTTCGCAAGGTTTTTCAAAATAACGACGTGATTTCAATTCTTTAAACAAACCTTCTTTTATAAGTTTTCTTTTTAGAATTTTCATCGCTTTTTCCATTCCATGCTCTACAATAACTTCAAGAGCTGCTTCGCTCTTATTTTCTAGTGTAGCAGGAGCACCGCTTCCCCAAGGGGCAGCTTTTTTTGAATCATTTTTCGTTTCTTCTGTCATTATTTATTCACCTTCCTTTTAAGTTTATGGATTAGATTTTTCATATTACAAAATAATAATAATAAATAAAAATCTCTTAAAAACTAGTTCGTTATTATGAATTTATTTTGATAAAAAGTAAAGTTTTTGGGAAATTTTGTTGATATTTATAATACTATGGCTGGTTTTTGCTAGTTAAGGTAAATATTGCGATTTCTGGGGGGGCGTTCACTCTAAAAGAAAGGGTCGTAAATCCAATCCCAGAGGATGTGTAATGATACGATGAATTTCTTTTAAATATTCCATGAAAATATTCTTTATAATAGGTGTGAGTGGCAATAGGGAAAAAAGGAATGACAATCTGACCTCCATGTGTGTGACCAGATAATGATAAATTATATGCAATGGAAGTATAGTGATTAAGATATGAAAGATAATCTGGATTATGGGATACGAAAACTCTAAATTCATTGTTTTTTATTTTTGTTTTTTTGGGAATAAATGGCGAGCCTCTCCATAAATCCTCAAATCCATAAATTGATAAAAAAGAATTTCTCTTTTTTATATTTAAAATGTTATTTGCCAATAAAATTATATTTTCTCTTTTGAAAATCCTTTTTAGTAATGTTGGATACAATAGTTTATCGTGGTTCCCATAAACTGCTATGATGCCATCGTTTGTTTTTGCCTTACTTAATTTTTTTGCAAGATCCGAATAAATTTTCTCAACAGCATTTTTTGTTTTTAAATTACGAAGCCCTTTATACAAAGGATTTCTCTTATACATGTAGAGTCTTTTTAAAAAAGATTCTTCAAACCAAATGTAGTCTCCTCCAAGAATTAAAAGATCAATGTTTTTCGAATTGATTTTTTTGACAATATTATCCAATAGTTTTTCTCCTGAAGCTTGTCCCCAATGAATATCGCTTATAAAGGCAATTTTATAATTTTTGAAATTTGGGGGGAGAGATTGGTATGGTAAATTAAAATTTTTCACTGTTAAGCTTAACGATTCATCATTAATTTTGAAAAATATTTTTGTACATAAAAAATATATTCCACAAATCACGATAAAGGTAACTGTTAATTTAGATATAATATTTTTATTACAGTGTAAAAGCATTTTTTACCTTTTTCCACCATTCTTTACTTCGTGAGCTTCTGATTGCTTTATTCCAACCGCCTTGCTTTATCCATAATTTAAATTCCAATTCCTTTGGATGTTGCATTTCTAATTTTTTAAAATCCTTTCCATGCCATCTAATTTTCTTATGTATTTCATTTAGATTTCCAAGATCCTCGGCCATTACTGCATGACACATTTCATGGTATAAAAGGGGTGCTAGCCATTTTTGATGCTCAGGATAGTTCAATTCATTTGCTACACGCACAATTTTTTTTCTGACATTACAAGATGCTAGGGTCCTTTTTTGCCTTCTATTGCTCCAAGTTAGTTTATATTGATTCAATTTATACGTTGGAAAATACGCAAGATGCAATTTACCCCAAACATCATATAAAATATGTTGATTAATTTTCAATGTGGATGTGACCATGAAATAGTATTTTATAGTATAAAATTGATAAATAAAACATGTTATTTTTTTAAGCATCTTGACTTTTTTTTATAATTTAGTAAGCTAAAAAAGTTTTCGCGGGTGTAACTCAGTTGGTAGAGTGCAACCTTGCCAAGGTTGATGTCACGGGTTCGAGTCCCGTTACCCGCTCCATATTTTTCTGAGTGTTCTTAAGTGTTTGCTAAAAAAGAAGAAATCATTTTTCCAAGATTGTTATTCACGTTTTTCATCTTAGTGTTCATTTTTATTGCTTATGCCCTAGGAGATGTCGCCTTTATGCTTATGATTTCCTATATAGTTGCCTATATAGTGGATCCTATACTTGATTTTTTACAAATGAAAAAAGTTTCTAGATCTGTCGGGGTCTTCGCAATAATGATATGCGTAATATTACTTTTGACCCTTCTTTTATTGATAGTTACGCCATATTTTGTGAAAGAAATTTTAGCATTGCGTGATGGGATTCCAGATATCTTAGATTTTTTAAAATTGCATTTTTCAAATGCTATAAGTTTCATAACACAGAAATTTCCTAATTTTAAGTTGGAATTTCCCAATGAAAAAATATTTTCTGTGATAACAGCTTCAAATATACAAAAAGTTTTATCTGGCTTTGCTAATACGCTGTTGGCAGGGTATTCGTATACAATGACGATCTTTAATCTTTGTTTATTTCCAATTTTTACTTTTTACATTTGTGTTGATTTTGATAACATAAACAAGGCTTTTATCAATCTTATTCCAAGGCAATATAGAAAAGGTCTAAATAGATTATTGGTTGATATTGATAAGAGTATTTCGTCATATTTAAGAGGTCAATTGCTTATTTGCTTTTTGATGGCAATTCTTTATGCGATTGGTCTTGCAATAGTTGGTGTTGATTTATGGCTTGTAATTGCGATAGTTGCAGGATTTGCTAATTTGATACCATATTTGGGAGTAGCCATCGGAATTATTTTTGCAGTTATTATGGCATTGGTTTCTGGCGGTGGTTGGCTAATGCTCCTTGGAGTGGCAATAGTCTTTAGTGTTGTTTCTTTTTTAGAATCAATGTTTATTACGCCGAAAATTCAAGGGAAAAATATTGGGTTATCTCCGCTTGTCATTATGCTTGCCTTGATTGCGGGAGCGAAGGTATCTGGAATCTTCGGAATGCTTATAGCAATTCCTATCTTGTCAGCGTTAAAAATTATATTTTCATATTATTACGAATATGCAATCGCTAAAACTTTTCCATATAAAGATTAATATTCAGAATATTTTTTAAGCAACGTCTTTTTTGTTCAATACGAAATTTTTTACTTCTTCTTCTTTTAGAAAGCTTAAGAATGTTAAAAATAGATCAAAAGTTGATTCTTCATATTTCCCAACTTCCCATTTTATAACTTCCCTATATATTAAGTTTTTAGCCGAAAGACTGATATGTTCAATTTGAAATTTAAGAATCTTAATTTTTTCTTCAGAATTATTATCAAAAAGAAATTTCCATTCTTTAAACAGATTATTCCCTGTTACTGGGAAAACAGCATCATCAGGATATGCAAGCAATCCGATAAGAGATTCTGCAGTCAACCATTCAATTGGGGTAATCTTTAAGTTTTCCTGATAAATTAATTTATGTATTATCAGTGAAAAAAGATCATTATCTGATTTTGAAAGTGTTTTTATCTTTCTTCGTAAATCTTTTTTTATATCATCATCATCATCGTTTTCGATTATTTGTGATTCAGTAAACTTTGTAGCATCAGAAAAAATATTGAATAATTTTTCTTCCACAGAATTTTGATAACCTATATCAAGTAAGCTAAATAAATTTGTAAAGTTGGAAAGTGTAATACTGCTTGTCATATCAAAATAAAAATCAAAAAACCTATTTGAAGATTTAATCTTGCATCGTTATGATTTTGATTCTAAATATGAAGCAAAAATTTTTTTAAATTTTAAAGAGGTCACATAGTTTCTTTAACAGTGAGGACAATAAATAATTATTTATTTATTGAAGATAAATCAAGGAGTTGTTCATTCTCAAAGTGCATTTTTAGTGTAATTCTTCTATTTCTAAAAGAGGTAGGATTATCTTTATATTTTAAATCTTTGTCTGCGCGTCCTGTAACACTTATAATCTTATTTGGGTTGACTCCTGCATCTTCTAAGATCCTTCTAGCAGCATTTGCTCTTTCAGAAGATAATTCCCAGTTGCTATAATTTTTTCTTCCCGAATATGGGACGGAATCAGTATGTCCAACGATTTCAAATTCATTTGGAAAGTCTTTTAAAGTTTTAGAGATAGTATACAAAGCATCTTTTGCTTCTCTTTGCATTTGTGAACTTCCAAGTAAAAACATAGAAACTTTTCCTGTATCAATTATATCGATATTAATTGAAGAGCCATCGACTGTGATTTCAACGTCACCAAGAAAATCTTTTAAGCTTTTTGAGCCTTTTATAGAATCATTTGGACCGCCAATTTCATTTCCAGATCCTTTTCCTAATTTTAACTCATCAGCGTTCTCTTCTAACTTTTCTTCGAATTGTTCTTTTAGTTTTTTAGAAATACTTTCTAATACTTCTTTTTTATCTTCATCTGATATTTTCTCGCCATTTGAAGATTTTTGTAGATCATTTAAAACGCTTTTGCTAATTCTACTAATAATATCTTCAGTTTCTTTTGATCTTGGAGCTACACCTTCACCTTCAAAAATTCCAGCAGCACCAAGTGCTAATGGACTTCCGGATTGTGTTTTATCAAATATGCCTGGATTTTTAAAATATTCAGAAATTCCTTTTTTTGTTGGACCACTAGCAGTTGTTACAAGCCACATTACTAAGAAAAAACACATCATGGAAGTTATGAAATCTGAGTATGCAACTTTCCATGCACCTCCATGATGTCCTGGGTGTCCACCTTTTTTCTTTATGATTACTATTGGTTGTTCATCTGCCATAAGTATTATCTAAAAATTAACCCTTTTTAGCATCTTTCATTAATTGCTCCAATTCCGCGCTTGTAGGCCTAAAAATTGAAGGAATTGTCTTCCTTGAAAATTCTAATGCTACAGCAGGAGGAGCACCTCCAACAAATGAAACAAGACCAGCTTGAACACATTTCAAAATAGTAGTGTTATCTGCGATTATTCCCTCTAATCTTGATGCAAGAGGTCCTGCAACACCGTAACTTAAAAAGATACCTAGCATTGTTCCTACTAGAGCGCAGGCAACGTGATGTCCAATTACTTCGGGGGGTTCAGTTAAAAATTGCATTGTTATAATGATTCCTAACACTGCTGCAACAATACCGATACCAGGAAAAGCATCCGCAATTTTGGTAATTGCGTTTGGATATATAAGCTCTTCTTCATGATGAGTCTCAATTTCGGTATCTAATAATCTTTCTAGGTCAAAAGCATTTACTACGCCATCTACAAATAATCTTAGTGCCCCAGTAAGGGTTTCCATTAAATGATGATTGGCAAGAACAGCAGGATATTTTGCAAATCTTGCACTTTGCTCTGGATTTGAAATATCTTCTTCGATTCCCAAAACGCCCTCTTTTCTGGCAGTATCAAATATACTTGCTAATAGGCCTAAAAGGTCCATATATGTTTGCTTACTGATTCCGCTTCCCTTGGTTGTCGACATAACTTTGGACATGATTTTTTTTGTAACATATCCTGGGTTTGCAATCACGACACTGCAAACACCAATACCGACAATTACTATAAATTCGTACGGTTGCATAAGAATTGCTGGAGGACCTCCAGGTCCAACTAATCCTATAAAAAGACAAAGTACAACACCGATTAACCCTAAGATTACGTTCATTTTTTCCTCGTAATATTTAGAAACTCAAAAGATATAACGGAAAAACGCAAAAATATCTTAAGTATAAATAAAAAACTTAAAACTTAGTTTTAAGTTAAAAATTTTCTAATTTCTATAATGTTTTTTATATGTTATCTTAAGAAAAGATTAAGGATTAATTGCATGTCTTTTGAAAAAGAAAAAGTAAAAATTTCAATTGAGCCGTTTTATCTTACGTCAGACTCTGATCCGAGGAATAACCTATATTCTTTTGAGTATAATGTAAAAATAGAAAATTTTGCAGATGAAGAAATACAACTTTTAGAAAGATATTTATTATTAAAATCTGGTGAAATGATTATTTCAGAAACCGTAGGAATGGGAATTGATGGTAAATTCCCAGTGTTGCAACGAGGTGATGCATTTGAATATACAAGTGAGGCACAAATAAAGGATCCTTTTGGATCTATGCGAAGTATTTATACATTTCGTTCAAAGAGTGGAGAATATTTTGTCATAGAAATACCGCATTTTCCGCTTTATTCTCAGGATCTAGTTGTAAATTAAGAGAGTGACCATTTTAAAAAAAGAAAAAAACAGTATAATGGAAAAATGAAGTTTTTTCGTAAATTTTTTATATTGTTTAAATTCGAATTAAAAAATCTTTTATTTAGAAAGCGATCAATTTTTTTTATTTTCTTTTATGCTTTTTATCAAGGTTCTTTTTCCCTAGCAATGAATTTTCTGCAAGCAAAAGTGAATAAGGATTTTCCCAATGATATAAATGTCCAGATGAAAGCGTTAAAGGAAATTTTAACGAATTTAAATTTGGACAATATCTATTATCAAATAGTACCTATCTTAAAAATTCCTGGAGAGTTTGTGCTTTTTCAAATTTTTTCTTTGATAACTATAGTATCGTTAATGATGTATGTTAGTTTCGATATAATTTCGAAAGATTATCAAGAAGAAAATTTATCGTTAATTTTTACGAGAACTTCAAAAATTTCTTATGTATTATCAAAATTTTTTTCGCATAGTGTATTTTATATAATTTTTTATATTTTGAGTTTCGTAGGTGTTTATTTCTTTTTAATGGAAGAACAGATGACTACAAAAGTTTTAACGAAAACTTGTATTCTTGAGTCGACTAGCTTTATGTTTTTTTTGTCTTTTGTAATGTTTATTTCAAGTTTCTTTAGATCATCTGGGCTCGCAGTTTTAAGTGTTAATATATTTTCGGTTATTTTGATTATGGTAGCACCGGAACTTCCATTTTCTCCATTAAAAAAAGATTTTATTTTTGAAATTTTACTTGGAAGAGATGAATCTTATCGGCTAATTATGGATTTTGGAATTTACAGTGTATTATTTATATTTTTAACATATTTAGTGTGTAGGAAAAAAGAAATTTAAAAATTAGTAAATATTTATGGAAAATATTTTAGAATTTAGAAATGTAACAAAGAAATATTTTTTAAAAAAAGCTTTAGACAAGCTGTCATTTGTTGTTCCCAAAAATACGATTACGGCTTTTGTCGGGCCAAACGGTGCGGGGAAAACAACAACCTTTTCTTTGGTAGCAAATGCTTTAAATTATAATAATGGAGAAATTTTAATTGATGGTGTAGATCATATAAAATTTTTAAAGGAAAAACATATAGGATTTCTACCGCAAAATGCAAAACTTCATGATTTTATTAGCGTAAAAGAAGAGCTAGAATTATTTTCAAAATTATCTTTAATCCCTTCAAAAAAAAGAAAAGAACAAATAAGGTATTTAATTAATTTTTTTGATTTAGAAGATAAGTATAATGAAAAAATATCAAAACTTTCTTTTGGTATGAAAGTAAAGATAAAGGTTATACAAGCTTTTTTAGAAGATTCGAGTCTTATTTTACTCGATGAGCCTACTGCAGGACTTGATTTTGAAAGTGTAGTTAAAATTAGGGAGCTTATAAAAAGTTATAAGGAACAATCTACAGTTATAATAAGTTCTCATAATCTTTTAGAGCTTCAAGACTTATGTGATTATATCTGTTTTATAGATCATGGTATATTAAAATCTCAAGGGTTAATGAAAGATTTCTTAGGACAAAACGATGAAATTGTCCTAAGAATTGAAAAAGATAAATTTTCATTAGAAGATATTAGAGGTGTGTTTTGTGATTTTAATTTTTCGTTATCAGATGATAATTTAATAGTTACTTTTGATGAGGAAAAATTAAGAAAAGAAGATGTTATGAAAAAGGTAATGAAATATCTTTTAGATAAGGATATTTTGATAAAAGAAATTAAAAGCAAAAAGACATTAGAAGATAAATTTTTAGAAGAGATAAACGAGAAATAAAAAATGAAGAAAATTTATATTATAGATTCATCGGGATATATTTTTAGGGCATTTTATGCTGTCAGATCATTAACTACAAAATCTGGTTTTCCAACAAATGCTCTCTATGGATTTTTAAAAATGTATTTGAAGCTTTTAAACAGTATTGAATCTGATTATATAGTTTCGGTGTTTGATACTGGAAAGAAAAATTTTAGACATGAATTATATAATGAATATAAGGCAAATAGAGCAAAATGCCCAGAAGAGCTAGCTGTTCAAATGCCCTTTTTTAGAGATTTTGTAAGAGCCTTTGGAATGAAAGTATTAGAAAAAGAGGGCTTTGAGGCAGATGATATTATTGCAACAGTCACTAAAAAAGCACATTTACTAGGTTTTGAAGTTGAAGTCGTTTCTGCTGATAAAGATTTAATGCAACTTGTAGATGATAGCACTACAATTTGGGATACAATGAAAGATAAGCATTATGATAAAGAAGGTGTTAAAGAGAAGTTGGGAATTTTTCCAGAAAAAGTGGGAGATTATTTAGCACTAGTTGGCGATACCTCAGATAATGTTCCTGGGATTCGTGGGTTAGGTCCAAAAACAGCGATTACATTGTTAGAAAAATATGGAAATATAGAAAATTTATTATCTTCATTAGATGAAATTGAAAATGATAAGGGTATAAGAGGGGCAAAAACACTTGTTGAGAATATAAAAGAAAATAAAGAAACTCTTTTCCTTAGTAGGAGTTTAGTAGATTTAGAAAAAAATGTTCCGTTATTTTTAGATGATAAAGATTTTTCATCTTTTAATGAAGATGATTTTAGTAATTTCTTCAAGAAAGAAGAAAATGATTTTGAGCCGTTGAGCAAATTGGCAAATGAGTTTGAATTCCAAAGTCTTTTAAAAGATCAGCTTGAATCAAAAGAAAAAAAAAGTGATGAAAAAGTATATCAGTATAAAATGGTATTAGAAGAAGATTTTGATGATTTTCTAGGCGAATTAATGAAACAAAGTTTTTTTGCGTTTGATACGGAAACGACATCGTTAAACACGGTAGAAGCAAGGCTTGTTGGCGTTTCGTTTTGTTGGAATCAATCAGAAGCTTTTTATGTTCCATTGTCACACATAGAGCTTTTTGCTGAAAACCATCAAATTCCTATGAAAAAATTTATTTCAAGTGTAAAAGGTATTTTAGAGAATAAAGATATTAAGAAAACAGGGCATAATTTAAAATATGATATTCAGATTTTTAAAAATTATAATGTTACTGTTAGTGGAGTTGCTTTTGATTCTATGATAGCTGCATATCTTTTAAGTCCTGATGAAACGTCTTTTAGCCTTTCTTCTGTTTCAAAAAGGTATTTAGGGTTAAATGCTTCTGAATATAAGGATGTCGCAGGCAAGAGTGGAGATTTTTCTCAAGTAGATATAGCTTCGGCAACTTCATATTCAGCAGAAGATTCACATTTTTCATGGTTATTGTATGTAAAATTAAATTTGGAGCTAAAGGAAAAAGGGCTCTTAAATGTTTTTTATGATATTGATTTACCACTTATTGATGTCTTGGCAAACATGGAATTAAATGGGGTCTTTATTGATACATCGTTACTTGGAAAAATTTCTATTTTTTTGCAAAAAGAATTAGAGGAAGCAGAATCTTCAATTTATGAGCTAGCGGGGTGTCATTTTAATATTAATTCTCCTAAACAATTGGGAGTTATTTTATTTGAAAATCTTAAAATCTCAACTTTTGGATTAAAGAAAACACAATCTGGATTTTCTACAGATGTTACAACATTGGAAAAATTAAAAAATATTCATCCAATTGCAGAAAAATTATTAAAATATAGGGCTATTTTTAAGTTGAAATCTACCTATGTAGATGCACTTCCTAGTTTTGTTTCTTTAAAAACAGGACGTCTTCACACAAAATACAACCAAGCGGTAACGGGAACTGGAAGGCTATCGAGCTCGGATCCAAATTTGCAGAATATTCCAATTAGGACAAAAGAGGGAAAAGAAATTCGTTCAGCTTTTTGTGCACCGAAAGGAAAAATAATTATTTCTGCTGATTATTCACAAGTTGAATTAAGAGTTTTGGCGCATATGAGCCAAGACGAGGCTCTTATTGAAGCTTTCAAAAATGGAGAAGATATTCATACCAATACTTCAAAATTCATTTTTGATTTAAAAGAAGACGAAATTCCAACTGCAGAGCAAAGACGACTTGGAAAAGTAATAAACTTTGGTGTTGTTTATGGTATGAGTGCTTTTAGACTTTCAAAAGAATTAAATATAAGTGTTTCGCTTGCTACAAAATATATTGAGGGATTTTTTATTAAATATCGTGGCGTAAAAGCTTATTTTGATAAACTTTTACAAGATGTCGAAAAAGATGGCTATGTTTCTACAATGTTTGGAAGAAAAAGATTTGTGTCAACAATAGATAAAGATGGAAGAGATAAAGGATATTTAAATAGAATAGCGATAAATGCGCCAATACAAGGAACAGCTGCTGATATAATAAAATTAGCAATGATTAATATTTATGTAAAAATTACAAAAAATAAAATGCCACTTTCAATGATTATGCAAATTCATGACGAACTTGTTTTCGAATGTGATGTTAATTTCAGACAAGAAGCTGAAAAGTTTATAAAAGAAGAGATGGAAAATGTAGTAAAACTCTCTTTGCCTTTAATGGTTGATGTGGGAACTGGAAATTCTTGGGCTGATGCCCATTAAGATGAAATAAGATTTATTTTAAATTAAAATTATTTTTAATTTTTAAAAATAATTTTTTTATTTCTTTATCAGAAGCATCTTCATTTGAAAATTTAAAGATAGTGCCATAGCCCTCATTTTTTATAATATTTTTCAAGGTAATAAATTTTTTTTCGTTATTATATTGAGACTCAATTCTTCTTTTAATTTGTTCTTTTGAAAATTTTCTATTTTTTAATCTTTTTCCTTGTAAAGAGGAAGATGCTTCTATTAAGACAATATTATTATTACAATAATTTGCCATATTAAATTCGGCAATCAACGCTCCATTTATTAAGATAAGTCCTTTTTTGTTAGAAATTTCTTGTCTAAGACGAATTAAAATAGCTTCTTTCATAATAGAATTTAATTTGTCCAATGATTTTTGATTTTCAAAAACTATTTTTCCTAAAATTTTTCTATCAATAAAATTTCCATTTATACTGATTTTTCCTCCAAAAATTTCTACTAAGTGTTGTCTTATCTTTTTATAAAAAGGATCATTTAGTTTATTTAATATATCATGTCCAAGCTCATCTAGTTCTATGTTATGTGCTTCGATATTATTTTCTTTTGCAAGAGTAATAAGCTTATTTGATATATATGTTTTTCCTACTCCGATTTCTCCTGTTATACCAATAATGAATCTCCCTAATACGGCCTCTTCCAATGTTTGCTTTACGATTAAAGGGACATATTCATGAATAAAAGCGTTGTCGTATAAAAGCATTTTTACCAAGGAAGAGCTAACATGGGAAAAACTAGGATTCGAAATTAATAAAAATACATCAAGATTAGCGCAAAGTCCTTTGCAAGTTTGTTGTAAAGTGTTTTCATATTCTAAATCATCTTTATTTCTTATGCCTCTGATAATTGTGTGAATATCATTTTCTCTTGCAAAATCTGGAAGTAATCCCGAATAACTTTTTACTATAATGTTAGGATCATCTTTAAAACAAAATTTAAGAATGGAAATTCTTTTTTCTATTGGTAATAGATAATCTTTAGCAGAATTTTTGCCTATTGCTACTATAATTTTATCAAAAGAAAGAGATGCGCGTTTTATTATATCAATATGGCCATTTGTAATAGGGTCTGCTGATAATGGAAACAGTGCAATATTTTTTTGTTTCTTTATTTTCATGGGATAATATGTTATATGGTTTTCGGTATAGCAACAATAGATAATATTTTTTATATCGACATTTTAAGGATTTTTATGAGTGGAAAAGTTTATTTTATTTCTGGAAATGAGGGGAAAATCGTAGAGTTTAAAAGCTTTTTTCCAAAGCTTTTAAACCTTGATTTACCATTAAAAGAAATACAGAGTTTAGATTTAAAAGAAATAATAGAAGATAAGTTGGAACAAGCGTATCATGTTTTAATGTCTAAAAAGGATTTTCATTTTGATGCCATAATGGTTGAAGATTCTTCATTGTTTATAGAATCATTAAAAGGTCTTCCTGGGCCTTTTATAAAGTTTTTTTTAGAAGGAATCGGCAATAGTGGAATAGTTAATCTTGTTCATGCTTTCTCAGAAAATGACAAGTCTTATGCAATTACATACGTGGGAATTAAGGATAAACAAGGGAAAAGTATTTTTTTTGAGGGACGTTCAGATGGAAAAATTTCAAAAGAAGTATTAGGGGACAATGGATTTGGTTGGGATAAGATTTTTATACCAAATGGGTCTAATAAAACTTTTGCAGAAATGTCTATTGAAGAAAAAAATAAGTTTAGTATGAGGACATCGGTAATAAGAAAAATTTTAAAAATGAACTTAGAATTTTTTATATAAAATTATTTTATTTAAATAATGTCAAATTAAGAAAGGCTAAGGATATCTTCTCTCGGGTTAGCATTATTTATCTTTAAAGTTACTTTATCGCCTATTGCAACAGGATTTTTAGGCTTTATTATATAATTCATATAGACTTCTTCAAGCTCTACTAATGGAAATTTTAAATCAGTTCTTAATACTATTCCCGAAATTAGATCATTTTTTTGTTTTCTTAATCTTAAATATTCTATTAACCAATATCGTTTTGTTTCTTTTGTTATCTGTCCTGCAGTTTTTAAAGATTCTTCTAAAGAAGCCAAAATTTTTGTAAGTTCTTCTTTGTTAAATGAAATCGTTTTGTCTTTTAAGAATGAGCTTACTTGTGTTTGATTTATAAGATCAAATAATCTTCTTAAGGGGGAAGTCGCTTGTGCATAGGCGTTAAGTCCAAGTCCAGAATGGGCAATAGGAGTCATCGTTGTTTCTGATGGAGCCATATTCGAGCGAATAAGATAATTTTTTACGGGTCCTTCTGGCATGTTGCAAATTTCTTCAGAAATCTCATTTGCTTTTCCCTGTCCCCTAAAAAATAGAGGGATATTATTATCTTTAGCAAAATTTGCAAACAAATTATTAAATAAAATCATCAATTCTCCCACAAGATTTTGTGCGGGAGTTGACTTGTCGTTTTCTAACAAAGATACATTAAAATTTTCATCTAGTGAAATATTAACATCTTTTTTTGTTATTGAAAAAGCTCCAGCGTTAACTCTTTTTAATTCATGTTCTACAGCAAAATTATGAAGAAATAATAAATTTTCATCATCAGACGTTTCTAGCAAATCATCTAGGTCATCATATGTTAAGCGTTTAGTAACTTTAATTTTTGAACGTTTAAAAGATGAATTTAAAATATTAAAATTTCTATCGGCTTGAATAATTAAACTTAATGCAAGCCTTTCTTTATTTTCTATTAATCCTAAAAGATTATTAGCAACTTCATCTGGGAGCATATTATACGTTTTTTCTGGAAGGTATAAAGATGTTCCTCTTATTGTTGCTTCTCTCATAATTATTGAATTTATAGGAATAAATTCGCTTAAGTCGGTTATGTGTATTCCAATTGAAAAAGTTCCATCTTCATTTCTCTCAATTGAGATTGCATCGTCGATATCTAATGTAGAGATATCATCTACTGACATAATGTAAAGATTAGTTAAATCTTCACGATCGTTTGATGATATCTTTTCACTTAATAAATTTTTTATATTAGTGATTTCGTCTTTTATTGTATTTGGAAAAGTATTTGGAAAGCCATGTCGCAAGAAAAATAAATTTTCATGTTTTGTAAAAATATTTGCAGATTTTAATAAAAAAAATGCTTGTTTGGGTGAGGTATTTTGTGTTTCAAAATTACAAGCTGAGTTTATAGTTGTGATTAGTTCCTTTATATCTTTTATTTCATTATTTGAAAAACCCTCTTTATCGGAAGCATATTCTGAAAGCAATTTTATATTTTCTCTTATTTCAGAGGGGATATCATCTTTTTTATGTTCAATTATTTGTCTTTTAAAAAAATCTGATGTTTTTGATAAATTAACTTTCTTTTTTTCCACAGCTAATACGGCTTTTTTTAATTCCTCAATGCTAGTATTTTTCCTTGGCTCAAATGAATCTTTTAAACGTTTGAAATAAATTTTGTCATTAATCAATGCTAATCGTAAAGAAAAATGATCTTCTAATATATCTTTTCCAAAATAAAGAGGTGTTAATTCCGATATTGAAATTTGAGAATAATCATCATGGACTAAATCCCAAATTTCTTCTAGGTTTATACTTTTTATCTTTTCATTGCATAAATCAAAAAGTTCTTTTAATGTTAATTCTAGGTTCATTGGTTTTGGCAATATATAAAGTCTTTCTGATTGTATTTCGAGTTCTTTATTTACATGATTTTCAATGACAAGCTTGCCATTTTTTAAATTTATTACTTTAGCAAGATAAATTTTATTATTTTGTTCATATGAAACAAATGATCCAGTCGTAATAACATTATTTTGAATAGGCATATTTTGTTGAATCGAAATTTTTTTCATCTTCAGAGAATAATTCTTTTTATGCAATCGGTCAAATTAGTATGCATTTTTTATGCTGAAGCGCAAAAAGTTTTCATTTCTTTTTGATTTTTTAAGATTATCTTTGTTCCGAGTATCGCATCATTTTCAGGAGTATTTGATATTGTTATTGGTATTTGAAGATTATTAGACAAGAAAGGAATTAAATTCATCGTTAAGCTTGCTCCACCTGTTAGGTATAATCCAAAATTTAATAAGGAATCTTTTACAGAATCGCTTTGTGATGTAAAAAAATTAATTATTTCATCTAATAATTGATTAAAAAGAGGAATAATCGCTTGATGTATTTCAAAACTACTTATATCAAATTTTTTGTGATATCCTGTTAGAAGATCTTTTCCGTAATAGTTTCGAGACACATTTTCGATTGGTTTTGTCACGCTTAGAAGATCTTTTTTTATTTTTTCTGCTTCAATTTTTGAAGCTTGTATGTTTTTGTTGTTAGAAAGAAAATTTATTATAGCTAAATCTATTCTATCGCCTGTTAAAGAAATATTATTTGAATGAATCGTGTGAAAATCTTTTATAATATTTATAGATGAAGAGCCTGCCCCAATTTTTAAAATTACAAATGGAATATCTTTTTTCATATTTAAATTCATTCCTATAGATGAGGATTCAATGTTATCAATGAATTGAATTTTTCCAATATTAAGTTCTTTTAAAATTGAAGTAATGGTTGTTTTGTAATTTTCATCAAAATTTCTATCATAGATAAAATATGCTAAAGATTTTGAAAGTGTGAATTTTGTAGTTATATTATTTAATAAGCATTTTAATAGTAGCTTTGTTAAATGTTTATTTTCGATTAATCCGCCATTTATGGGAGATGCCGAAACGTAATTTTGAGGTAATTTATTATATAAATTTTTTGCTACATTACCAAAAGCAAAAACTTTATTGCTATTTTTCCAAATAGACAAGATGGATTCTTGAGAAGACATAAGATCAGTATTTTTACTATAAATCTTTGTGCAAGATGTTCCAAGGTCTATAGCAAAAACATTTTGTATTCCGATAAGGTGTGAAGATAATTTTTTATTATCGCAAGATGATTTTTTTAATAATAACTTCATGCTTTTTCTTTTTTGCAATTTTCTAAACGGCGACCTTCGTTAACTCTAAATTTTCGTCTTTTCTACATCTTGAAATAAGATCTTCTAGTTTATACACTGGATGTTTTAAGGCTCTACAAGAACGTTTTGTAAATTCTATTTTTAGTTCTACTTTTTGTGATAAAGAAACACGCTTTACTATTGAAAGTATTTTTTTTTCTATATGTCCTGTCATCATGTTATCTAGGATGATAACTATATCTCCTAATGGCAACTTGAAAGTCGTCGATTGCGGAGGAATGCATTGAATCATTAAACGTTCTATAGCCTCCGTGACAGCAATTATTTTTCCACTGCCTATTTTTGCCTCAGCATCTTCAAGATTTGTTAATTTCATGCGCAAGATATCCACGCAGTTTGGGGTAAGTGTATCAATAATTTTTTCTGATTTTTTAATGAAAGAAGCCCAATCTTGTTTTTTGGCAGTCGGGGTTACTAAAGATGAAAGATTATAAAGAGTGGAAATTTGCCCCGTTAATTTATTTAATATAGAACATTGAAGCTTTGAAAAGGCGAAAGCTTTTTTACTATCGCAAAGCAATACCCCCGTTTGGTCGCTAAAGTTATCAAGTACAATTGGTAATGCCAAAATACTTTTTAATTTTTCATCCGTGTAATAAATGCCAATATGTTTGCTATCTTTATCGAAAGGAGAAATGTGGATGGCTTTTCTATGTCTTGCTACATATCCTATAATTCCGCTATTTATACCTACAGTAATCTTTGTATTGAAATTTTTTTCTTGAGAGGCGAATGCCTGTAATTCCAATAATTTTTCGTCATTTTTTTGAGAACAATCTTGTTCTTTTGGGAGGAAGATAAAAGCACTATAAGATGAGGCAATGCTCATTGCTAAATCTGCCATTTTTTGCAAGTTATCTTTAAATTTATTTGTAGCATTCTTATCCATGCTTAAAATTTAATACAACTTTTTATTTTTCACAACATAGAAAAGAAGTTTATATACTAGAAAAAATTTTGAAAATTATTTTTTGACTTTTTTAATGACTTGTCTTGAGATGGTTTGGCTATAAGACTATTTTTTCCTATAATTATTTCCATTATTTTTCAACTTGTCACTTAAGAAGTAGAATAGATTCGTACAGTATAGGATTTGGCTTTTTTAAAATAATCTGAATTAGTAAAAGCAATGGCAAATTTTAGCTGTTCTCCTGGAGCTAATCGTTTTTTCTTACTCATCTTGGATGATTGAAAATTTTCGATAATATCGGTTCCTAATGTTGTTAAATCTTTCAATTTATAGGAGCCAAGTTGTGAGTTTGCGTTAGTCTTTTTGATAACAATTACATTATTAAGATCATCGAACAAAAAAGATTCAAGGGTTACATTATTTATCGCCAAAGCAGAATCATTAACTAGCTTTCCTGTTATAAGTTTTATATTTTCTCCATTGTTTAATGTCGTAGATTGAATTTTTAAATTTTTTAAGAATAATCCTGCAGGAGGGACGTTTCCAGAAGAAAATAACCCAATATCAAATTTTTTGAACAATTCCTTATGATATTGTGAATAAAAACCTCCTATTGCTAGAATAATTAAAAAAACGACCGGAAAAAAGATTAATCTAAGCATAGCGTTCCAAGAACGAATTTGCCTTTTTGAAAAGTTCAATTCTTGAAAATCATCGGGGATGTCTGATATTGGTTCAAAATTTTCATCTTCCCACTGATGCTTTTTTTTAGGAGGTGCTAATAAATCTTCTTCATTATCATTGTCGTCTCCTAGATGATCTCGTCCAAAATTGTTTTGGTACTGTGACAAACTATCAGAAAATTCATTAGCGTTATCATCTAACCAAGAATTTATTTCTTTATCATCGTTATTAAATTGCTCATTTGTATTTTGATGTGTGTCATATTGAAGATTTAATTCTTCTTGTTCTTCTATATCCTTTTTGCTATCTTCTTCAAAAAATTTTGTTTGTTGAGGTATACTAAAACTGTGATATGGAGATGTCTTTGATGCTGTATTGATACTTTCCATAGATTTGTTTGAGATCGATAAGTCTGCTTTTTTTAAGAAAGCACTTGTTCTTTTTTTTTCATCTTTTAAAGAATGGTCTTCGTTTGATAATAATGTAAATGGCTCCTCTTCTTTTTCTCCTTCTATTTTGAATTGAGTAGTTTTTAAATCTTTTTTAGATATTGAGAAAATATTGTCACAACGCGAGCAATGAAATTGTGGAGTATCTATATCGGAAATTGCTTTTTCGTTTACTGAGAATTTTGTATGGCATTCTGGGCATTGAATAATTAATGGCGAATTATCATTATTTGAGTTCATATTTATTCAAAATAAAAAAATAAAAAGGTAAACTAACACTTCATTGAAAGAAATTGTAACCTATTATAACAATTATAGAAATAATATATTTTTATTTTTTATTAAGTGAAAACATCAAAGTCAAAGACTCCTGAAGGGGAATTTTACAATATTTTAAAATATACTATAATAGCAAGGCTAAAAATATAAGCGATAAAAATTTTTTTGTAGGAAGTGTAGTTTTATGAATACGAAAAAAAGCAAGTTGACATTGTTCCTCGGAAGACATGAAACAAAGTCGGCAGGAATTTGGGTGTATGGAACAGAGCTTTTAAACGCATTATGTGCAGTAACGTTAGACAACAAAGAGTTAGGAAGTGTAATTTTTCCGTTAAAAGTTGTCTTTTCTGGATCTGATGAGCAAGAAAAAGAGATTAAGTCTATAAGATTAAGGTATTCTGATTTAGAAATACAGGTGGAACGGCTAACAGATTTTTTACATCACAGAAAAGTTGGAATTTTCTTCGATTTTTTTAGAAGATTTAACAATACTCAAATTTTGCATGCCACATCGAATATCATGCCGATTTTTGGTAATGCAAAAAAGATCTTAACAATACATGATTTGTTTCAGGCTTATCCTGTAAAAAAGTTTGATGGGGTTTACGGTAATTTTAAAGTATTTGTTTATCGTTTGCTATTTGCATTGCAGTTTAAAAAAGCAGACTTTATTGCCACGGATCTTTTTTCTGTCTATGATGATTTAAAGAGGACATACAGTAAGTTAAACAATGTTTGCACGATACTTCCTGGATTAAAATCTATATACATAGAATCTAATCTTCCGAATAAAGAAAATAAACAACCTGTTTTGATTGCGTTTGCTTCTCAAGATCCTAGAAAGAATGTACGTCGTGTAATTGATGCTTTTTGTGAAACTAAATTTTCGGAGGATATGAGGTTAAAAATCATTGCAAGTTCGGTTCAATTAAAAAATCAGTTAGATGTTTTTATTAAAAATAACAATATTGAAAATATTGAAATTTTAACTAATGTGCCAGAACAAGAAATGCCAAGTTTGTATTCTCAAGCAAGAGCGTTGATTTTCCCATCATTAGCCGAAGGCTTTGGATTCCCAATTTATGAGGCGCTTTCTCAAGGGCTTCCTGTCGTAACATCTACGAATTTGGCAATAGAGGAGATAAGGATGGAGGTTAGGCCTTTTGTCATAGAATGTGATCCAACATCGCAGGAATCAATACAGAATGCGATGCAAAGAGCTGTTGGGGCATTGCAACGTGTAGAAAAAAGACAAAAGGTCGCCTTATATGTGAGAAGTGTTTTGAATTTTAAAAATACTGCAAGACAATTTTTAGATTTGTATAAGAGTTTTTGTTAAAGATGAAAAATATAAAAAAGGGTTGCGAAAAAAATAAGAATAGTTTTAATGAAGGGGCAAGATTTGTTGTTGGAAGAAATGCTGTTTATGAGCTTTTAAAATATGCTCCATCGAAAATTATAAAAATTTATTTTGAAGAAAAAAATGGTGATCACAAAAATAATGAAATTTTACAGTTTGCTAAAAAAAATAATATAAGATTAGAGTCTGTATCAAAATTTGATTTACAAAAAATTTCTCACGTTGAAAACAACCAAGGTTTTGTGGCCTGTGTCAAAGATAATGAAGATCATTCATTAAAAAAATATTTAAAGGATTTAAGTGTTACAGAAAAAGAAAAGATATGTATCGTTGCTGTAGATTCTGTAGAAGATCCGCACAATTTAGGAACTATTTTTAGGGCCTCTGAATGTTTTGGAGTTGATGCTGTACTTTTTTCAAAAAATAGAGGAGTTTCTATAACGCCTGTTGTAAGTAAAGCTTCTGTCGGAGCTACTGAAATTGTAAGAAGAATAGAGGTTAGTAATTTGTTGTCTGCTATTAGAGAACTGAAACAAGAGGGGTTTTGGATTATTGTTGCAGACGTGGGAGAAAAGGCTATAAATTTAAATGAATTTGATGTTCCTCAAAAGACCGTTTTAGTTATGGGAGCAGAGGGTGATGGTGTAAAAAAGGCTTTAAAAAATGAGGCTGATTTCATGGTAAAAATCCCACAGGTTGGAAAAATTGATTCATTGAATGTATCTCAAGCAACAGCTGTCATTTTATACAGAATATTTAACCCTTTGACTAAATAAATATAAATGTTATAGACTGATGGCGAGAATATTTTTAGTACTTATTGTGTAAAGAGTTTATTGAAAAATGTCCGTATCTAATATTATTGAAAATAACAATGAATCATCCCAATGTTTTTTTGAGTTAAAACTTGATAGCTTTGATGGGCCTATAGATTTACTTCTTCATTTGGTAAAGAAAAATGAATTAGAGATAGAAAAATTATCTTTAGCGCAAGTTGCTAACCAGTATCTTGAATGTTTAGAAGCAATGAAAAAAATTGATCTTGATGTTGCAGGTGAATATTTGGTTATGGCTACTACACTCCTTTCTATAAAGTCTTCAGTTTTATTAAATGATCCTGTGGAAATGGAAATCAATGAAGATGGAGATCTTGTTGATCCGCATGAGGAGTTATTAAGAAGGCTAAGAGAAGCCCAAATTTATAAGGAAGGTGCGCAGGAATTATCCAAGTCAAAGATTTTAGGATTAGACGTATTTTCAAGGCCTTCAAGCTTGAAAAATATTGAAAACGTAGATGCCCCGATAAAAGATCATGATTCGATGTTATTAGTATTTGCATTTAGAGATATGTTAAAAAGGCTCAAAGATAGAGGAGAGTATGTCGTAGAAGTCGATAATGTTTCTATTGTAGAGCGAATGATGATTATTCTAGATCGAATAAAGTCTTCTGACGGCGTTATAAAATTTTCTAATTTGATGGAAAATGTAAAATCATTAATTGAGGTTGCAAATTCCTTTTGCGCAATTTTAGAGCTTTGTAGAAGGCATATTTTGAAATTATATCAAGGTGATGCTTTTGAGGAGATTAGCATAGGCTTAAATCAATTTGACTTTGATCAAGAAAAGTTTAAAAGGGAATATGAATCAGAGTCTAATCTTAATGTGGCAGTTTAGTAAGTAAAGATAGGAAAGAAAATATGTTAAATGGTGACAATGAGACAGGGTTCATGGAAAATAATATTGAAAGTGAGATGTTGGAAGCTGCTTTTATAAAAGAGAATTCTAAAGAATTGATTGATGATCAAAATATCCAAGACGAGGAAGATCAGGAGGAGGTTTTACAGAAAGAAGAAGACGATGAAAAAATAGATATAGACTTGAATGCTCAGGCTTTAGAAGCATTATTATTCGTTAATGGGGAAGAGTTATCTTTATCAAGAATTAAGGAAATTTTGCAAGTTTCTGAAGGGCAAATTTTATATTGGATTGAAGAATTAAAAAAAAAATACAATAGTGATGAATCTTCCTTTGAGCTAATTGAGCTTAATTCTCAGTATCAATTAAGGACTAAGGATATTTATGCTGGAATAATTAGAAGATTAAAAATGCAACGACCGCGGAAATTAAGTGCATCTGCATTAGAAACTTTGGCTATAGTAGCTTACCGTCAGCCAATTATAAAAAGTGACATAGAAAGAATACGTGGTGTAGATGCGACACCTACGATAAAAACGCTTCTTAATAGAAGGCTTATTAGAATTATTGGGCATGCTGATAAAGTCGGACAGCCTGCTTTATATGCAACTACTGATGATTTTTTAAAGGTATTTGGATTAAAATCACTTGGTGATTTACCAAATTTGAGAGAGGTCTCTAATCTTGTAGAGGATCCAGGAGAGAGTAAAGATGAGTAAAAAAATTAGACTTGCAAAATTTCTCGCAGAATGTGGTGTCGCCTCAAGAAGGAAATCAGAAGAATTAATTGAATCTGGAAAAGTAAAGGTAAATAATATTTTGGTTACAAATTGTGCGATATCTGTTGATGCATTTGAAGATCAAGTGAAATTAAATAATAAAATATTAAAACTTCCATCTAAGGGAATTATTCTTTTGCATAAGCCAAGTGGTGTTGTAACTACTTGTGATAAGGATGAAGAAAGAAGAACGGTTCTTGATTTACTTCCACAGCGTTTTGAAAAATATTTTCCAATAGGAAGGCTTGATTTTGATTCCACAGGTCTTGTTTTAATGACGAATGATGGGGAACTTGCACAGATTTTAATGCATCCTAGATACCATCTTATAAGAGTTTATGAAGTAAAAGTGCAAGGAAAAGTAACTTTAAATGATATTGCCAAAATGCGGCATGGTGTTCGGTTATCAGATGGTTTAGTACAAGCGAAGATTGAAGTGTTAAAAAGATTTGATACATCAACAAGACTAAAAGTTGAAATCAGAATTGGGAAAAATAGAATTATAAGACGTTTAATGGAAAGTTTTGGATATCCCGTTGAGAAGTTAAAAAGAATCCAACATGGTCCTTTTAAATTAGGAAATATTCCTGTTGGAAAATATGAAACCTTAGATTATGAGCATTACAAAGAAATATCAGAAAATATTTTAAAAGAGGTTACTGAGAAAGAAAAAACTAAAAAAATTTATAAAGAAAAGAAGTTAAAAAATATAAATAAATAAAGTTCATTATTATTAGAAGAAAGAGTATGGAAGAGAATAAAAAGAAAAAATTTTATTATTTTTTATCAAGTGGATTAGGTGCAGGTTTTCTTCCAAAATCTCCTGGGACTTTTGGAACGATAAGTGCATTATTAGTTTATTATTTATTATTATTGATTTTTAATTTAGATGTTAAGAGTGATTTTTATCTACTTCTGGGTTTAATCTCTTATAGTGTTATATTTGGCACATTTTTTTCTAATGAAATATTAAAATTTGAAGAAAATAAATTTAATAAAGATCCGCAATTTATAGTTATTGATGAATGGGCTGGTTTTTATATTACGATATTATTTTCTACTTCTTGGTTGCATATAATAGTTGGCTTTTTATTATTTAGGCTTTTTGATATTTGGAAACCATGGCTTATTGGAAAAGCTGAAAATTTTCCACGTGGGTATGGTATTATGGCAGATGATATTGTGGCAGGTTTTTTTGCTCTTATAATTATGAATTTAATATTTATTAATTTTTAGTTGTTTTCCCAATAAAAATTAATTAAAAGTAAAAGTTTTCTATATTTCCTGTAGCTTGAATAATTGCTAACATAAAATTTATTAAGAATTTAAAAATATTTTTTGATTGATAGAATGTTTTTTTAAAGGTAATTGTTTATGAAAGATTTAGTTAATAAGGCAGTAATTTGTTGGAAATTCTTTAAAAATGTTTTATACCAAGACGTAAATATATTTTTTTCGCACCTTCTTATAGTGTCCAAAATTGGGAATCCTTTAATTAAAAATAATAGGCCAAAATCTTATCTTTTTTTTATTTTTATATTATCAAGTTTTTTGCAAGTAAATATTTTTGCTCAGACGGTTCCTGCTACTAATTCGTTACAATCTATAAGTGCAGGAGGTTTTCATACATGTGGAATCACGAATGATACAAATAAATCTTTATACTGTTGGGGATATAATAATGATGGGCAATTAGGCAATAATTCTACTACAAGAAGCTTAGTGCCAGTACAAGTGTTGGGAGGGGCACAGGGGGGAGAATATTTAACAGGTGTAAGTCAAGTTTCTACTAAAAGCCATCATACTTGTGCGGTAACTTCTGCAGGAGCTCTATATTGCTGGGGCTATAATTATGATGGGCAATTAGGTAATAATTCTACTACTAGAAGCTTAGTGCCAGTACGAGTGTTGGGGGGGGGCTCAAGGAGGAGAATATTTGGCAGGTGTAAGTCAAATAGCTACTGCTGATGGAGAAGATAGTGCGTTTACGTGTGTTGTGATGACTGATGGAACAGTGTATTGCTGGGGTTGTAATTATGATGGGCAATTAGGTAATAATTCTACTACTAGAAGCTTAGTGCCAGTACAAGTGTTGGGGGGTGCACAGGGAGGAATGTATTTAATGAATGTAAGCCAAGTTTCTATTGCTACAGGTACTCCAGGATCTGGAGCTCAAGAACCTCATGTGTGTGCTTTGACTGTTGGGGGGGAAGTGTTTTGTTGGGGACATGGTAGTTATGGAGAGCTTGGGGAAAATTCTAGTTCAAGTTCACGTATTCCAGTAAAAGTAGTGGGGGGAGAACAAGAAGGAAAAGCCTATTTGTCAAATATAATTCAAGTATCTGTTGGCGCCACTGCTTTTAATGGATTTTCTTGCGCTTTAACATCTAGTGGAGAAGTTTATTGTTGGGGCTCAAATGGATATGGACAATTAGGTAATGGAGAATCTGGAATTGATTTGAAATCAGTTTCTCCAGTAAAAGTAGTAGGGGGCGAACAGGAAGGAGTATATTTGTCAAATATAGTTCAAATTTCTGCTGGAAGTAGTTTTGTTTGTGCGGTTGCAATGGATGGCGCTGTCTATTGTTGGGGCTATAATTATTCTGGTCAATTAGGAAATAATTCTACTACATCAAGTAGTGTGCCTATAAAAGTATTAGGAGGAGCTCAAGAAACAACATATTTGTCAAATGTAATACAGATGTCTTGTTCTGGAAGTTGGGGTTATGCACATACCTGTTCAGTGATAAGTAATGGGGAAATATACTGTTGGGGAAGTAACAGTAATGGCCAGTTGGGAAACAATACTACTACAGATAGTTTAATCCCTGTGAAAGTTTATGATGGAACGGGGATTCCACCTTGTATAAATTCATGTTGCTCTCATTGGAACTATGAAAATATCGGAGAAATATGTTCAACTAATGAGACTTATGGATGTTATATAGCTGCAGGAGAGTATAGTGTTATATGTCCAGTCCCTACCCCGACGCCAACTTCAACATACACCGTAATATATACGCCATCGAATACTTTTACTGAAACGTATACTTCATCAATTACCTTGACAAAAACAAATACGCCAAGCAACAAACAAACAAAAACGTATACACATACACTATCGAATACCCTTACTGCAACGTATACGCCATCGAATACATTTTATAATACATTTAC